>DASUGQ010000112.1:0-3765 GCA_036273935.1 Cyclobacteriaceae bacterium | reverse complement strand
AAAGAATGGGAACATCAAAGTTAATTACATGAGAAACCTTGGTAACATCAATTCCGCGTGCCGTTACATCCGTCGAAACAAGTACCCGAAGTTTTCCCGCTTTGAATTCATTTACTGCATTAATACGGGTGTTTTGCCCTTTGTTAGAGTGAATTACACGAGCTGGCCCAAGTTCTTTACGATCGATATATTTAAAAACATTGTTAGCATTTTCTTTCGTGCGGGTAAAAATGATAACGCGATTGTATTCGTCGTTACTGGTTAATAAATACTCGAGGAAGTTGATCTTTGTTTTAAGGTTAGGAACGTGATAGACTTCCTGCTCGACTTGTTTCGCGGTAGTGGCTTGAGGGGTCACCTCAACCTTAATGGGAAAGGTTAGGAACTCGGCGCTTAGTCGCTCGACCTTCTGCGGAAAGGTGGCGGAGAACAAAAGGTTCTGGCGTTTCCGGGGGATTATTTCCAAGATCTTCCTCAGCTGGGGCATAAAGCCCATGTCCATCATTCGATCTGCCTCATCAAGTACCAGGGTTTTGATTTGTTTTGTCGGCAGCTCTCCTTTCGAATAAATTTCCAAAAACCGACCAGGCGTGGCCACAATTAAATCTATGCCTTGTTGAATGGTCCCGATCTGTGTCTTCGCGCCGACGCCGCCATAAAGGCATTCAAGGCGTATATCCGTGTACTTTGCCAACAGCCTGGCCTGCTCAGCGATCTGCACAACAAGTTCTTTTGTAGGGCCTAAAACGACAGCCCTGGGCTCATTACCCTGCGCATACCTTAAGTTCATCAAAATTGGCAATAGATACGCTGCCGTCTTTCCAGTACCGGTTTGAGCTATTCCAATGACTTCCTGGCCACCCAGAATAAGCGGAATTGCCTTTTGCTGAACATCCGTTGGAAGAGTGAAGCCCAAATCAGCGACGGCGTTCAGTAACTGCCTATTGAGATTAAAAATTTCGAAAGATGAATTGTCTGTCACTTAACTTAATTTTGCACGATGAACACGACGCTGATACTGAACGCAAATATAGTGAACGAAGGTAGGGTCATTGAAGGAGATGTGCTCATCAAAGGTGAATATATCGACGTTATTGGGAAAGACCTGGGTTCAAGACGAGCGGATAAGATAATTGACGCCAGGGGAAGTCACTTGCTTCCTGGTGTAATTGATGACCAGGTACATTTTC
Source organism: Cyclobacteriaceae bacterium (assembly GCA_036273935.1). Lineage (GTDB taxonomy): Bacteria > Bacteroidota > Bacteroidia > Cytophagales > Cyclobacteriaceae > ZC4RG29. Next base: position 2,575 of record DASUGQ010000112.1, on the reverse strand, counting down.
GTGAACCGGGCTTAACGCATAAGGCTACAATTTTCAGTGAATCCCGGGCTGCCGTTGCTGGAGGTGTTACCTCTTTCATGGAGATGCCTAACACGAATCCGCCCGCCTTCACGCAAGCGCTGCTGGAAGAGAAGTATCAAATAGCATCGCGCACCTCACTGGCAAATTATTCATTTTACATGGGGGGCGCCAATGATAATTTCGAAGAAGTGTTGAAAACGAATATTAAGAATGTTTGTGGGCTAAAGATTTTTATGGGCTCGTCAACGGGCAATCTTCTTGTAGATGAACCACGAGCCCTGGAAAGTTTTTTTTCAACATTCCCCTCGCTTATCGCCACTCATTGTGAGGATGAACAAACCATTAAAACAAACGCTGCGGCCTTTAGAGAAGAATATGGCGAAGACGTTCCGATCAAATTTCATCCTTTAATTCGTAGCGAGGAAGCCTGTTACAAGTCATCCTCCTTTGCTGTTAATCTCGCAAAAAGGTTCGACACGCGGCTCCACATCCTGCACATTTCCACCGCGAAGGAAACAGAACTTTTTGAAAATAATGTTCCCCTGGAAAAGAAAAGAATAACAGCCGAGGCGTGCATTCATCACCTTTGGTTTAACGATCATGACTACGAACGTTTGGGGACGTTGATTAAATGGAATCCGGCGATTAAAACCTCTGGGGACCAACAGAAAATATTCGAGTCCGTTTTAAATGATCATATTGATGTCATCGCGACTGACCATGCGCCGCACACGTGGGACGAAAAACAAAACACTTATTTCAACGCTCCATCTGGAGGACCCCTTATACAGCACAGCCTCGTTGCCATGCTGGAGTTTTATCACAAAGGAAAGATTAGCCTGGAAAAAATTGTGCAGAAGATGAGCCACAATCCCGCCATCCTTTTTCAAATTGAAAGGCGGGGGTTCATCCGGGAAGGCTACTTCGCAGATCTCGTCCTGGTGAATTTAAATAATCCGTGGACCGTTAATAAGCAAAGCATACTTGCGAAATGTGGTTGGTCACCCTTCATGGACGTAACATTTAAGGCCAAGGTCAGTCACACTCTTGTTTCTGGCACCCTAGCGTTTGAAAACGGCATGCTTCACGAGGGGAAATCGGGCTTGAGATTAACTTTTGATCGTTCCTAAAAGGAAAGCAGGAGCAGCTTTGTATTTTCCCGCAGTACCGCTAAATTTGCAATCCTTCACACACACACTTTATATTTTTAGAAATGGTGGATGTAGTTCAGCTGGTTAGAACATCAGATTGTGATTCTGAGGGTCGTGGGTTCGAATCCCATCATTCACCCGGTAATTAAAGCCCCCGTTGGGGCTTTAATTTTTTTATCCATGCATACAATATTATGCAATGGTGTAGTTTTATAACAAGAAATTAACTCAATACAAAGAATCAAATCTGTATCTTTAGTAAGGACTAAAATTTACGTATTAAATGATCGCGTGGAGAGATTTTAGCAGACTGCCATTGGAGAAAAAGATCACGGTTCTCTACGAACAGGGAACCTTTGTTATGGCCATTCGATACTATGGCTATAAGGTGAATTTGTATTTACTGAGCGATTTTTACCTGGAGGTTTTTGTTAATCATAAACAGGCAGCAATTGAAAAGATCACGTTGTTGGATACGTCCCATTCAAGAATGAAGTTTTATTCCGATCAGATAAAATTGCCTTGTGTCTAAAGACAAAGAACCCCGGGAGTGCCCCGGGGTTCTTAATTTATTCCCTATTTATTTTTCTTATGCCGTGGCCGCGGTGGACTCATCAAATTTCTGAGACATCTTTAACACGACTGATTTCTTAGCCTTATAGCCACAATACCCACATTGAAAATGTTTTAGTAATTCACCGTCAGAATCGATTGCCGGAACTTTCAATATCTCTTCCTTTACCACTTTAAAGGTTTGGTAATTACATTCAGGGCACTGAAGAGCGTGCAGGTGACCAGCATATTTTTCAATCTTTACGTAGCCAGTCTCCTCATCTTTCCAAACGTCATAGTCTATAGAAAAAACATTTTCTTCCGCTTGCATACCTTCGTCCAGATAAGCGTCTTCTTCGGACTCGCTAAGCAGTTTCATGGCTTTGCCGGTCTTTGGAGAAATCCTCGGTTTGTAACGGAGCACTTTTAACCTTTTCTCAATAAAGAATGGATAATAAAATTTAAGAAGATTCTGAATGATCAATGCCACAATCAGTCCCATAGCGAACGTTGTGAATCCCCGAACAAAAATCCACAGGAAGGAAAGTTCGGTGATGTTGGAGTTTGCATAAAAGCAACAACCAATCACCAAAATTACTGCCGCTATCCAAAGTGTGCGGATCTCACTTCTGTTGATGAAGTCGTACTTCATCTTTGCATCATTGGTTAAAGAAAGCCTGATGACATGAAGAATCACGATCAGGATAGCTACTGCCCACAACGCAAATGCAATCTTCTGCGCTGTCGAGTTCCATGCTGCATATTGTTCACTGGTTAAAGTTTCTTCCATACTGTAGTTATTATAGGTTGGTTTTAGTCACACAGCAAATATAAAAATCCCCAAAAACTTA
>DASUGQ010000111.1:0-3945 GCA_036273935.1 Cyclobacteriaceae bacterium | reverse complement strand
ACTGGTTTATTATCTTCTTCGATATAAATCATCGTAAAGCCCTCCTGCGTCTGCATTTCACTCACCGTTTTTACGAGATCGTCCTTCACAAGGTGCGGCCTCAATGCCTCCACGACTTCCCAGCACGCCATAATTTCTTCTTGAGTCAGGGCGGTTTTGATCATGTTCATTCGTGCTATGGCTTTTGTCAAATAATTTTGTCCGGCAAAGAATTCAAGGTACAGCCTATTCAATATTGAGGTAGGCAGGGACTGTCAAACCACTTTTCAGTTTGTCATCAGCAATGGGAGAGAGACGCTGTAGTTTTAAGGGCACAACGCCTGCCCAGGTATCCAGGTTGTAATCTTCTTCATCGTCTTTCGGTCCGCCTGTCCTAACTTTTGCAGAAGCTTCTTCAATCGTGAATGAAAGAACCATTGTTTCCTTCCACTCATTGGCAGTCGGCTGGCGGACATCAGCCCAACGTCCGGGCTGCATTTTGTTCGTGAAAACCTCGAGCGCCCGGTACAGTTCATGCTGATCCTTCACTTTTTCCGGCTGGCTGAACAGCACCACCGAACGATAATTTACGGAATGGTGAAATGCTGAGCGTGCAAGTACCAGGCCATCAATTAGTGTTGCACTTATGCATACGATTGGCCTTGTGGAGGCAAGTTCACGCATGTAAAAACTGCCTACCGATCCATGTATATAGATTTTATTTTCAATCCGGCAAAACCCGGTGGGTATCTGAAATGGTGAGTTGTCCTTCACATACGCCAGTGTGCAGAAGAGTGCTTCATCCAGAATAGCATAAATGACATCCTGATCATAAACCCCTCTTTTGGGAAGTCTGGTTATTTTAGTTTTTGGAGTGACGGGAAATTTATCCATGACGGTTTAAGAAATTTGTAAAATGATCTTGCCGAACTGGTTCGCTTGCTCCATGTGTTGAAAAGCATCCTTTACATTTTCCAGGGGAAAAACCCTGTCGATAACGGGAAGCAGTTTGTGGCCTTCAACAAATTCAAGCATGGAAAGAAATTCGTCTCTTGTGCCCATCGTACTCCCGAAAATCGAGAGTTGTTTCCAGTACAATAGCCGGGTCGATAAATTGGTAATGTTGCCCGCTGTTCGCCCGAAGTTTACAATTCGTCCTCCAGGAACAGCTAATTCAATATACTTGTTGAACTGGTTCCCTCCGGCACTGTCGATAATGATATCAAAGCCGTTTGTTTCTTTCAGCGCCTTGTCAGCCCATTCGGCATCTTTGTAGTTGAAACCATTAAGTGCTCCCAGGTTCTTCGCTTTCTCAATTTTTTCGTCCGAACTCGACGTTACATACACGTTGGCTTTATAGGCAACGGCAAATTGCAAAAGCCAAAGCGCCGCTCCCCCACCTATACCGGTGATCAATACTTTCTCTTTGGCCCTGAGTCGTGCCTTGGAAAACAATGCACGATACGCGGTTAATCCGGAAAGCGGCAAGGCGGCGGATTGGACAAAATTTAAATGCTCTGGTTTTTCAAATACATATTTTTTGGAAATAACGATGTAATCGCTGAACGTTCCATTGTCAGGAAAACCAAGAATTTTATAAGCATGACCCTGCACGATTGGATTTGTTCCCCATTCAAGGCTCGGGTTGATAACCACTTCCAATCCGATGAGCAGCGGATCGGCATCTTCACCAACCATTTCAATCACTCCGCTGCCATCAGACCCGAGGATTATTCCCTCCGGAAATGATTGCGTCTGTTCAGTGATAGTCCAGTAATCGCGATGATTCAGGGCAGCATTATGAAGCCGGATGAGGACCTGGTCCTTTACTGGTTTTGGTTTCTTTATAGATTGAACGACTAAAGGTTCTTCCTTGCTTTTGAAAAATACGGCGCGCACAGTGAGAGTACAGATTAGTTAACTATGATTTTCCTTTATAATTGTCTGTTCGTTTCTGGTGTATTTTGTAGATAATAAATCACTCATCCCAAGAAAAGGACAGTTGAGCGCAAAAATTTATTTAGCCAAGCGGAATAAGGTAATTCCATCCAAACGGATCGGGCTCAACACCCATGCGTATGTTATTCAACTTTTGCTTTGCTCTCAGTTGAAAGCTATTATCATTCACCGCGGGCAAGTGGTAATCCTTGCCTTTGATGGTAATGGTAGCAATCGGCGATACAACGGCAGCGGTACCGGCTCCAAAGGCTTCCGTTAATTTACCATTCTGCAAGCTGGTTATTATTTCGTCAACACTTACCTTTCTTTCTTCGACCGACATACCAAGTGAAGGTGCCAATTTCAAAATCGTGTCTCGCGTAACACCATCAAGAATAGCTGAACTTAGATTTGGTGTAATTAATTTGCCGTCGATAACAAAGAGTACGTTCATCACGCCGGCTTCATCAATATATCGATGATCTTTTGCATCAGTCCAGAGAACCTGGTCGAAACCTTGTTGTCTGGCCAGGTTCGTCGGATAGAACGCGCCTCCGTAGTTACCGGCACATTTCGCATATCCTGTTCCGCCTTCAGCAGCGCGTACATACGTGTCCTCAACTTTCAGGCGGAGTGGCTTGCTGAAATATGGCCCTACCGGACTTGTCATCAAAACATACAGGTATTTATCTGATATTTTTACACCAAAGCGTGATTCAGTGGCGAATACAAGTGGCCGGATATATAATGATGATCCTTCAGAAGTCGGAATCCATTCCTGGTCAAATTCAATCAGGTGATGAAGACTTTGAATAAACATGTCTTCACTGATCTCCGGCATACACATTCTTTCCAGGGATTTGTTTAATCGCGCGCTGTGTTTATGCGGCCGGAAAATGCAAATGTCACCATTCTTATTTTTGAAGGCCTTAAGCCCTTCGAACACAGATTGCCCGTAATGTAATGCGAGGATGGCTGGCGTCATCGGGATTTCACCAAAGGGCATTATTTTCAGGTCTTGCCAGCGCCCCGCGTCATAGGCAGCCACCAGCATGTGATCGGATATGTATTTTCCGAATTCCAGGTTGTTGAAATCGGTTTCCTTAAGCCTCGATTGTTTCGTTCGTTCAACAGCGATAGAAGTTGTCATAACTGCCATTGGTGTAGTTTTTAATTGGGTTGTAAAGATATTTTTAAGTATTCAGATAAGCACGAGATTTTTACCTCTAATTTTTTTTCAGATGCTTAAAATGCTTTCACTGCTTTCAAGTCGTCTTGCGATAATTGAGAAGAAGGGATCAAACGACTAAGGACTTCGAAAGCAATTTCAATATCCTTCTCCAGAGTTTGCCAGTTAGAGATTGCCGCCCGGATGCCGGGTATCTCTTTATATACGGTTGGTGTGAAATATACGTTTCCGTCATCCCGTATCCGATCCAGAAACGCCTGTATCATTTCAACCGACAAGTCTTTCCGATTCAACGTGAAGCAAACAACATTCAATCGTACCGGGGCCAAAAGAAGAAATTCTTCGGATGCCTTAATCTTTTCGCGGAGCTTTTGTGCCAACTCACAATTCCGCTCGATAATTTCACGATAGCCGTCGCGTCCGTACGCGATCAGGGTAAACCATGCCGGCAGCGCCCTGAACCTCCTCGAATTTTCAGGTGTGTAATTCAAAATGTCATTGCTGGCTTTATCACCACCGAGATAGACAGCCTGGTTTTGAAAGACTTTCTTCTGGAGATTTTTGTGCCGTGTAAACTGCATACCTGAATCGTAAGGAACGTTCAGCCATTTGTGAGCATCGACGGTGATGCTGTCGGCATAATTTATTCCTTCGAGATAGTGAGAATACTTTTCCGAACACGCCGCAAAGCCTCCGAAGGCCGCGTCAACGTGCATCCAGAAACGGTATTTGTTTTTCAACTTTCCGATGGCGTTAAGATCGTCGAAGTCGACGGTATCTACGGTTCCGGCGTTTGCCACAACGATAACCGGTTCATTTACCTGCTGTAAATGGCGTTC
>DASUGQ010000110.1:0-7797 GCA_036273935.1 Cyclobacteriaceae bacterium | reverse complement strand
AGCGTACCAGTGAAGTGCAAAAGCAAAACGATGAGATCACGCGCCAGCGAGAAATTGAAAAGGTAAGGAATTGGATCACGGAAGGGCTTGCCCTGTTCGGTGACATTATCAGTAAGCATAAAGGCTCACTGGAAGAACTTGCCCATAATATTTTAACAAGCCTGGTCCGCTATGTGAACGCACATCAGGGGACGATGGCCGTGGCAGTAAAGGATGATCCAACCGACGAGCATCTAAAAATCGTATCAACCTTCGGTGTGAATCGCGAGCGTCTTAGCAGTGGTCGCATTGAAATTGGCAGCGGGCTCATCGGCGCTACTTATATTGACAAAGAGAAAAAATATCTTCAAAACATTCCTGCAAACTACATCAAGATTGAATCCGGCCTTGGAACAACCACGCCAGCAAAACTGATTATCCTTCCCTTGAAAACGGAAGACGGCGAGGTGCATGGAGTGATTGAGCTTGCCTTCCTTAAGGAGGTAGACAGTCCCACTCAAGAATTCCTCGACAAGGTTTCAGGCGTCATTGCCCTTAACATCCACGCCGCCAATCTAAATCATAAAACCATGATCCTCCTTCAGCAATCAAAAGAGCAAACTGAAGAACTTCAATCACAAGAAGAAGAAATGCGGCAGAACATGGAAGAACTTGAGGCGACGCAGGAGGAATTAAGGCGGCGCGAACAAGAATACCAGCAGAGGATTGCTGAATTGGAAAAGGAATTAGGGAAATCGTCTATTGACAAAAAGTAATATGAGCTTATTCGACAATAACTTTTCGGAGATAGACTTTGCCATCCATAGTAATTTTCACAGAATACATGCCTGGAGAAAGATGCTCATTAAGTGCAAACCGAGCTGGTTGAATTGGATCCTGAAAAAGATTATAAGTTCGTTGAGCAACAATGTTAGTTATTGCTACCCTTACGTCAGAATCCTTATTCACTCTTGAGAGATAGATGTGGTCCTTAATGGGATTAGGATAAATTTGAATATCCTCAAATTCATCAACGTAAATTGGAATCAGCCTTGAGTATTCAAACTTTCCATCATAATCAATTTGCGTTAGTCGATAGTAATTCCAACCTAATCGTGGTGATTTATCGGAAAAATTATATTCGTGATTTTGATTAGAAGTTCCATGACCTCCTGTCCAACCAATTTTTTCAAATGCCTTTCCATCAAAACTTCTTTCTATGTCAAAACCTACATTATTAAGTTCTGATGCCGTCTTCCACTCAAGAATATTCGCACCATTTTCGTAGTAACCATTAAAATAGTACCAGGTTACAGGAAGTGGAGTAGAGGTGTATGAAAATGAGATTCGGTTTTGACCACTTCCTTCAAAGTACTCAAGAACGAGTTCAGTAGGACCATCGAGGAAAATCGGGGACCCCGTATATGTAGTATACGATTGATAAAAATACCCATTGATGTGCGGAGTAGGATTACCCCCTACAAAAAGCCGGACACCATCATCTCCACCAATTGTGAACGTGTAATTTGCAGACGGAAAATCATAAATCATTCTAAAACGAACAGAAAAATTATCCGTAGTGAAACTACAGTCCTGAATATAGACCGTGCAACTAGGATTGGGTGGGCTACAGAATTCCTCATCAAATATTGGAGATTCAGTTATGAAACCCAGGTAATTATTGAGGTTATAATTTTGCGGACCATTATATACATACCCAATCCATTCATCTGTACCAAAGACACTGGGGTCTCCAACTGGAGATCCTGTTAAAGTAACAGTAACCACATTAGAATTGATCGTAGTAATTCCGTCAGTCGCTCTTCTCCGGAAGTATCGGGTTAACGACAATACTGGCGAATTATAGGTGCTTGAAGCGGCTCCGCTTATATTCGACCAGCCAGTGCCATCAACAGACTCCTGCCATTGATAAAAGGTTGGACCTGCAGGCGAACAAAACAATGCATCGGAAACACTGGTAAATGCTGATGGATCGGCAGAGGCTGAACAATATAATTGATCACTTCCGATTACCCCTCCATTGCCAGCGCCAAGGAAAGTCGCATTAAAAGATACACGATTACCTCCACTGCCATCATAATATTCCAGCACCAGATCATAGTCACCTCCAGGAAGATAAATCGTTTCTGTATATGTAGTGTAGGGATGTAATCCAGATCCATCAATTTCAAGTACACCATCAATATATAACCTCACGCCATCATCTCCTCCAATAGTAAATTGGTAGGTGCCGCAAGCAAATGTTTGAGTATTGAGAAACCGAATGCTAAATCCCTCGGTTGCAATATCACATCCATTAACGGGGAATACGCAGTTGCCACCGCAAAAACTTTCGTCAAAATTCAGAGATTGTATAATGTAACCTTGATAGTCTATTGTATAGTTATCAATGCCAGCATAAACATATCCCCTCCAGGAATCAACGCCTGGTGTTGACCCATCCCCTTGAGGAGGATCAATATCAACATTTACCGTATTTGAATAAAAGGTGTTCGTGCCATCTTCGGCTCGTCGACGGTAGTAGTGCATTCCTGTTGACTGACCGGCGGGGGGATCGTACGTCGCAGCGTTTGTACCTGGAATAGGGTCCCACGCAACTCCATTGTATTCTTCCCATTGATACAACAGGATGGAAAGACATGATTGAGCATCGCTGACACTAGTGAAAGGTGCAGGATCTGCAACAACATCGCAGACAACCTGATCGTCTCCAATACGCCCTGCGACGCCATCACCAATTTTGGTTTTAACAAACGATATACGGTTCGCACCGGTAGCTTCATAGTACTCAAGGATGAAAGAGTGGGTTGCAGAAAGATATACTGTATCAGAAAACTCTTGATAGGAGTGCGAGCTGTATCCATCAATTTCAAGTACACCGTCAACATACAACCTCACACCGTCATCTCCACCAATGGTAATTCGCCATGCCCCACACTCTCCGGCAAAATCCTGAACACTCTTATACCTAACAGAAAACCCATCGGTGATAAAATCACAACCATTTGCCCCCAGGGAAAATGAAACTGAACTGCCACCAAAATCCTGATCAAATCCTTCTCCAGGAGATATTGGCGTATTGCTTTGGGTATAGAATCCACGATAGTTGGTTGTGAAATTGTCGACACCCGCATATACATAGCCGATCCAATCATCGACACCAAATGTATTTTGATCACCAAAAGTCAAATCTCCACTGACATTAATAGTATTAGAATAAAGAGTTGAAATACCATTCGTCGCTCTCCTGCGATAGTAAGTCGTTCCTGGAGTAATTCCGGATGGAATATCATATACTTCCGAAGTTGCTGTAGGAACATCAACCCAGTTTGAAACTCCGTCAGGAGATTCTTGCCATTGATACGAGGGAGAGCCTGTACAAAAGCCAGCACCCCGTACACTTGTAAAGGGAGATGGATCAATCGGATTGGCGCAAATACTTTGATCGCCTGAAATTATACCTGCACTTTCTGTTCCTGCGAAATTCATGTCAAATGATAGCTCATTAGGACCACTCACATCATAGTATTCAATTACAAATTGATGCGTACCATTAAGGAAAATAGTTTCAGAATACGATGCGGTATAACCGTTGGTGAGTTCCGTGCCATCAATATATAAACGTATGCCATCACTGCCACTGACCGAAACCTGATAAGATGCACAAGCGAAGGTCTGCTCACTTCTGAGTCGAACTGAAAAATTCTCTGTAACAATGTCACAACCATTGAGAGAAAATACACACGCATCAGAACCACAGAAATTATAACTCGTAAACTCGGGTGTTAAAATATCAAAATACCCCCGATAATCTGGTGATGAGTAGTTCTGACTGCCCTCATAGACATAACCTCTCCATGTCCCTGAAGGATAAAAATTTTCGTCTCCTTCTGGTGAGTCGCCTGTTATTGTAATCGCATTGGAAATTACCGTTACCGTGCCATCCGTCGCCGTTCTTTGGTAATAATGTGGACCTGCTGTCAGGCCAGACGGAATATCATACGTTTCTGAAGTTGCAGCAGGAATGTCAACCCAGTTTGATATCCCATCGGGGGATTCTTGCCACTGGTATTGTGGCGACTTTCCGGAACAAAACGCTGCTGGGGCCACGCTTGTAAAGGCTGATGGATCGATGATAAGTGAACAAATTGTTTGATCTCCGGATATTTCTCCTGCATAATCATTTAAAACTACACTATAATCAAAGCTAACATGGTTTGCTCCTGAATTGTGGAAGTATTCAATAATCATATCATATGTGCCACCACTCACAGAAACATCTAGTGAATTTACTTGGTATGAACTCGATGTGGGAACATTTATAAGGTAGGTGGCCCCTCCATTCAAACTGAACCTTACTCCATAATCAGAACCCACTTCAAATGTGTAATGACCACACGCCAGTGTTTGCTGATTTCTAAACCGAATAGAGAAAGTTTCTGTGTTTACTGTGCAACCTCCAATAGTTAAAAAATCACAATCATCTCCACAGAAAGATTCGTCAAAAGTTGTACTTCTTGTAATCAACCCCGAAAAATCAGGAGTATCAAAAGAGTTTACTCCATCATAAACGTAACCGTTCCAGGAATCGGAACCGTAAGTGACCTCATCCCCGTCAGGGCATTGGGCAAAAATTAAGTTAATATTCAGGCTTAATAAGAATAATACAAGATAACTGCAGCTTAGAGAAAAGCTCATAAAAACAATTTTTTGAAGACTGGACCTTAATATTCACTTAATAATCAAAATTAATTCAATTGAAATCAAAATGGGAACCAGTTTATAAGTAATAAAAATTGCCAAGATCCAAAATTATGAAAGGCAACGCGCACTTTTGACGAGCCCCGTTTATGGGCTCATCATTTGCAAAGATGTAAGAAATAGATTAAAATTTAATAAAATATGAAGTGGCAAGAACCAATAAAAATTCAAAACGCCTCCGCCACATCCAGATAAAAACCATTTTGCTCATGGCCAACACCAAAGTCGCCACGGATATTTAATTTGTCAAGCTTATTAATACGCACTCGCAATCCGATACCACCATTCGGTCTTAACGGGTGTTGAAAAGGTTCGTACCACTGATCTGAATTTAGCGCACCACCTACCCAGGCAGCAAATCCAAACCGATCGGAAACCATCATGCGAAACTCCATTTGGAAAGCATAATAATTCTTGTACCTGTAATAACCTCTATAGTAACCTCGCATCAGGTCTGCGCCGCCTATTTCCGCCATATCTTTGAATGGAACATCACCCTGATTGAGATTCAGTAGAAGTTGGAAAGCAATAACTCCCTCTTTTATTCTCTTCAGCGGTCGATAAGTCCTGGCATCCAGTTTAAAATTTCCGAACGTGTGTTCACTCATAAAACCTGGATGCGCCGTCCACAATAATTCAAGGTAATAACCCTGCAACGGATAGACCTGGCTGTTTCTACTGTCATAATTCAACGCGGGAGAAAAGCCAGCGACATAATAACCATTGTAACCAGGCGGTTTTGTCATTTCAAGACTTCCATCTTCCTCTGATTGAACATTGAATATCCGGTTGAACCTGCCATAAAATCCCAGGTATAAATGATTACGAACGCGCCAGTACTTTCTAAACTCAAACCATAGTCGATTGTATTCAATCGGGTCTTTATAATTTTTTGGCTCTTCTGTTTGATAACCGTAAAAGAATTCTGGAAAAAAGGCCAGATAAAACCGGTATTGAAAAATATGTTTATTCTGAGGAGAATAAATTCGTCCCGAATTACCCCATGCATATTGACTATTCACCGTGTAGAGAAGTGATGACTGTAAGTATGAACCAGTTGTCACGCTGTCTTTTGCCGTATGAAAGTTGGCGGCAAGTAATCCGCCGAAACCAAAGCGTGTTTCTGGTGAGTAGTAAATTACTGGCAAGGGACTAACCCGAAATCGTTTAACCTTTTTTTCCTGCTGACTAAACGTCACGATGGAATGGAGCAATGCATAAAGAAGGAAAATGATAGAATGGTTTAGGGCCATAAGCGAACTAGCTAATTCAAGATCACGATTTTGGTCAAATAATCCAATCCCGGATTTGTCCGGACATGACGAGTGATCCCTATGGTAACTTCCTAAATATTTATAATATTGGAACACCTAAACGACCATTGGAATGATTAAAAGTACTTGCCTGTTGTGGATTGGAGGATTAAGCATTTTCCTATGCGCTTGCCAATCTGGTGAATCAAGATATGATGTTGAAGACGGTCTGGCCTCGTTTACCGTTCCCAGCCTGGAGGAAAAAATCAAAACACTATCCTCAGATGAATTCATGGGCAGGAAACCTTTTACAGAGGGCGAAACGAAGACACTTGAATATCTCCAGGCAGAATACAAAAAAATTGGGCTTGAACCCGGCAACGAAACCAGTTATCTCCAGGAAGTCCCCCTCATGGAAATAACCACCACGGCAGACTCTTCAATGACGATCGAAGGATCAAAGGGCAAATTCAATCTCAAAGGACTTGACGACTATGTAATATGGACACGCGATCCGGAAGGAACATCGCTCGATAAAGCTGAGCTCGTTTTTGCGGGTTACGGTATCGTTGCGCCAGAATATAATTGGAATGATTACGAAGGCCTGGATGTAAAGGACAAGATCGTTATAGTATTTGTAAATGATCCGGGGTTTGGAATGAATGACTCCACATTCTTTAAGGGAAATACGATGACCTATTATGGCCGATGGACGTACAAGTATGAAGAAGCTGCACGACGAGGAGCCAAAGGATGTCTTGTTATCCATGATGACATTCCTGCCAGCTATGGGTTTTGGGTTGTCCAGAACAGTTGGAACACTTCGAAATTCTATCTTGACTCGCGAGGAAAAGCTGAGCGTACATGTGATGTTGAGGGATGGATTTCATTACCAGCAACCAAAAAACTCTTTCAGGCCTCGGGATTGGATTATGCGAAGGAATTTTCCGATGCACACAAACCCGGATTTAAAGGGCGGGCGCTCAGCCTAAAAGCCTCCACTACCTTGAAAGCTTCCGTCAACTTCAACAAATCCTATAATGTAATTGGAAAAATCACTGGCAGTGAAAGGCCTGACGAGGTAATCATCTATTCAGCACACTGGGATCATCTTGGGATAGGTAAAGCCGACGAGGAGGGCGACTCTATATATAATGGAGCACTTGACAATGCAAGCGGCGTAGCTGGTGTTATGGAAATTGCAAAGGCATTCACCTCCCTGAAAACCAAGCCAAAAAGGTCGATAGTATTTCTGGCTGTTACTGCAGAGGAGCAAGGTCTGTTGGGTTCACAGTATTATTCTGAGAATCCTGTCTACCCAAAGGAAAACACGGTCGCTGATATTAACATCGATGGTGTCAACGCCAAAGGGAAGATGAACGATATTGCCCTCGTTGGACGCAATCAATCTGTACTGGAGGATTACCTGCGCGAAGAATGCAAAAAGGTAAATCGATACGCCGCCCCGGACCCAAACCCAGAAGCTGGTTATTACTTTCGCTCCGATCATTTCAACTTTGCCAAGATTGGCATACCCTCCTTATATACACACACCGGTGTAGATCACGTTGAAAAAGGCAAAGATTACGGAATGCAATTGTCCGAGGAATACCGGTCCAAGAGATATCATAAACCTTCAGATGAATACAACCCCTCAACATGGGACCTTGAAAGCAGCGTTGATGACCTCAAACTATTATTCCAGGTCGGCAAGCGACTTGCCTTTGAAGATACCTGGCCACAATGGAAAGTGGGATCCGAGTTCAAAGCCATTCGTGACCAA
>DASUGQ010000109.1:0-6120 GCA_036273935.1 Cyclobacteriaceae bacterium | reverse complement strand
TAATTTTCGTTGTCGCCGCAGGGAATGATTATAATTTCGGAACGATCGGAACACCCGGCGTAGCCGCACAAGCAATTACTGTTGGCGCAACAGACCCTTATGACGGTACAGCTGACTTCAGTTCCAAAGGACCTACCCCTGACGACTACAGGATTAAGCCCGACGTCGCGGCGCCGGGAATTGATATTTACTCCGACTACTTGAATAATTCATACAAAAGTCTCAGCGGAACTTCAATGGCCAGTCCGCATGTCGCCGGTGCGGCAGCTTTGTTACTTGAAAAGCATCCTGACTGGACACCTGAGGTTGTGAAAAGTGTACTCATGGAGAGTGCGAAATCTTCGACGGAGAATTTATTCCGACAGGGAGCGGGCAGAATTGACATCCTGAAAGCGATCAAACAGGAGTATGTAGTGACCCCAGGATCAATTAGCCTTGGTTTGTCAGACAATTCTTCCAATACTAAAACCTATAGCATCCTGGTGCAAATCAGAAATCTTTGTAACACTCCAAAAACAATTACGGTCCTACCTGACAATTTTCCGGCAGCCATTTCAGTAACGTTGAATGAGAACACTTTTTCGTTACCAGCCAACGCCACCAAAAGCATTACGCTCTCGATCAATGTTAACGCGCCAAGCTTGCCTTTCCTTAACTACCCTGACGCCTATTTTGGTTCATTAGTCACGAACGATGGATCGACATCGATAAGCGTTCCAGTTGTGCTGCTGAATCCTGCAATTACCAGGTTGACATTTACTGGGGAATTGCCGCAATCTATTTTTCAAGTGGGGCTGGACGGCGCTTATTTTAATCATCAGTATCCGACGTCTCCGGAAGTAAAGTTGCTATTGCCACCTGGAAATTTTGACCTGATATCAATCTATGGAAATCGGATTGTCGTAAATGAAAACATCGATGGACAACAAGGCAGTACCATTGTTGTTGACAAGGCTCAGGCAAAGAATGTTGTGGCCTTCAAACCGAAAGATGAGAAAGGTAACACACTGAACTATGATCCCTCTACCGTTGGGAGTGTTACGTTCACAAGCCGGGCCAGGAACTTCATTTGTTTCTTCCCCTATGTGGAAGACACGGTTTATATATCAGACCAGTCAGCGTATTATGTTAATATGCGACTGAGGGATAAAATTCCTTCAAAAGGAAATGCATTTTACGATATCAACATAACGACCCCGGAAGGAATCAACGCAAGCAAAGTCTACTCAAATAATCCAGGCGACTTCGCAAAAATTGATGTTCTCAATCCAAGTCTGGCAAAAGGTTCAACCCAGGATTTATTTTACCACAGCCAGGGACAAGTATTTGGACTTATCAACAGCTACCCCGTGTCAGTCTCAAACCCGGTGGAAATTTTTTATTCCAAAAGAGACCGGAGTTTCCCCAACTTTTCTTTCATGCAGCTAAATCCTCAAGATGGACAGAGTGGGTATTCGTGGGAAGCTGGCGGCTTCACCATTTGTAACAACGATTCAATTTACTTTTTTGACAGTCAGCGGCAACAGCTCGCTTCATCAACTTTGAGTGATAATCATTTTGAATACAACCTGGGTAACTCCCTTTTAAGACTAAACGCCCGAACATACAACAGGGAAGACAAAATCGTCATGCATGATTTCCCCTCTCAAGGATCCTTCAATAACTTTTTTGGCGAAAGGACGAAAGGGACTGTCTATTATAAACTAAGACAGGATAACATCACCGTTAAAAGCGGAAGTTTCATTAATCGAACATCGGATGAATATGTTGATGGATTTAACATCGAACTCGATGGCGCGTCGGATCAATATTCAATTTCATTACGTTACGAGGACAATTTTGTCGAAGGGAAATTGGCGACAGCGATTGCGGAACTGAAGTTTGACATGAGTTCCCTGGACAAGAACCCGCCAGCATTGCAATATCTTTCTTTGGAAGCCGATGACATCGTTGCCAATCATTTGGAGACTGGCCAACAGGGGAAAATAGTTTTTGGAATCAGCGACGTATGTTTAAGTTATTATGGGATGGAGTGTTCCGATGAAAATGCCGGCCTGAAATCCCTCGAGTTGAATATTAAAGGTGAAGGTGAAAATGAGTGGACAAATCTTGCTCTCCTTGAAATATCAGAGCAATGGCGAGACTTTAAGGATTATGAAAGCTATCTTCCAAATAGTCTAGCAAATGGTTACTATGATGTCAAAATAAAAGCTGTTGACCAGCATAATAATAGCTTTGAGTATCAGTTAAATCCTTGATTTTTAATTGGACCTGGTGGCAATGATATTCTCGCTCAGGTATCGTTAATTGAACCAAAACAAAATGCGTTCGGTACGGGGTTAACTCCTTTTTTCAAATGGAGTTCAGTTTCTAATGCCAACAAATATATTATTCAAATTTCTGAAAGTGATTCATTTGATGAGGTCCTCGAGTTGTCATCGACTGAGGAAAACCTTCAAATCTCCACAAGCCTGAAGAATGACAAGTCTTACTACTGGCGTGTGAAGGCGTTAGTAAATAATTCATCAATGCCATGGTCCGGCATTGGGGTATTTTATACCGGCAACCCTTTTCAGTCTGCGATGCCATTGAGTCCCTCAAATCAGGCGATGGACCAGCCTACTTCACTTGCTTTCACCTGGAGACGGGCGAAGGATCAGGAACCCTACACAAAATTTGAATTGTCTACCTCGCCGGACTTCTCCTATTACAACTACCTCAACTACACTACTGACAGTTCATTAACGGTCAACACCAATATTTATCCAAATGGACAATATTATTGGAGGGTAACTACAACGCATTATTTCAACAATCGATATTATGAAGTCACGTCGCCTACATTTACATTTTACACTTATGTAACGAATAACGTCGCACTCATCGCGCCGGCTCAAGGGGCATACGCAACCGGCACCTCTCCAAATTTCTTATGGGGCCTGTCGCCTGCCGTGTCGCACTATTTATTTCAAATCTCCGACAACAATTTCAACACCTTGATATCTGAACAGGTTGTTGATACTAATGAGTATACGCTCCCCTACACGTTGGCGGATAACAAATACTATTACTGGCGGGTTGGCGCGGTCGAAAATCAAAACACTACATGGTCGGAGACACGGAATTTTTATACTGGCGATCCTTTCCAGCCAATAACTCTGCTTCAGCCTGGAAACCAGGCCAGCGATCAACCGCTGACACTGGATTTTAGGTGGAAAAGATCATTTACAAATAAGGATTTTAAATTTCAACTTTCAGATTCGGAGGATTTCTCAACGGTGCTGTATGAGCAATCTTTATCTGATACCATTTTGACCGTTCAGCATCTTGAACCATCTCAACTGTATTTCTGGAGAATTCTTAATAGCCGAACCTTCAATGAAAGTAGTTTTACCATTGCCTCGCCAACCTATTCCTTTATAACTACCGCGATCACTGGCATTGGCAATCCCCTTGCAGAAGGGCATCTTGTGGGCTATCCAAACCCTTTTAATCAGGAGGTCTCGATCGAATTTTATTCAAGTCAGCCAGGTGAGATTTCTTTGAGCATTATCGATTCGTTTGGGAGTGAGGTTAAACAATTTACCCGGCAAGTAAAAAATGCCGGATTTGTCACCGTGAGTTGGAACGGCATTAATGATAGAAATGAACAGCTTGCTGCTGGGGTTTATTTTGTAGTTCTTCATTCAAAGGCTCAAACAGAACAGATCAAACTTGTACTAACCAAATAAAACATTTTCCGTTTCTCACAAATAACGTCTTCTTATCAAAGGTTTTCCTGCCAGTCCTTTTTCCGCATTAATTGTATTATCTTGACTATTGATGAAGGAATTCAAAACCATATTAAGTGAGTATCAAAAAATTGACTTTAACAAGCATAAGGCCGCGTTGGCTACAGTGGTTAAGGTTCGAGGTTCGTCCTATCGAAGCCCGGGCGCGCGAATGCTCATAACAGATGATGGACGATGGGTTGGCTCGATCAGCGGCGGTTGTCTCGAAGGAGACGCTCTTCGCAAGGCTCGTACGGTCATGTACGAAAAACGGCCCATGACCGTAACCTATGATACCCGCGAGGAAAGCAATCAGAATCTTGGTATCGGATTGGGCTGCAACGGAGTAATTGATGTTCTGATTGAACCCATTGATCAAAACGATGCTGATAATCCAGTTCTGATCTTTCCTTCCATTGTTGCTACTAACAAACCCCTGGCGCTCGCCACATTATTTGATTCAAGTGAAAAGTCTCGTGTTGGTCAAAAAATCCTGATCGATCAGGACGGCTCGTTACTTCATAATACAGTAGCTGAATCCGGCTTAAGAGATTCCATTGCAGTAGATCTTATTCAATTGTTTAATACGAATCAATCACTGGCAAAATCGTACTCGTTTGGCAAAGCAAATATGGAGGTCTATCTTGAATTGATCCAGCCGTCGATTTCGGTGATCATTTTTGGCGGTGGATTTGATGCGAGGCCCGTCAGCACGTTAGCGAAATCATTGGGGTGGGATGTGGCTGTCACTGACGAATGCGTGGCTCATATTGCCCCCGTTTTTTTCCCCACTGCAGACAAGCTTTCGCTATGCGACCGGTCTTTCGTCGATCGGGATTTCAACATCACACCTTATACCGCGTGTATTTTAATGTCTCACAACTATGAATACGATCGGGACGTACTAAAAAAATTGTTAAAATCTCCAACTCCTTATATCGGAATTCTTGGTCCCAGAAAGCGATTCGATAAAATGCTAACGGAATTCGAGCAATCAGGAATCCTGTTGACAGCAGCTGATAAACGTCGCATTCATTCGCCTATTGGATTGGACATAGGAGCCGAAGCGCCAGATGAAATTGCGGTTTCAATTATCGCTGAAATTCAAGCAAAGTTTTTAAATCGATCTGGCGGCTTCCTGAAATACAGACAAGGTCCGATTCATCAGCGCGATGCAAACAGTGATCAGGTTTTTAAGCAAGTCTTTCTCAACGAAGAAAAAAATTCCAGAGCCCAAAACCAGAATTGATTGCAGGTCAGCACTTTTTCGCTCAGTACCAAGACGTTTGCATTCACGGAATTAATTGATGAATCCCAACGGTTATAAAAACAATCTGTGAACCGGTATGCCATTGTCGTCATTGCCTGCGCTGGTGGAAAAATGGAAACAAAGACCTGCAATAGTTATATTGCCGTCACCCTTGGGAATTGAAGAAATGGAAGACAGGAATGTTTTGGAATTCGATGCAATCATTCTTGCTGCTGGCTCCTCATCACGGATGGGCCAGTCAAAGCAGTTGCTTGATATTTGTGGCGAACCTCTGCTGAGGCGTACCGTGCGAACCGTCCTCGACGCAAAACCAAATAATGTTGTTGTTATACTTGGTGCAAATCGCGAAAGTCATGCACAGGTAATTAAAGACCTTCCTGTAAGAATAATAAACAATTCGAGCTGGCAGAACGGAATGGGCAGTTCAATTAAAGTGGGGTTACGATATCTCCTTGAAATATCACCGTCGTCACCTGCTGTGATTATCCTGGTTTGTGATCAACCTAAACTCACCAGTGCTGTTCTTAATGAAATGAAAGATGCATTTAAAAGATCAAATGCTCTATTGATCGCCAATGAATACAATGGCACGCTCGGTGTACCGGCCATGTTTGACAAATCATTATTTGATTCCTTGCTAAATCTTCCCGACAACCAGGGAGCAAAGATGATAATACAAGAAAATTTATCGGTCGCGGAAACACTATCATTTCCAGAAGGAGCGATTGACCTCGATACCCCGGAAGATTATTTAAAATTCAAAGACGAAAAAATCTGAGGGAAGATATTCGAATTTGATGATAGCCAAGAAAATAGAAAAGCCATTCAATCCCGAATGGCTTTTCTATTTTATCAAAATGTTTCGTCTGCTATACCTTTATTTCTACATCAACACCGCTTGGCAATTCAAGCTTCATCAATGCATCGACTGTCTTTGCACTGTTTGAATAGATATCAACCAATCGCTTATAAGTGCACAATTGAAATTGCTCGCGTGCTTTTTTATTAACGTGTGGGGAACGAAGCACAGTGAATTTCTCCTTTTCAGTCGGCAAAGGAATTGGTCCACTAACCACCGCA
>DASUGQ010000108.1:0-7306 GCA_036273935.1 Cyclobacteriaceae bacterium | reverse complement strand
ATTGAGGGGAGCACTGAAATCATGCCGCCTGAATGTCACATTTAAGAATGAGCCCATAGAATCCATTGCTGAAATAATTGCAGAGACATTAAACCTGAAGATGACCGTTTCCGAAAAAGAAATTTTGCTGGAGGGACCAGGCTGTGAATAATTATGTCAGGTGTGCACTGATTCTTATCTGCACGCTGATGACGAAGATCAGCATAGGTCAGGCCACACCTCCCCTTGAGCGCAGCATCACGATTACTTTCTCCAATGAAAAATTTGATGTCGTTCTTTCAAGACTATCGCAACAAGGAAAATTTACATTCTCCTACAACCCCGCGATTTTTGACGCAAGTCGCTCATACAGCGGTTCCTTTTCTAATAAATCCGTTCGGGAAATTCTCAACCAATTATTTGGTGGAACGGTCCAATATAAAACCAAAGGTAATTACATAATACTGACGCGCACCCCTGCACAGGAGCAGAAAACGTCAACCGAGAAGCCGCTAATTATTAGCGGTTACGTAGTGAACAGCGAAACAGGGGAGAAAGTACAGGAAGTCAGTATTTACGATAAGAAAACATTGACCTCCGTCATTAGCAACTCATTTGGTTATTTCAAACTTAAAATTGACAAGCCATCAGACATTAACAGCATCGCTTTCAACAAACGGACATTCAGGGACACGTTGATCACAGTATCCAAAGGCGAGGATCAATTCATCACCATGCTGATGAACCCTGAAATAATTATTTCCGTGACCCCGACAGAGAATGTCGACTCAATGAGAGAGGACTCTGTAACTAAAACGGAAGAACCTGACGAAAGGGAAAGTGAGACAATGAAGGAGAGCCAGGTCAATATGCTTAATATCAAGGATACGCTTTACAGTGAATTCCAGGTTTCATTTGTGCCCTTTGTCGGAACCCACCACATGCTTAGCGGAAATGTTATCAGCGATTATTCCATTAATATCTTAGGGGGATATACGTTCGGTGTCCGACGATTGGAGGTGGGAGGAATTTTTAACATTGATCGCGGGGATGTTCAACATGCACAAGTTGCTGGCGTATTTAATGCTGTCAACGGAAATGTGAAAGGCTTCCAGGGAGCAGGAAATGTTAACCTTGTTCGCGGACGCATAGACGGCGTTCAAATGGCCGGGACAATGAATATTAATCTGGGCGGCATAGAGGGACCGCAGTTCGCTGGCATCCTGAATATAAACACCACTGCTTCACGGGGTGCACAGTTTGCTGGAATCATGAATGTACAAGTTCAGGATTTTAAGGGATCGCAGTTTGCGGGTGCATTAAATGTGGCAACGCATCACATCAGTGGAACTCAAATTGCCGCAGTCAATTATGGAAGACACGTTCGCGGATCTCAAATCGGCGTGTTAAATCTCTCGGATTCTATTCGTGGCGTTCCGATTGGAATATTGAGTTATGTGCGAAGTGGTTATCATAAAATCGAACTATCGGCAGATGAAATTTTCTATACCAACCTAGCCTTCCGCACAGGCGTGCGACAGTTTTACAATATATTCTCCGCCAGTATAAAGCCTGACGATTTCGGCGACCCCTTCTGGGCTATGGGCTACGGAATTGGAACAGCTCCACGGTTGTCTAAATGGCTTTACCTGAACTTCGACCTTCAATCGAGCCATGTAAGTCAGGGGCATCTTGAAGAATCCCTAAGTCTTTTGAACAAAGCTTACCTGGGTTTTGATATTCAGGTGACAAGAAGATTCTCCATTACCGCTGGAGCAACACTAAACGGGTATTTAACTGATCGCGGGGAAGAATATCCTTCCCTGTTTACCGACAATACACCTCACGTGATTTATGATGAAGATGTCGGCGACAAATCGCATCTGCAAATGTGGTGGGGGTGGAAGGTGGGGTTAAGATTTCTATAAACCAGCCAGTAAAAGAGTACCAACCGTTGGTCTTACCTACAACTCAGCGATGACCGTCTTGCCAGCGTTCGTCTTGTCTCCGGTTTTCACTTTGACCGTCGCGTTGACGGGCAAGAATACATCCACACGAGAACCAAATTTGATAAAACCAAATTCATCTCCCTGGCCCAGGTATTGTCCTTCTTTTACATAACACTTGATGCGGCGCGCAAGCGCACCGGCAATTTGACGAAAAAGAATTTCAGTACCATTTGGCATTTTAGCAACAAGTGTAGTGCGTTCATTTTCCGAGCTTGATTTGGGGTGCCATGCCACTAAATATTTCCCTGCGTGATAACGGAAAAAACTAATTGCACCACCGACTGGCATCCGATTTATGTGCACATTGATGGGTGACATAAAAATAGATACCTGGATTCTTCGCTCATTGAGATATTCAGTTTCCGTCGTCTCTTCAATTACAACAACCTTACCGTCAGCTGGCGCCAGTACATGCCGATCATTTTTCTCAACGGTGAATATAGGATTCCTGAAAAACTGAAGGATTAATAAATAAAAAATGATGCTGAGCCCTAATATAACATCTTGAAGGATTAACTGCTGATGCCAGTACTTTGCTATTGCCCAATTCAATCCGAAAAGAATGATCAGCAAGACAAAAAGTAATGTACGTCCCTCCTTGTGAATGGTCATCAAAAGTTATTTATGATTTGAAGTTTAATATGGAAATTTTTACAAATAACACTTTCTGTTAGTATCCTCCACGGTATTTGTATGTCTTCGCTACTTTGTCAATGGCAACCATATATGCGGCAATTCGCATGGGCACTTTATATTGATTTGAAATTTTATAGACGTTATTAAATGCGTCCTTCATGATTCTGTCAGATCGGCGGTTCACGCGATCTGCCGTCCATTTGTAGCCTAGTCTGTTTTGTATCCATTCGAAGTACGACACAGTAACGCCTCCCGCATTTGCCAATATATCTGGCACCACTACGATGCCTTTTTCATTAATGATGTTGTCGGCTTTTGACGATGTAGGACCGTTTGCACCTTCCACAATAAGTTTAGCAGCAATCTTCGGTGCATTTGAACCGGTAATAACGTCTTCGGTGGCAGCCGGAACAAGAACATCGACGGGCAACGTCAACAGCTCTTCATTACCGATGGGGTGAGCTTCCGGATAGCCGCTAAGCGAACCTTTATTGGCATCACGATATTCAGAAGCCTTTTCGATGTCGATTCCTTTTTCATTAAAATAAGCGCCAGACAGGTCACTGATTGCCTGAATGATCAGGCCGCGTTCAGCGAGTAAACGCGCTGCCCATGAACCAACATTACCAAAACCCTGAACTGCACAAGTCGCTTTGTAAGGATTGATTTTTAACTTTTCCATTGCAGACATGGTAGAGACCATTACGCCGCGACCAGTAGCTTCCGTTCTTCCAAGAGAACCGCCCAGGACAATGGGTTTACCCGTAACAACCGCATTCACGGTCATGCCCTGCATCTTCGAAAACTCATCCATCAGCCATGCCATTTCACGCTGACCAGTACCCATGTCAGGTGCGGGAATGTCTTTGTCAGCACCAAAAATATCGACCATCGCCGAGGTATAAGCGCGGGTCAAGCGCTCAATTTCACCGGAAGACATCTCACGCGGATTACAGGTAATGCCGCCCTTTGCACCTCCGTATGGAATGTCGACCACGGCACACTTCCAGGTCATCCATGCGGCCAGTGCCTTCACTTCATCAAGGTTAACATGGGGATCAAACCGGATACCTCCTTTAGAAGGACCTAAGATGTTAGAGTGAATAACCCTGTAACCTTCAAACACGCGAATGCTTCCATCATCCATTGTTACTGGCAACGATACGATTACTTGCTTGGCCGGTGATTTCAGCACGTTGTAAATTTCCTCTTCCAGTCCTAAAATTTGAGAAGCGACCTGGAATCGCGACATCATGGCCTCAAATGGATTCTCTTTGTCCTTTAGCGGTGCAGGCTCGATATATTTCATATGAATTGTCTCGTTCTTCGAGTGTTTAAAACGGTTGCAAAGATAGCTAAATTCATTTCACTCAATTTCAGGCCGTTGAAAAGCATTTTAAGTGGTCTTGTCCATTTTACTGCAAATGAAATTTTAAAAAATGACCCGATCATGAAACTTTTATGAAGAAACAATCCGGTTAAAAGATTCCAGTGTTCACCTGCAGGTAATTCCAAAACGGCTAAAAAATTTCAAGATAAGCGACGATAAATGGAGCTGAAATCAATAATCCATCAAAACGGTCCAGGAAGCCTCCATGACCCGGTAGTGTCGTTCCCGAATCCTTAATCTCAATGCTCCGTTTCAGCAACGATTCAATCAGGTCGCCGAAAGTACCGGCAACAATGATGATGATGGCAACCACCAGCCACTGCACAATTGTGAGATAATCCAAATATTTTGAAATCCCCACGGCAAAAACCAGCGCTAATATCGCGCCACCAAAAAAACCTTCCCAGGACTTCTTCGGTGAGATGCGCTCAAAAAGTTTTCGCCTCCCAAAGAAGGTCCCCGCGAAATACGCACCGGTATCACTCGCCCATAAGATCAGAAGGCAGCCTAAAATGATTTCAAAGTGATACGAACCTCCGTCAAAAACGGCAATGTTCAACAAAGAAAAAGGTATTGCCACGTAAAATATCCCCAGGAAAGTATAAGCGATGTTGGTAAATGGTTTTCGCTCAAATTTTTTATAAAGTTTTATCATGTAAACAAACGACACGATAGGGAAAATAAGATAGTAATATTGAAACGGTATGATTCTGCTCTCCACCAGGAATGACAAAACAAAAATCAATGCGCCGCAGAACGTGCCAAAATATTTCTGCGGCACCATTCCATCCAACCCGGTCAACTTGTAAAATTCCAGCAATGACAACAGCATAATCGAAAAAAAGACAATAAAGTAAGTCCATTGATTTAAACTCACGGAGGTTATGATGGCGGCTGCACCAAGTACACCGGTGATAATACGCTGGGTCAGGTTGTTATGGGATGGAGTCTCAGTCACAAAGAAAATAACAGTTATAAAGGCGATTTAATTACTGTAAGTGTTAATGATATATTTCACGGAAGCGAGCTACGATTCTGATAAAAATTCCAGTAATAATAAAGAAGAAGGAAAGTGATGAGACCACTGGTAAGAACGACGGATAAAGGGAATGCCTCTGTGCCCTCAACATTGTATTCCAGGTCCCCCCCCTGATAGTAATACAAACTCAACACCGCCACAGCATTATTGGTAAAGTGCGCCAACATTGACATGCTGAGGTTGCCCGACCAATAGTATAGGTAACCGAACAATGCACCCAGTAACATTCGTGGAACGAATCCGAAGAATTGCAAATGAAATGCACTGAAGAGAACCGCCGAAAGCCAAATGGCCGCATGAATATTTCGGGTAAGCCGATTCAACTCATTTTGGATCAACCCACGGAAAACAAGTTCTTCTCCGATGGCTGGCAACACGGCGATAACAAATAGGGCCGTGATTAATTCAGGTATTGATGCAAAATCGGTCATGTATTCCGTCAGGCGTGCAGCATAGTCTTCTTTTTCACGAGCCCAATTCTCAAATGCTCTAAGGAATTCCGGAAAATGAACGTCGGCGTTCCATTGTACAAAAAATGAGTTTATTCCCATGAACGAGACAACAATTAAAGGCGTAATCAGTAAGGTAATGGGGTAAAATTTTTGATCATGGAAAAAAGCAAATGCTGATTTTTTAAATGCCCGTAACAAGATAATCGGGGTGATGATCAATCCAACCAAAGTTGCAAATCCCTGCAGAATGTAGATTGGGATTTTAATCCCCTCACTCTGCAGAGGAGTTTCCAGGGCTTTGGCAAGTTCAAGAATTCCACCGTTATAAAATGGCAATGAGGCAAGGATTCCAATAAGCGGTCCCACCAATACAAATCCCAGTGTAACACCGATCATTATCAAAATGATTGCTGGAATCGGATGCAAAAAAGAAACCGGGCTTCCTTCGTCCTCAAACATCTTCAGAAATCAATTAACTTTGCAGGCAAATATGGTAAAAATAGGTCAAATTAATCTCGGTGAATTTCCGCTTCTTCTTGCCCCCATGGAGGATGTGAGCGATCCTCCTTTCCGCGCTGTCTGCAAAGAAAATGGTGCGGATCTGATGTACACCGAGTTTATCTCATCGGAAGGTCTTATCCGGGATGCCGCAAAAAGCAAACAAAAGCTAGACATCTTCGAATATGAACGTCCGGTAGGCATTCAGCTTTTTGGAAGCGACATTGAGCACATGGTTCAATCTACCAAAATTGCCTCACAGGTTAATCCCGATTTGGTCGACATCAATTATGGTTGTCCCGTAAAAAACGTTGCTTGTCGCGGTGCGGGTGCCGCTCTTCTTCAGGATATTCCAAAGATGGTGAAGATGACTGAAGCAGTCGTCAAGGCCACATCGTTGCCCGTGACCGTAAAAACACGGTTGGGCTGGGATGATCAAACAAGAAATATTGAAGAAGTTGCAGAACGGCTCCAGGATATTGGCATCAAGGCGCTGACTATTCACGGTCGGACGCGGGTTCAGATGTATAAAGGAAATGCCGACTGGACCCTGATTGGAAATATCAAAAATAACCAGCGAATTACTATTCCTATTTTTGGCAATGGGGACGTCGACAGCCCGGGCAAAGCGTATGAATACAAAAACCGCTACGGTGTCGATGGAGTGATGATCGGTCGTGCGTCTATTGGATATCCCTGGATTTTTAGTGAGATCAAGCACTACTTGAAACATGGCGAACAACCATTACCTCCCGATATGGCTGAACGCATTCGCATGGTAAAAAAACACCTGGAATTTTCTATCCGTTGGAAAGGTGATCGCACCGGCATTCTGGAAATGCGCCGCCACTACACTAACTATTTTAAAGGCATCCCTGATTTCAAATCCTACCGGATGAAACTCGTTGAATTGCTGGAAGTCGACGAGATTTACAACGTACTTGATGAAATAAGTGAGGCGTTTTCATTGGTAGGTGTTTAATTGTCGCAAGAATCGGGTTTGAAACGGGATCAGCTTTAAGAAAATTTACGGATTGTATTCATCACCTGAAACCAGTCAGGTTGTTGATGCGTTTGTGATTTTTGTAAACATCGTATGAACAATCGCCCTACGCTAGCAGCAATCATCCTGTTTATTATACTTAGCCTCATTTGGGGAACATCCTTTATCCTTATTAAACAGGGATTAAAAGTATTCAGGCCGGAAGAAGTGGGCGCTATTCGTGTGACAGCAGCCGCTTTTTTCTTGTTACCCTTTGCCCTTATCAGAATCCGTGAACTGAAATCAACACATTATGGCAAG
>DASUGQ010000107.1:0-4443 GCA_036273935.1 Cyclobacteriaceae bacterium | reverse complement strand
ATAGATGATTTTACTTTGATTGGATTCCACCACATTGATCGATCTTAAAATTGGTCTCCAAAAATCTTTGATCGCCTGGATAAAGTTTTCATCAATTCCGCTTTTAACAATAATCTTTTCCGATGCTTGCAGATCAAATTGTTGAATTAACCGTTCGATAATATCAGGATTTGTTTTGATCAACTTTAGCAATCGATCTAAAAACTGAGATGATTCAATGAGCTTCATCATCCAGTTATGCAATACTTCCCCCGACTTGATTAATGATGACCATGGCAATGATCCATTTTCCAGAAAGTAAAGGATTGAACGCGATTTATTCTCATCCTCTCTTATCTCCTGAAAGACATTCTCCTCTCCAGCAGCATGCACCTCACTTTCGATAGGCAAAGGTACCGCAGACGAAATCCGTTTTGTCAATTCATCAATCACACGATCAATCAGCAATGTTTCCCAATTCTCAAAAGGCAACTCACCGGCATCAATCACCAGGTTTCCGCATTGTAAAATCTTATGCTCGGTAGCTTTGGAATCAAACAGTTGTTCAATCGCTGGCAACAATTTTATTTTGCATAATTCAGCCAATTGTTCTTTGAATTCAAAGCCATCAACCGTGCGCTCAGTTGTAACTTCAATGATCTGCCGCTGAATAATGTGAGAAGGCATTACCATCAATCATCAATGTGATTATCAAACTCATCCTTATTAAGGAACTTCCTGAATATGACTGTAGTCAGCAGAAACTTTTCCTCTGCCTCACAAACAGCGCCCGGCACATTGCGACCTACTGTCAACAGGATCGTGATTTCATCCTGAACCGATATCTCCAGTTTTCTGTAAAATACCTCCACCTTACGTCCGGAAAAATTCAAGGTACGGTCTCTAACGAGAATTTTCCATTCATACGTATCGGCATCGTCCTGCCTGGCTGTCAAAAGAAGTAATGTATCATCGTTTGCCGGAACGGACGACAGCTTCATAGTGAAATCAGCATTTGCTGCAAGAATACTGACCGTTAAAGGAAGGCCTTTGTACTCAAGGTTGAAATTCTTCGACTCCGCCAACTCTTGCTTCAGCGGAACAAAGGACAACACTCCCGCTGCTGATAAGTCTACCCGTAAATTATCCGGGTTCTTAATCTCATTAACATTCGAAGGAACGGGCACCGTAGTAAAATTTTGCCTTGTTTTATCCGTGAAACTGAACACCTGCGGTATGATTCCAAATTCAGCTCGTTCCGGTTTTACCAGTGTGAATGAATGTTCAACAGTTGATAAGCAAGGGCCATCTGTGACCGTCAATTTTACTGTGAATGATCTTTCCCGCTCGCCAAACTGGTAAGTATGCTTTGGTTCAGTTTCTGTCGAGGTTGTTCCATCGCCAAAATCCCAAAATGGCTTTCGCTCACCGAGTTTTGCAGGTTTAAATAAGACTGTAACGCCATCATCCTGAACCGTGAACTTAAATTCTACTTTGAAACCTTCTGTGACGGTTACATCAGTGCTTGTACTGCGACCGTCTGCCAAGGTGTAGGTTAATTTGTTGACGCCGGCCGCTATTCCTAAAGGCCTGAATTCAAGCTTGGCAGGATCGACTCCTCCTGCAGAAGCTGACAATGAACCACCCTCGGGCGACACGATGACCGGATACGTCTTCTCATCGATATTGCAGAATTCAGTAGGCGAAATGCGAATGGATAAGACGCCTTCCTGAACCTTTGGCAAAACATAAGTAATGGGCGCACAATCCGAGCAACACAAGTAGGGAAGGTAGAAATCTGCTATGACAGAAAATTCAGGGATCTGAAATTTCGTTGGGACCCTTATCGATGGTATCGTTATTAATAAGTCTTTTATATCGAGCTTTGTTTCATCGTCAATATCACGACAAGTATCTACGTATCGACCAAGAGCAACTTCAAAACGTTTTAACAACTCGGGGTCCTTAACGGATGCTGTCGTGAGCATATCAAAATCAATGTTCGCTGCACGACTGATATTTGTTGATAATGTACCGGCAACATTGGTCAGTAAATCTGGTCGTAACGGCCGTACCGGTCTTCGTGGTGGTGTCTCATGATACACAAGAATAAAGGTGCCTCCCTTCGGAACACCGGCCTTATGCTCCATTCCGGGATGCTTTTTAAAATAATTCATAAAGTTGATCAGCGCCTGCAACTCCTTTTGACGTTTCTCAAACTCTTTTCTCAGCGCTTCCAATCGTTCATCAAAGCAAGTATTGATCAGTCCCGGAAAACGTTTCATACTTTCTTCAAGTCCGAGTTCTTTGGCCGCGTCCAAAATTGATGGAGCAAGGCTGGCGATAACGCGCGTTTCTTCTGTCAAGTCTTTGAATCGGTTTGCAAAAGTTGTCGAATTGAAATCCTTCAATTCATACGGCCATGACGCTCCCATAACATTTTCGACACAATCGATGAAATAAAACAGGTGAGCATACACCGTATTTAAATTCATCTGACTGTCGGGAGAAGGTTTGGTGAAATTGAAATTCCGTTCCACCATCTTCAGGTATGCATCGGCCATTGTACCCGCACCGATAGAGCAATGATTTCGTATAAAATCTCCTTTCTTGTAGGCAGGAGTTTTAAGTGATGCCAGATTACTCAAAGCGGCCAGCACGGATGGAGAAAGTCCCGTTGCCAGAGAAACTTCTGAAAATAAATTGGGCCTGGCCAGTGTTGCGAATAAGCCGGATGTTGCGGCTGTTGTAAATACTCCCGTCACAACTTCCGTGAAACGCGGAGAATATTTTGCGTTTCCCAGCATACAGGCCACATCACCAAAACGACAAATCATCTCAGCAATGATCACCTGGTAAAGTGATTCAAGGTCTTTAAAAACACAGTCTGTATCTTCGCTTGCCACGAATCGGGCAACCGTAGCTGTGGAGAGTGCCACGGCTTCAAAAGGAAGATTGAATTGATTGCGCTGACCAATTATAGCGGAAAGCGCCTGACTATAATTCTTGCCAATGTGACCTTCAACTCTGAAAAAGTCATATCGTTCAATGTCGTAGTTCAGTGGATTGATCACAGCATCATCAGAAGTGTAGTCTTTTGCGTTGTAAGAAAGATTTGTTTGTGCCTTTCCCTTCCTGCTTTTATCATAGCTCCAGAAAGGATAGGTATCCAATGGTTGATAATAGTACGGAATACAACGATCTGAAAGTGGATGATCCCGGTATTTGCTGGGTGTTATTTTAATTGGAGTCCTTGGAAAGGTGTTTGGGTTAAGCACCACATAGTTCTTTACTTGCTGCTTTAATCGTTTGAAAAGTAACTGAACCTCCCCCAACAGATTTTTTTGACCATTGAAGAGCGGAGAATAAATAAAATAGTGCCGGTAGTTGGACTTAACATTAATGGACGTGCTCTTCGTCGCTTCGCCCAACATCAGGTGAAGAGGGAACAAATCCTCATCCGGGCAGCACATTACCTGAACATCATACACCTTGCATTTGAATTCATCATAAGCTTTGATAAGGTCATCAATCCAGTCATAATAATATTGAATAAAGAAAGGATTAGCACTCTTAATTGTGGCTAATGTATTTTTTAAAATATCAAGTACATTTAGAAATGGATTTGCCGACTCCTCAAGCAGAATTGGGTGATAAACCATAAAACACAAGTTTAATGCGTCGGCCAGACGTTTCAGCATCGCGTCATCAGTAAGTTGAAGAAACGCATCCATGACAAGGTCTGAAGAAGTCAGCTCTCTTACGGGCACATTGAATCTTCTAAGTTGAATGTCGGGCAAAGAGGCATTAACGACCGGCAGTGGTTCATTTTCCGATACAGAATCTTCAAGTCCTTTTAAAAACTTATCGATATCAGTTCGTCTTACTAACAAAGGCTTCACGGCAAATTCAATCTTCCTCCCTTTATCATCGCAGTCCGTATCGACGCAATTCTTAAGCAATGAATTTTTCATTTCAAGAAGAAGCACAACAATCTTGTCGCGCATAAATTCACCACTACCTTTGATGGCCTCTGTGTCCTCAAACTCAAGGGATTGTTGAGCGGTCAGCAACTCCCACATGGTCCACGCTTCATAGATCGGTTTGTACTTTGGAAAAAAATCACCTGGCAAAGTATATGGCTGATAGTATTGCAGCGTAAGCTCGTCTTGTACGATGAGGTAGCCGGAGGATGTTACACCACATCCCTTCGTAATCACAATCTGCGTTGGATCAACTATTAACTCTAATCCGCAGACAATACCAATGCCTATCAGTTTGTTTCTCGTGAGCCGATCCTGCTCATCCAGATAGTTGACGATTTCGTTGAGGTGATCGGCCGATAAAACCTGATCAGCAACAAAAACAGGATAAGAATTAAATTCTGTCATACGAATTAAATTTTATATGTTCCAAGAACCGTGTTTCCGAGTAATACCGGATTGGTAAGTCCCGTCTCACAGT
>DASUGQ010000106.1:0-4496 GCA_036273935.1 Cyclobacteriaceae bacterium | reverse complement strand
C
The DNA here is from genome assembly GCA_036273935.1 of Cyclobacteriaceae bacterium. Classification (GTDB taxonomy): domain Bacteria; phylum Bacteroidota; class Bacteroidia; order Cytophagales; family Cyclobacteriaceae; genus ZC4RG29. The sequence goes on along the minus strand of DASUGQ010000106.1, from coordinate 4,495 downwards.
GAAAGGTCGGCCAAGAGTCTTGGATATGCCACATCGAAAGTTGATTCCAAAGAGTTGGTGGTAAACAGGACGCCTAACATGATGAACGCGCTCCAGGGGAAAATTGCAGGCGTAAATATCAGTTCGCTGGGAACAGGACCTGGTGGCACATCAAAAGTTCGTATCCGGGGTCAGTCTTCAATTAGTGGACAAAATAATCCGCTAATTGTCGTTAACGGTGTCCCTATAGACAACACAAATTTTGGAACAAATCAGGGAAACCAGGTTGGGGACGGATCGATAGGAAGCAGAGGAGGAGGAGCTTCAACTGATGGAGGCGATGGGTTGACAAGCTTCAATCCGGATGACATCGAAAGTATGCAGGTATTGAAGGGCGCAACAGCCGCTGCCCTTTATGGTTCCAGGGCGAAAGATGGTGTTATCATGATTACAACCAAATCAAGAGGAACTTCGCCGGGAATTGGCGTTTCTTATAATCTGAATTATACTAATGATAAAATTATTGACTATACAGATTATCAGTACGTGTATGGTCAGGGAGAAAACGGAGGGGGACCCGCCGAACCAGGCGCTGCGCCAAACCCAACGAGCGGACAATGGTCATTTGGACGCAAAATTCAACCGGGGATGACCCAGGTTCTTTTTAACAATGTTGTGGTGCCCTATGAGGCTCAAAAAGGTATTCTTGACAAATTCTATCGCAATGGCCAAAATGTGACCAATAGCGTTTCCATATCAGCAAACGGTGAAAAGGGAGGTTTGAATTTCTCCTTTGCCAATCTTGACAGCAAAGGTGTAACGCCGAACAATAAATATACACGCAAAACAATCAATTTAGGGTTTGCCTATGATCTGTCTCCTAAACTGAGCCTGCGTGGAAATATTAACTACAGCAATGAGTATAATAAGAATCCGCCGGTAGTATCCGACCAGGATAATTCGATTCCAACATCGCTGTACGCAATGGCAAACACAATGCCTTTGGATGTGCTTGATGCAAATAAGTATAATCCTGGTGGTGGTGAATATCTTTACTCCAGGTTCACCAATCGTACCAATCCGTACTGGGTACTGGAAGAAGTAAAACAGAATATCAGGAGAGATCGCATTTTTGGAAACTTCAGCCTTAAGTATGACCTGACCGACTGGCTATCTGTTCAGGCTCGGGCCGGTGAAGATTACTGGTCAAGGGATAATGATTATAGAAACCTGCCGACGGGTAAGGCGTCCATCAATGGGGGATCTATATTCTCGGCGTCAGCACCGGGCTTTTACAATGGTTTGTACACCCAGGAGTCACGGAGATTCAGGGAGACAAACTATGACTTCCTAATCACCGCGGCGAAGACCTTTGATGATTTCGGGGTAAATATTAACCTTGGGGGTAATCAGATGCGCCGCCGAATGGATGTGAACAGCGTGCAGGTGACAGACTTTGTCGTTCAGGACTTGTATACCGTTCAAAATGGTCGGGCGAAAGATCCTACCTATGATTTGATAGAACGAGGAGTAAATTCCCTCTACGCAATGGCAGAAGTTAACTTCAGGGAGATTATTTATCTGAACGCAACATTTCGCCAGGATTGGTTCTCAACTTTATCGAAGGATGACCGAACCATTCCCTATCCGTCAATTTCAGCGAGTTATGTATTCTCTGAGTCCTTTAATTCAAAACCAAGCTGGTTAAACTTTGGTAAGTTCAGGGCAGCCTATGCAAAGGTGGGAAGCGATTCTGACGTTTCCCCCTACTCAAATGCACTATACTACGGTGTAAATGGTCAGCAATTTTTGGGACAAGCCGTTGGAAATTTTGGACTAACCGTGCCTAATGCGAATCTCAGACCGATGTCTGTAGAAGAAACTGAATTGGGACTTGAACTAAAGATGTTTAACAACCGCGTAAACATGGACGTGGCGGTCTACCGTAAATTGACAACCGATCAGATTGTCAGCGCCACAATTTCTGACGCATCGGGATTTACCAATACGCAAATCAATAGTGGAGAAAGTGAGAATAAAGGTATTGAGTTAATGCTGAATTTAGTACCTGTATCGACTAATGATTTTCAATGGGACTTCACATTCACAGGTGCGTATAACAAAACCAAGGTGTTAAGTCTGTTGACGGATGCACCAGGTGAAAGTATCACGGTAGGGCAGCACGTATTTAATGGATGGGTTCGCCAGGTAGTTGGTGAAGAGATGGGACAAATTGTTGGTTTTGGTTATCGCAGGAATGACGCAGGACAGATTATTTACAACACCACGAGCGGTCTTCCTTTGGCCACTACACAGCCAATTTCATTTGGAAGTGCATTGCCCAAATGGACTGGTGGTTTCCTTAACTCATTTACATTTAAAGGTATTACCGCCTCTTTCCTCATAGATTTCAAATTGGGAGGCAAAGTATTGTCAGGAACGAACTTCAATGCTTATCGTCACGGCTTGCACAAGGATTCCCTCGTGGGTAGAGAAGGGGGCACATTAGATGCCAATGGAAACGATCCGGGTTTTGTAGTGGGTGAGGGTGTCAATCAAGAGGGTGCTCCGAATACGACCGGTGCCAAAGCGGAAGATTATTATTCGGTTGTGCGCGGATCAGGAATAGTTGAACCAATCATTTATGATGCGGGCTACTGGAAATTGCGTCAGATTACAATTGGTTATGATTTTACGAAGTTTCTTCCTCAATCTTTCCCTGTGAAGGGCGTAAGACTGAGTTTCGTAGCTAATAACGTATTGATGTTAAAGAAGTGGGCTCCAAACATCGATCCTGAAAGTTTCAGCTACACTTCAGACAATGTTGTTGGATTGGAATCGCCCAGTGTTCCGACAACGCGAAGTCTTGGTTTCAATTTGAATGTTAAATTTTAATTCGACACAATCATGAAAAAGATATTAAATATTACTGTCTTGACTCTGTCGATAGTCGCGGCGTCTTCATGCGATAGTGGTTTCGATGAGTTGAACACCAGCAAAACGGGAGCTACTGCATTGAATCCGGCACTGATACTGAACAACGCAATCATAAACTCATCGCCGAATTCAGGACAATTAAACTTCGAACTGCCAATTGTTCAGCAAGTGACAACGCCTAACACCGGCGTGTTGGAGGGGGGTAATTTCAATAAAAATAATCCTAACAGTTCGATTAACAACTGGCAGGGCTATTACCGAAATGTGGTCCGTTATACTAACGATGTAATTTCGAGAACGGCTGAAGATCCTGCGCTTAGTAATCTGCTGAACAAGGCACGAATCATTCAGGCTCAGGCTTATATGGTAATCACCGACACCTATGGAAACGTTCCATACGATGAAGGAGGAAAGGGATACATTGACCAAAATTTCTTCCCGGCCTACCAGGATCAGCAAAGCATTTATCAGGCAATCTTACAAGAGCTGAAGAGTGCAACGGATGGACTGGATGCAAGCAAAGCCAGCAACCCTGATGTGCTTTACGATGGTAACATTGACAAATGGAAAAAGTTTGGTTATTCTTTGTTGTTGCGTGCGGGTATGCGCTTGAGCAAAGTAGATCAGGCGACAGCCCAAACAACGGTGGCAACGGCGTTTGCAGGGGGTGTAATTTTGGACAACGCAGACAATGCTGCAATCCGCCATGATGGCAACTATCCCACTGTAGTGGGGAATATATTGACCGGAACAGAAGCAGCCAACTTTTATCTTGCAGAGCCATTTGTAGATGCACTGCAAGCCACCAATGACCCGCGGCTGCCTGCGATTGCCATCCGTTACGTGGGAGCCAATTCCGGACCTGCGCAAACTCCGGCTGTCGGCACAACCGATCCCGCTAATCAATACGGATTACCTATGGGTAGCACCGATGGCGACGCTGATATTTCCGGAGCGACATTGCCTGGTGGCGGAACGCGGTATGCTTATAGCCAGCTCGACAGGAGACGTCTGGGAAAACCAACATCACCTATGTTCATTGTGACGGCTGCAGAGACAAACCTACTGTTGGCTGAAGCAAGGTTCCGCGGTTGGATTAATACAGGAACTGTTGATGAATATTTCAGTGCCGGGATCAAAGCTCATATGGATCAATTGGGTTTGACCGATCCGGGCTCGGTAGTTGCCGCAGCAGATCAGGATGCTTATGTGGCTGCAAGACTGCCTCTTCTCGCCGGAAATGAATTGGAACAGATTAACTATGAGTATTGGATCGCTGCGCTGTTGAACGGGCAGGAAGCATGGGCAAATTTCAGACGAAGCGGCTATCCGGTTCTTCAAGTCAATCCGTTCCCGGGACGAACTGTTGATTGGATAACAAGGCTTCCCTATCCGCCTAATGAGTACGTGGTGAACAACGACAATGTTGAGGCCGCGATAGCGGATCAGGGCGCTGATAACTTAGATACACGCATCTGGTGGGACGTTGAATAGAACGCTCACCTTAAAAGGGCAACTGAACAAGTTGCCCTTTTTTAATCAATTCTTTGTTCGGTTAAAATAGTATTCTGATGGGCGT
>DASUGQ010000105.1:0-3301 GCA_036273935.1 Cyclobacteriaceae bacterium | reverse complement strand
CCTTATGCGGATATGGACACGGCTCTCGGCCTGGGTTGAAGAGGAATTTGAATCGGCCCAAATGTACAAGCGATTGTCAGAGGCTGCCGCCATGTACCAAATTGGTAAAACAGGTTTATGGCGTCCTCCAGATCTTCAACTTGCGCTCAATTGGCAAAGGAAACAGCGGCCCACTCGGGCTTGGGCTCAGCGATATGATGAGGCTTTTGAACGCGCCATTGTTTTTCTCGACACCAGCCGCATCACCTATGAAGCTGAGCTAAAGAATCAGGAAATGATGCAGCGTCGTGTTTTAAGAAGAACACGCGTGACAGCAATTATTCTAGGCATCGCGGCCGTTGTTGCTATTCTGTTCATGGTGTTTGCATACATGAAAAAAATTGAGGCAGACCGGCAAACCGATCTGGCAATTGAAAGGGGAATGGAAGCGGAACGCCAACGAAATATTGCGCTGAATGAAAAAAATAAAGCTGATTCCCTCAGGGTGGAGGCTGTTATGGCTGCGGATAAATTGGAGGTGGCCAACGTAAAATTACAGGATGCATTAACGGAGGTTACAGCGGCGCAGAATGAGGCGTTGGTAAACCTGCGGGAGTCTCAACGTCAGCAGAGAATAGCAGTCGCGGCGAGCATCAAAGAAAGTGAAGCGCGGGTTGTGGCAGAAGAAAAAACACGCGAGGCCCAACGTGAATATAACCGCGCCAATCGCTTGTTGATGTTGACAAAAGCGCAGGCTATGGCGGCGAAGTCACGACAGGAGACTGATGACAAGGAATTAGCCGGACTGTTAGCCATGCAGGCTTATCGCTACCACCAAACCTATGATGGTAAAAAATATGACCCTTTCATCTATGGCGGCCTTTATTATTCTGTGACAAAACTCGCGGACAAAGCGTATAACGCCATTCGTATTGAAGGGCCCGCCCGCAATCGAATCAACTCTTTAGCATTGTCAACAACCGGGTCTGCATTTTATGCAGCCGGAGCGGATGGAAGGATCTTTCTTGGTGACTACCTGAAACTGACCAGCAAGCCTACAGATTACCGAAATGCATACCCCAACCGCGTAATTGCATTGAGTAAAGACCAAAGGTATATCGTTAACGGAACGGATTCTGCCTTTGTACAGGTTTTTGATTTGCAAAGCGATGGTAACCGACCATTCCGAACAATTACAGGATTTAAAGGTGCGACCAATGATATTGAGTTCCTACCCGATGGATCAGGATTTTTGGTAGCCAGCGGCGATTATAATAAGTTGAATTATGCCGTAAGCCTGATCGATAATGAAAGCGGTTCAGTGAAGCCACTCGTGAGCCTGCCGACTGAAGTCAAGACCATAAGCGTTAGTCCTGATGGTAACTGGATGGCTGGTGGTACCTGGTCGGGAAGTATTTTCTTAATTGACCTGAGAAATGGAAATCAATCGTTGCTGATTGAAGAGCCAGCGAGCCGGATACTTACTGTCAAGTTCAGCCCTGATGGCAAAATGCTTGCATATGGAACAGATGACCTGGCGAATAAGCGAGGGCTTGTAAAGATCTATGACTTAAAAACAAAAAGCACAAGACTTTTCACAGGTCATACAGCTGGTGTTTTTGATGTGGAATTCAGCCCGGATGGAAAGCTACTGGCCAGCGCGGGCTCAGACAAGAAATTACAGATGTGGGTGCTCGATCATCCTGAAGACCTTCCTATTGAAATGGACAATAACAATGGGTATATTTTTGATATAGCATTTACTCAATCTTCTGATTATCTCATCGCAACGACAAGTGAATCAGAGATTCGCGTATGGCCCACAGAAAATTCCCTGCTGGCAGAGAAAATTTGCCCGTTGCTCAGTCGAAATCTTTCCCTTGATGAATGGAGCAAGTACGTTGGTGATGATATTGATTATGAATACACTTGTCCAAGACTGCTAATTAAAGATTATTGAGGATGCTTGGACGTTTACTCTTCTTTTTTACGATAGCAGTTCTGGCCGGGTCGATAATCACCTATGGTCAGATCGACGATTGTGAAATAAAACTTAACCAGGCAACAGAGGAGCTGAATGCGGGCCACTTTCACGGTATCGATTCACTTCTGACTCCCTGTTTGAAAAATGGCTTTTCACGTGAACAACGTCAGCGTGCTTACCTCCTTTTAACGCAGGTATATTTATTGTTAGATAATTCAGAATCAGCAAAGGAAAGTTATCTTCAACTTTTACGGGCGAATCCAGAATTTAAAACGGACGAATCACGAGATCCTATCGATGTAGTTTATCTCAGTAAAAAATTTACGGCGTCGCCAATTTTTTCCTTGTTCGCGCGAGCGGGTGGCAATACGTCAATCATAAGCGTTATCAAATCGATCAGCATAACGGGGGAGCCGATCAGCACAAAGTATTCGCTTAAAGCAGGCTGGACAGTGGCTGTCGGTGGAGATTGGAATTTCCATCCAAATATTAGTCTGAGCAGTGAATTGCAATACTCGTTTACAACATACCGGAGAGAGCAAAAGAACTTGTGGTCTACTTCAATTACGTTATTGGATGAGCGACAAACATGGCTTAATGTCCCGCTGTTGGTCAAGTATTCTTTTACACCCGAAAAGAAAATAGTTCCATATGTCTACGGGGGTTTTGCTTTGGGCTTTTTGTTCAAGAGCAGTGCGAACCCCACGCTCATTGATCGGGAATCAAGTGATGATGAGTCGGAAACACCCTCCAGAAGTCCGAATGTGAATTATGGTTTTAAACGAAACTCCATTAATGAATCAGTTGTGTTGGGAGGAGGCGCCCGATATAAATGGGGACTACACTATCTCTTTGTTGATCTTCGGTATTCATTTGGCCTTACAAATCTGCTCAAGTACTCAGGTTCAGTCTATGATTATACATTAGGGGGAGGAACAGATAGCTACCTTGACAATGCCACTGCTCCGCTGCAATCAAGTGGGACACCGGTGATGAGGCAGGCCAGCACGGATGATTTCTTCAAAATGGATAATTTATATTTTACTATTGGCTATCAACATCAGTTGTACAATCCGCGGGAGCTGAAGAAGGCACGGACGAGATCAGTTTTCAAAAAGATAAAAAGGACTGAATGAATTATCGGAGGATCACATTTGCCAGATTTTCCTTTATCCTGTTTGTGGGCTATGCTCTGCTTTGTCAAAGTTGTGATACAGAGGGAAATCTTGATCCTGATTATAAGAATCATTTTGTCCGCTTCTTTGGTGATGAAGGTAACCAGGAGGGGGTTGACATGATTGTTGAGGAAAGTGACCGATCGGTAATTTTATTAGGCAC
>DASUGQ010000104.1:0-5388 GCA_036273935.1 Cyclobacteriaceae bacterium | reverse complement strand
ACATACTGATTCAGCATCACCGGCATCACCAGCATGAGGATGTCTTCGTTGCTGTCTTTTTCTGCCGGAAGAATAACACCTGCTTTATTAGGAGCCGACATCGTCAGTTGGATTTTGTCCGAATCCATGTTCGTCAGCATTTCGATGAGGAACTTGGCATTGAAACCTATTTCAATGTCTTCACCATCGTGCTCACAACTCAATCGTTCATTGGCTTCGTTGGAGAAATCAAGATCTTCAGCGGATACCTGTAATTCACTTCCTGTAATTTTCAGACGAACCTGGTGCGTTGTTTTATTTGCGTAAATAGAAATACGTTTTAACGCTCCCAATATATCCGAGCGATCGATGGTCATCTTGATGTTGTTGCCTGACGGAATAACATTCTCAAAATCAGGGAACCGTTCATCGATCAACCGGCAGATCATTTTGATGTTACCAAATTTGAAGAAGGCATTTGACAAATTGAAATCAAGACTCACCGGGGTGTTTTCGGTGGGAAGGGTTGACTTCAGGAGGTTCAGCGCTTTCCTCGGAATGATGATGGCATTGCCGTTATCCGACTTAACATCTGCTCTCCTATAGCGCACCAGGCGATGCCCGTCAGTTGAAACAAATGTTGTGTTCTTGTCACCGAGGTTCACATAAACACCGGTCATGGCGGGGCGAAGTTCATCGTTGCTGGTAGCGAAAATGGTATTGTTAATGGCTCTCGCCAGTACTTCCGATGACATCTCGGCTGAAAAGTCATTCGCAACGGTTGGTACTTTGGGAAAGTCTGTTGCGTTTTCGCCGGAAAGTTTATACCGCCCATTGTCAGAAATGATTTCAATGCTGTAGGTTGATTCATCAATTGAGAACGTGACGGGTTGCTCGGGAAGATTCTTGAGTGTCTCCAGCAGGATGCGCGCAGGAACAGCAATGCTTCCCTTTTCTTTGGACTCGACCTGCAACTCCGTGATCATGCTGGTTTGCAGGTCGGATGCAGTTACCGTCAGGCTTCCCTTATCTAATTCGAAGAGGAAATTTTCAAGAATCGGTACAACGGGATTGGTCGTAATAACTCCGTTAATATTAGAGAGTTGCTTAAGGAGATAAGCAGAGTTGACGATGAATTTCATTATTAATATAGTGGTTTTGATTGTTCAGCGGGGGTAAAGTTAGAAAGAAAACCGAATTTCGGAAACGCAGGAAAAAGAGTGGATTTTGCCGCAGTTGTCATTCGGAGAATTCCCTTTTTCATTCAAAAAGTTCGGCAATGTTCGGGATTTTTCCTGCAATTTTTCACCCTGACTGCCGTCAGGCGGGGCAAACACGCTAAGTCCCGCAAAGGAAAACAACCCGTCTCTGAAAATTTTAAACCTTTGCGATCCTCTGCGCCATCGCGACTTTGCGGTTAGTGTTAAGAGCGGGCGCTCAACAAATCAGATTGACGTCTCTACTAAAAATCACTTTTCTGGAAAATATTTCTTTGATTTTAGGGATGGACTGAATCTTTTTTTGATGCCGTCAGGCAGGCGCTCAGACGCAAATACGGTTAGTCTCGCAAAGGAAAACAACACGTCTCTTAAAATTTTGAACCTTCGCGGTCCTTTGCGCCATCGCGACTTTGCGGTTAGTGTTAAGAGCGGGCGCTCAACAAATCAGATTGACGCCTCTACCAAAAATCACTTTCCTAGAAAGTATTCCCTCGATTTCAACACACGCTCAACCTTTCTCCCATCAAACAGTGCAGGATCGGTGCCTTGAACCAATCCGGGGAATTGATTTGACTGAGGCAACTTCGAAAAAAACTCAACTGAATAATTTCGGCTGGCAATATCTTCAATAGAAATTTGCATGATTGGTTGAGAATTCTTCAACGAATCGGCATTTGAAGCGAATTCATCAGCAGTAAGCAAGGAAACATCGTCCATAAAAGTATACAACCGGGATGTATCCGCCTCCGCAAGGCCTTCGATTTCGGGAACACGGTTTTTCATGACGACAGTAAAATTTTTTTTGGAATCCCGGGGAAATGTGGCGGTGAGTTTTTTGAATTTTTGCCAATCGATTACAAAAATGTGTTTATCCCGCCAGCCATTCTCATCCAGCTCAAGAATCCCCGATGTATAAACCCGGTACCCGGGAATGGTAACTATATACGGAGTTTTGCCATTCACTTCCCTAAAATAAGCCTGGGTCCGCTGCGCATTTCCGCCGGCCAGAAATTCCTTCTTCAATTCATTGCCGGAATACAAAGAGACATGGGTACCACTCTTTTCCAGTTCATTACTGATGGAATCCCGAAGGCGTGCCGCGACCGGTCGCTTGGGAACAGCCTGTTGAAGGGTAGCAAATAATACATCCACCAAATTCCGGTCCGCCGGGTATCGGCCGTTCACAGACCACCTGTTATCAGCAAAGTTCAATTCAACATTCCGTTGTTGAGTCTTCATTACAATCCGGTCGATGGTTTTAAAGTCGTCAACTTTGAAAAGGCCGGTATCAACGTTAAGCGAAGAATCCGCGTGAATAGAGAAATAAGTGACGACGCAGGCGATTGCCAGGACGACAAAGGAGATCAGCAGGAATATGTTCTTTTTCTTCTGCATCAAAACTTAGTATAAACTTTCTTGCGAATCACAGCGCGTATTATGCCATAGGCGATCATCACCAATAACGGTAATACGAGATTGACAAGTTGCCACTTCACTCTTTCGGCGCGAACGCGTTCGCGATCAAGAGGTCGAATTTTTATTTCCTTGTTCCGCGCCCGGATCAATCCGTCCTCGTTAGTGAGGTATGCCATGGCATTCATCAGCAAATCCAGGTTGGCAAATGTGTAATTGGAAAATGGATCGAAGCCCAGCGCCTGCGGCTGGCCAGTCCTTGGGTTAACCTCATTTCGCGCAAGGTCGCCATCTGCAATGACGATGATTTTAGTATTTACACTTTTGTCTTTAAAATCATCCTGCGAAAAGCCCTGGGGAAGAAAACGATTTTTATAAAAGGAAGTAAAGGTTCCTTCCAACAAATAGCCCACCGGAATATTGGGTGTCGTGAAGTCCGTTGGCTTCACATTCGTCAAAAGGTTATTGACGCTGACATTCGCAGGTGCACCAACTCTCCTTGAATATTGGGAGGTCATCATGAGCATGGTCTTTCGAACACCTGTTGCTCTCACCGTGTCAATGCTGTTCACAAATTTAGTCACTACTGCATCAATGTTCCGTGTAATGGGATGATCAGCATAATGATTGATCAGCGGGAAGAAAGGCCAGTCAAGTAATTGCATTCTCGGCTTACCGCCCGCCTGACCCGTGACAATGGGGTACAAGGAAGCATTTCGATCCTGCACAAGGTCATAGTTAATACGAACCCCATATTTAAAAAGTTGATCGTCCAGGTTGAGTTCAATGGGTAAAGCGAGGTAATCCTTCATGGAAGCGCTGTCCATGTTTGCCAGAACCTTATCGATGAGAAACATGACCTTTCCTCCCGTCATAATGAATTGATCAAGCCGGTATTTATCCGATTCGCTGAAGGGCATTGTCGGTTTGGCAATCACCAGTACGTCATAGTTAAGAGATGTTCTCCTGGAGAAATCTACTTTGAACACGTCATATTGTTCAAGCAACGCGTTGTTAAACGCAGCAATATTGAGGGAGTCCAACTCGCCATGACCGGTAATTAGTCCGACTCGCTTCCGATCAGTGTTTGCCAACTTGTAAATCGCGTTGGCCAATTCATACTCAACACCTTCAATGGATTGATTGATCTCCCCTTCAGGCGTTTGCGCTTTGTTACCTTTCAACAACATCACTCCGGTCTCAACGCCGCCGTAAGATACCAATGCGCCTGGAAAAATCAGTTTTGCTTCTGTCTCCCCTTCCTTTCGCTCAACCACATTCGTAGGCGAAATACCTTTCTCGCCTAACTCCCGAATGTATTCTGACTGAGCCTTCTGCCCCATTGCTGTTGTCGGATCAGTAAAGGTGTACTGCACCTTATTGCCTGAGTAAATCCGGAATTCTTCCAGTGTCTCTCGTATTGATTTCTGAAACCGACGAAAGCCTGCGTTCAGCTTGCCTTCGAGAAAAACTTCAATATATACTTTATCATCAAGAGCGCGCAGCATTTCGCGGGTGGGCGCTTTGATGCTGTAGCGTTTTTCTTCGGTAAGGTCAAGCCTGAAGAAATAGGCTGTAGAGATAATATTGATGAGCGCAACGAGGACAAGGCCGTTCGCCAGTAGAAGAAGGTCGCCTGTTTTTTTACTTTGCCAGTTCACCATGACCGGGATCCCACAATTATTTTTGTGACCAACAACATCAGGAAGATAACACTGAAGAAATAAACAAGGTCGCGACTATCAATCAAACCCTTGCTCAGTGATTCGTAATGATAAACAATGCCCAGTTGCTTAATGAGCAAAGCATTTGACGCCCACAAATTAATTGAAGCAATTGAATCAAAACCTGAGAACAAAATAAAGCACAAAAATGCCGCAGTGATGAAGGCAATAATTTGGTTGGGTGTGATGGAAGAAGCCAATATTCCTATAGAACAAAAAACACCGCCCAGCAAAATCAATCCGATGTAGGAACCCATTACGCCTGCACTGTCGACATTCCCAACGGGGTTGCCTAAGGCGTACACAGAAAAGTAATAGATTACCGTAGGCACCAATGAAACGATGAGCAACAGAAAACATGCAAAAAATTTTCCAAGAATAATGTCCCAGTCGGTCAGCGGTTTTGTCAGTAGCAATTCAATCGTGCCGCCTTTTCGCTCTTCAGCAAAGCTCCGCATGGTGATGGCGGGAATCAGAAAAATAAATACATAAGGCGCCACAGTGAACAATGTACCGAGATCAGCATATCCGTACTCAATCACTGAAAATTCAGGGAACACCCATACCAACAATCCCATTCCGGTAAGGAACACGCCAATCACAATGTAAGCGATCAGTGAATTAAGGAAGCTGTTGAATTCTTTCGTGAGGATGTGAATCATTCCGCAGGTGAAGTTAATTCCCTGAAAATATTTTCGAGTGAGCTCTCCTCCTGCTTCAGTCCAACAAGCGACAAATTCTTGTCGGCTGCAAACCGAAAAATCTCCGGTCGAAGGTCAATGCCCGACGATGAAATAATTTTGTAACGATGGGCGTCAATCTTCTCGATGGAAGCAACCCCTGAAATCTGGCGGAGATCTTCTTCCGGAACATCACGCTCAAACTCAACGACGACTGAGCGACTTTCCGGCTGTCGCGACATCAGGTTTTCCAGCCGGTCATCCGCCACGATGGTACCTTTATTGATAACCACCACGCGATCGCATAAAGCCTGCACCTCCTGCATAATGTGCGTAGAAAAAATCACGGTCTTGTTCCTGCTGGTCTCTTTG
>DASUGQ010000103.1:0-3436 GCA_036273935.1 Cyclobacteriaceae bacterium | reverse complement strand
TCATTGACACCATCGCCTGTCATCGCAACAAACTCACCTTTCTCCTGTAACGCTTTAATCTTCTCAAGCTTCTGATGAGGGAGAACTTCTGCCATGAAGCCATCCATATGAAGGGTGTCAGAAACATTTTTTGCGACAGCTTTATTATCTCCGGTAAGGAGTAAAGTTTTAATGCCATTATCGTGAAGGGTTTTGATTGCCGCAGCAGATTCCTTTCTGATTTCATCCGCCAACGCAATAAAACCCGCGACTTCTCCATCCACGAGAACGTATGCTATCGTTTCCGCTTCGGTCGATTCGGGGTTTTTGGAGCTAAGGTTATTCTCCTTCAAATATCCAGGGCTTACAACTTTTATTTGTTTTCCGCCTATCATCGCCTGAATACCTTTTCCGGTTATTGCCTTAAAGTTTTCGATAGCAGGTATATCAAGTTTGAGTTCCTTTGCCTTATCATTTATACCCGTCGCAATAGGATGTTCGGAGTTTCTTTCCAGGGCTGATGCCATTGAAAGCACTTCATCGCGACTAAACTTTTCATTAACGGAATCGTATCTCACCACACTAAACTTTCCAAGTGTTAGCGTGCCTGTCTTATCAAACACCAGCATCGTTATTTTACGTGAGTTCTCGAAGGCCGTCCTGTTCTTAATCAACAATCCACTTTGTGCTGAAATAGCCGTTGATCGTGCTACCACCAACGGTACGGCAAGGCCTAAGGCATGAGGGCAACAGATAACAATTACAGTCACCATCCGCTCCATCGCAAACGCAAGATCTTTCCCAATAAGGAGCCATACAATGAACGTCATTACACCCGAAACAAGTGCGATAATAGTCAGCCAGCGCGCAGCCTGGTCTGCAAGCAACTGTGTCTTTGATTGACTCCGCTGCGCGTCCTGCACCAATTTGATAACCTGAGCGAGGTAAGAATCCTTGCTACCGTGGGACACCTTAACCTGTAATGATCCATTGCCATTGATAGAGCCTGCAATTACTTTGTCATCTTTTGATTTCTCTACAGGTAGGGATTCGCCCGTAAGCATAGATTCATTCAAATAGCTATTACCTTCAACGATGACACCATCCGCCGATATTTTTTCGCCGGGCTTGATGAGAATAATATTACCTTCTTTTAATTCCTCCGTTTTAACCTCGAGGATCTTATCACCCTGAACGAGATGCGCCTCTGAAGGCATCAGCTGAACAAGCAATTCCAATTCGCGGGAAGCACTCATGATTGACTTCATCTCTATCCAATGACCAAGGAGCATGATCAGGATCAGGGTGGCAAGCTCCCAAAAGAAATCCATACCCTCCAATCCCAATATAATGGCAACGCTGTAAATGTATGCCACTGAAATGGCCACCGCCACTAATGTCATCATACCCGGCGACCCGGACCTCACTTCGTCTTTCATGCCCACAAGGAATGGCCATCCACCATAAAAATAAACGATGGAAGAAAGTAACATCAGCACGTATGTGGAACCTAAGAATGTCCAACTCACATTAAGCCAATGTTGTATCATTGGCGATAGGGCCATTATTGGAATGGTTAAAATCAGAACGATTATAAATCTTTTCCTGTAGTCTTCAATCATACCCGTATGATCGGCATGGCCTGCGTGACCAGAATGGCCACCATGATGAGCCGCATGTTCTTTTTTTGAGTCGCTCATTTTCTGATGATCGTGATGACCATGATCGTGGGGAGCTTGCGAGAAAGACGTTGGAACTAATTCCATTCCACACTTAGGACATTTGCCAGGTGCATCCCTGACAATCTCAGAATGCATCGGGCAGGTATAGTGTATATTCTTAGGTTTGTGATCCATAGTCATTTCCGCGAAATAGCTAAAAATCCCTTCAGCTGGACGATAAATGGAATGATCAACAATAATGAAAATATAACAATGAAAATCACGATACGCTTTTCAATTATCTGGTACATGATCCCATGGGCAAGAATAACCAGGAAGAATAAATAAATTGACAGTTGAAGTTTTTTCCATCTGCTGGTTCCTAAAATTTTCATCGATAAATCATTTGATAAAAACAAAAGCATTAACAGAATTAACGTCCCAATGAGTCCAACGTAATTAGCTGCACCAAACAAATCAGTTCGCAGTTTAAAACCTCCTAAGCCATCTACGTCCTTGAAAAAGTAAAGCCACATATTGCCCATGTGAACCTGGATACCAAAGATCACATGGGCGACGCCTGTAAGTCCACACCATATACCTATGTCCCTTCTTAGATCGTGTGAGACAGGATTATTTTTCTTCCGCAGTACATTGAGCGGGCCAAGTATTAAAGTTGCTCCCAATAACACAAGACTGGTATAAGCAGTCGCCATACTCCAGACGTACATGCTATCCTTACCTGGAACGCTGGAATAAATCGTCAACAATAATAAAATGGTCACTATCACAAGAAGCACATGATGCTTTATTCTTTTCTTGCCTCTGGTCATAAGCCTTTTGTTTTTGCAAGGTATCACTTCATACCGACGATAGACGAAATGACGAAACTAATTCTCAATATTTTCATCTATCTCTCCAGCATCTTCGCTCTCTGTACTGAAAAAACAGTGAACAACGCAAGCATGATCTTTATATTTGTAACCCTGATCAACTTTTGCAACTTCCTTCCCCTGAACTTTTAAAATTCCATCTTCGTCAGTGACGACATAACCTTTCCTGGATTTGAAGGACTTGTCTTTTTGAATGACACCAATAATTTCTTTTCCGTTGCCGGTAGTCACTTCACCTGATTTGGAAATAATACCAATTACCTTTCCTGTAACATCACATATTTTGCCTTCCTTGGTAATGTAGCCAAGTTGCTTTCCATGCATGTCGTAAACTTTGCCATCCGCTTTTAACTGCGGGTGCATTCCCCTGTGTTTGGGAGGAAGTTCCTGGGCATTTGCCTGTACGAATACAACAAACAGCAGCAGGAGTGCAAGAATTAATTTTGCTTTCATAAGTTTTTTTGAATAAAGATTAGACCGAAATAAATTCGTGTTAAAAGAAGTTGAGGTCGCATAATCTGCAGCCCCATGGTTTATATGACTAAAAGTCACTTGAGAATACTTTCAGTAATCGACAAATTATTTGCAATTGCCGGTTCCCTCGAGGGAGCTTTAGGCTTAACTGCTCCTGGCTGGAGCAAATTCCTTTGAACATCTTTTGAAATGGTCCAATAAGGATAGCCTTGCGAAACAATATTTCCGGCAACAGACTCATTGCCATTACCACTTTGAACTCCCTTTGAAATGATCCAGGCCGGATAACCCAACGAGGTAACGGTAAAATTCAGAACGGCCAAGTTATCGCTGTTACTATATTTCTGCACATCTTTCCAAACCCAAACAACTTCTGATTGAGCGCTGGCAGATATTGCGAATAAAAGAAACAGAAATAGATAAATATAT
>DASUGQ010000102.1:0-8911 GCA_036273935.1 Cyclobacteriaceae bacterium | reverse complement strand
AGACACAAAAGCGATATTGTCGTTTAACACAAGGATTCAAAACGACCCACGCGTTGAAAATGTTCTTTTGCCGATACGCGATGGGATAATGTTGATCCGTAAAGTATCTTTGTGACCAGATAGAACTTGTGTTTATTTTTTTAGCTAGTTATGGTCAATCGAACCACTCTATGAAATACCCACTCACTGCTTTTTTTCTCGTCAGTTTTTTCTGCCTTTCAGCTCAGTCTCCGGTAGTTCCGCATAAGCTTCAATTTGCCGGGATGACGTTAACCATCCGGGATGATGCCCGAAAAGAAATACAAAAGGATGTCGATGCGCTCACACAATCTCCTCGTCATTTCAACATGCGCGTAGAGCGGGCGAAGACCTATTTCCCCGTCATTGAGAAAGTATTTGCGGAGGAGGATGTCCCCAATGATTTCAAATATCTCGTTATTCAGGAAAGTGCATTAATCCCAGACGCGGTCTCGGTTTCAAATGCTGTGGGGTTCTGGCAATTCAAGGATTATACCGCTGTAGAGATGGGCCTTCGCGTTGACAAGGAGGTGGATGAACGCCTGAATATCGTTAGTTCGACACGCGCCGCGGCCCGCTACATCAAACGAAACAATATGCACTTTGATAACTGGTTATTTGCCTTGCAAGCCTATCAAATGGGTGCCGGTGGAGTGATGAAAAATGAAAAAGATCTAAGGCACGGTGCAAGCCATATGGAGATCACGGGTAAAACCTATTGGTACGTTAAAAAGTATCTGGCGCACAAAATTGCCTTTGAGAATACAGTGAATGGACCCGGCCAGCTTAGCATAGCTACCTATCAAAGCCGGGGGAAACAGAGCCTGAAGGATGTTGCAAAGGATGTCAACATTAATGAAGATGAAATTCTTTCCTACAACAAATGGCTAAAGGCGAAAACAATTCCTGACGACAAGGCCTATGCTGTGATCATTCCTGTCGTGAGTGGTGTTACAATTGATGAAACCGACGCGCCCTATCTTGCTTCAGGCAAAACCAATTCTTCTCCCTCCGATGTACGGGCGGGGGCAAATGCGTTGAAGACAGGCGCCCAAGACAGTAAAAAGATTAACGGTGTGTTAGCGATAAAGGCACGACCGGGAGAGACAGCGACTGCACTTGCCAAAAGGGCGCACCTTGAGCTTAATTCATTTCTGCGACATAACGACATGACGTTGCGTGATAAAGTGAAACCCGGGGTTTACTACTTTACAGCAAAAAAGCGATCACGCGGAGTCGAACCATATCATAAAGTTGAAGCTGGTGAAGATTTATGGATCATCAGCCAGCAATACGGTGTCAAGTTGAATAAACTAAGAAGATTTAACCGAATGAGAGAAAATGATGTCGTCAGTCAGGGTACGATGATCTACCTTTCATCCACCAAACCGAGGAACAGCGCGACACCCGTCGTTAGCACAGAAGTTGCAAAGGTTGATGAGGAAAAAGAATTTAACTGGGGAAGCGAGTCCGCATCATCGGTACCGGCCGGAACAGGCGGGGTCATCGTTATTGCGGAAAAGAATTCTGAGATACCTTCAGTAGTGATACAAGACACTTTGGTTACCGTACCTGATTCCGTTAAAGATGTTGCTTTGAGCGAGAATGACCCGGATTCGTTGACGACAGTCGAATCAGATTCCGTGATCACTGTGAAAATTGAGGAAAAGGTTGAGCTGCCGGCCCAACATGTAGTCCAAAAGGGAGAAACGTTATATGGCATTGCCCGGATGTACAACCTCGACGTTATGACCATCGCTGAATTGAATAATCTTAATCTGCAGGAAAGCATCAGGACGGGTCAGGTCCTTGAGTTGAAAGGCCCGGAAGGGGTAACAGCCGCGCGAACGCAGCCAGTGGAAATCACGTATGAGGTTAAGGCCTCGGACACGCTGTACAGTGTTGCCAGAAAGTATGGCGTGACCATTAAAGAAATCATGGACTGGAATGCTAAATCTGACTTTAATGTCAGCGTAGGAGAGAAACTCAAGATCATCCAGAAGGTGTCTGATTAATGGGTGATCAGGCTCGGCCAAAGCGTGTCTTCCTCAAATGTACAACTGAGGCTAATTAACAGATTTTCAACATTTTTCTCTATTTTATTACGCCGTTTCCATTCTAATTACCAAATTCAGCAAAAAAAGATATTTTTGTGCACCTTTAATATAGAGTGGTATTACTGATTGCCATTGAGAGTAAATGCAGACTGACACCAAAGCCATCGATCTTGTAATGCTTGTAGATGATAATGACACTGATAACTTTATCAGCAAGCGTATCATTGAAATTACCAGGTTCGCCAAACGTGTCGAAGTAAAAAGTTCGGGTAAAGCAGCACTGGATTACCTTAAGGAACACGAAAACGATGGAGGCAATCTTCCCAGCCTGATCTTCCTGGATATCAATATGCCCATCGTGGATGGGTTTGTTTTTCTTTATGAATTTGAAAAATTCAATGAACTTGTCCGGAGCAAGTGTAAAGTCATCATCCTCTCGAGCTCTGACAACAAACGTGATATTGATAAAATTGTGAACAACAACCACGTTATCAAATTCATCACGAAACCACTCACCGAAGTGGCCCTCGATGAAATCAAACTAAACAATATTTAAACTCCTTTGTTTCTGATATTATTGGGGCATTAATGATAAATTAATGCCGCGGAAAAATTTTACCAATACTATGAGACGCTCCAATTATCTTAGCTTAATTTTTTTGCTCACGGTAACCCTGGGTTGGGGACAGGATGCAGACACTGTGAAGCATTGGAAGAAAAAACTCAACTTTGGAATTAATATCAACCAGGCATCATTTTCATCTAACTGGACCGGCGGTGGTATCAATTCAATAGGGTTAAATTCCGCTTTCACCTACAAAGCAAATTACGCCAGGGATCGTCATAGCTGGGATAATGAGATCGGCTTGCTTTTCGGTTTTGTCAACAATAAGGGACAGGGCTATCGAAAGACGGTTGACAGGATTTTTCTGGACACCAAATATGGCTACAAGCTAAATGATAAATGGGGGTTGTTTACATCCCTGAATTTCCTTTCACAGTTTGCGCAGGGATTTAAATATGAGGATGACGCAAACGGTGTCGAGCAGTCACTCCTCATATCGGATTTTCTGGCACCGGCATTTATCACTTCTGCATGGGGTATTGAATATCACCCTGTGAGTTATTTTAAGGTGAGGATCGCCCCATTTGCCCCGCGCCTCACTGTTGTGAGTGATAATAATGGAAGATTTGATTCCGTTGATCCTGTAGCTCCTTATGGCGTAAAAGTTGGAGAAACGACGCGTTTTGAATGGCTGGCGCTCCAGTTGTTTGCAGAATTCAACAAGGATATCGCGCCCAATCTTAACCTGGCCTGGCGTTACATCCTGTATGCCAACTATGAAACGCTGGAGGCCAAAAAGATTGATCATCGCCTCGAATTATTGTTGACGGCCAAGGTGAACAAGTTTATAAATGTAAGCCTCGGTGGAATTATGGTTTACGACTTCGACCAGATTGACGAAGTGCAGTACAGTCAGCTTTTCACATTGGGTTTTGCTTATACCTTCCAGAACTACGAAGAAGAGAAAAAATAAACAAAAGGAAGGGCATACAATTCAAGCCGCCGGGCCCTATCCCCAGCGGCTTTTTTGTTTACATTTGGATGATTCTAATGGATTGAAAATGGACAAGAACAGTTTTGTTGCATCGATCAATAAGTCCTACACATTAAATGGCGCCACTATTTTTCTGGGTGCCGGAATTCTCGAAGGTGAAATTCTGAAAGACGCTAAAGTAAATCTGTCCCTTCGGATGATGAATCGTCATGGTCTTGTAACAGGGGCTACTGGTTCCGGCAAAACCAGGACTCTTCAATTAATTGCCGAGCAGTTGTCGACAGCAGGTGTGCCGGTATTCATCCCTGATATTAAAGGAGACCTTTCAGGGTTGGCAAAAGAAGGTGAGACAAATGATAAGATCACAGAGCGCGCCCGGGCATTGGGAATAAACTTTGCACCGACAGCCTTTCCCGTTGAATTGTATTCATTAAGTGGAAAGCTTGGGGCCCAGATGCGCGCCACGGTTACGGAGTTTGGGCCGGTATTGCTGAGCAAGATTCTTGAGTTGAACGACGTGCAAACAGGGGTACTAAACGTGCTGTTCAAATATGCTGATGATAAAAATCTTCCCATTGTTGATTTAAATGATCTAAAGAAAGTACTGACCTATCTATCGGAAGGTCAGGGCGCCCTGGAAATTAAGAATGACTACGGCAAAATATCCACTTCAACGTCGGGAACAATTTTAAGGAAGATCGTGGCACTTGAACAGGAAGGCGTGAATCAGATTTTTGGTGAACGTTCATTTGATATCGATGATCTTTTCGGTAAGGTTGATGGGCGCGGTGTGATCAGTATATTGAATGTGTCGGATATGCAAAGCAAACCTTCCGTGTTTTCGACCTTTATGCTTGCGTTGTTGGCAGAACTCTACCAATCCTTGCCGGAGGTAGGTGATTTGGATAAGCCGAAATTGATTTTCTTTATTGATGAGGCCCACCTCTTATTCAAGGATGCCTCCAAGGCGTTCATGGAACAGATTGAACAGGTGATTCGATTGATCCGATCGAAAGGTGTAGGTATTTTTTTCTGCACGCAGCTTACACAGGATGTTCCGCTAACAGTGTTGTCGCAACTTGGAAATCGAGTGCATCATGTCATTCGGGCGTTCACACCAAATGATGTAAAGGCGCTGCGTGAGACGATCAAGACTTTTCCCAGGTCTGAATTTTATTCAATGGAAGAACAATTCACACAACTGGGTACCGGGCAGGCGTTCATTACGGTGCTCAATGAAAAAGGCATTCCCACCGAAACGGTGGTAACGCATTTGATTCCTCCCGCCTCTGTGATGGGCCCTTTGCCTGCGGACGAGTACAAGGCTTTGTTTGAAAGCTCCGATCTGTACAAAAAATATAAGGATTCCGTGGATCCACAGAGCGCATATGAAATACTGGATGAAAGAATACAGCGCCACCAGGAAAAAGAAGAAGAGATGAGAGAAGAGCGGTCGGCTGATCGTGGCGGAAGAACAACGAGAAGAGAAAAATCGACATTAGAGCAGGTCATGCAATCTTCGGTAGCCCGGCAAATGGGCCGCGAGATCGTGCGGGGTGTCTTCGGTATGTTGTTTGGAAAGACGACCCGTTCACGGAGCAAAAGTATCTTTTAGCGAGCCGATATTTTTTCTATTTTGTATCGCTTAAAGAAGTCACAATCCTTCAACCTTTAAATTCTTTTCCATGTGGGAAGACGATGATGATGACGAGCCCGACTTCGATCCTGAAGAAGAACGAAGAAAACTTGAATCGAAACCGATATTTCAGAAGGCCGAAGAGATTCGGGAGTTAGCCCAGCGTATCGTTGAGACCATGGACAAAAACGATCCGGAGTCGGAGATCCAATCATCCCTGATGCTCGAGGACTCCATGATTATTCCAGCTAAAATAGCCGGAGCGGAAGCAATGGACGACTTCATTCTAAAGATGGAAAACGCTGTGATTATAAAAATCCATGCGAGAAGTCTGCTGACACGAACATCTTCATTAAAATATCTTGAGTTGGTTGACCCTGAATATCTTCAATTGCTGCGTGATGAAATTGAAGCCTTTCGTCTTTTATTTAAAGACTGGGTCACAACCTTCCATATTGATACGACGAAGGAAGCTGATGGATGGGGGCTGTTTGTACCTGATAATTAAGAACAAATAATTGTTTAAAAATTGACCTGTTGTTTGTAATACGTTCTTTCCGATGATTCACATAATGGAATGAACTTCACGTAAAATTCCTTCCAGTCTTCACGATTAACCAATCTGCATTTAGACGGCTCGGCCTCTTCAAATGTATTGAATGACTGTTCCAGAATAAGAGAATATCCCTTTCCCGATACATCGGTTAATAACCTGACATGGATCTGATCATCCTCCTTGTGAACACGGTTTAGGTATTCTTTCCAAAGTTCAATGGCTTGCCTACCCACTCCGAATTTTAATTGAAACACATTTCGCTCGATGTACATGGTAGTTATCCGTTAATGACTGTTGACCTATGACTTTCAGCTTCGCCCTTTGGTGTGTTTTAAAAATCTGTATCCAATCCCAACCGCTCTTTCATTTCTTTAAGAATGGGATTTTTTTCCAT
This sequence comes from Cyclobacteriaceae bacterium, assembly GCA_036273935.1. GTDB lineage: Bacteria > Bacteroidota > Bacteroidia > Cytophagales > Cyclobacteriaceae > ZC4RG29. The sequence goes on along the minus strand of DASUGQ010000102.1, from coordinate 2,691 downwards.
AAGGTAGTCAAGCTTTTCACGATTCGTATAGAGCATTTTTTTTGTCTCGCCTTCGATCAGTTCACCCGTTACCGTTATGCTAAAATTCTGAAGCTTTTCGCGAAGGTAGCCCGTCAGGTCACTCTTGATTGTATCAAGTATTGTTTCCTGCACAGGGTTATGCAGCGGGATGATAATTTCGTTTTCTCTTCTCTCGTACGGCTGCGTGAGGAGCTGATAGTCTGCCTGGTATTGTTTTCTGCTTTCCGCAAATTCATTCCAGGCTTTTGAGAGATCTTCTTCTCCGTACATTCTATTTTCCTGAACGACGGTTGATGAAGAAGGTACGGCCTCATCCTTTTTTGTTTCGCCATTGACAAGATCACTTAGCTTCGGTGTTTTCAGCGAAGTCCTGGGACGATTCAGCTTGACTGAAGGTGATGAAAGGGAGTGGGGATTTGGAGAACTTTCCTCCCGGGGAGAGGTAACATTTTCCGCTTGTTTTATCAGAGTGTTCGGTGTTACACCTGTGTTGTCAATTTTTTTTTTAACCCTTCGCCTGAAGGGCTAAAGGAATTGAGTTGAAGAACGGCATTGACATTGGCCATTTTCATAAGGGCTAACTCAACCAACAGTCGTTGATTCTTGCTCGTTTTATAATTGATATCACATTGGCTGGCTATGTTGAGCCAGGTGAGCAGCAGCGATGCCGAAGCAGCCTGGGCCTGTTCATGATATTTTTTTCGAACGCTATCAGGCACTTCCATTAATTGCACAGTGCGGGAATCCTGTGAGATTAATACATTACGAATGTGTTCGGCAAGTCCAACGATAAAATTATGCCCATCGAATCCTTTCCGCAAGATCTCGTCGAGAAGGACAAGTGGCGTGGTATGATTTTCGGTCAGCAAGGCATCGATCACCTGGAAATAATAGTCGTAGTCCAGAATGTGGAGATTGGATAACGTATCCTTGAAAGTGATTTCTTTTCCGGAAGAATAGGTGACCATCAGGTCAAAGATGGAGAGCGCGTCACGCAACGCGCCATCAGCCTTTTGAGCCATCAGGTGGAGTGCTTCATCTTCAACAGAAATATTTTCCCGCTGAGAGATTTTTTTCAAATGATGAGCAATGTCGCTGATCTGGATGCGATTGAAATCGAAGATCTGGCAACGCGATAAAATCGTTGGGATTACTTTGTGTTTTTCCGTGGTAGCCAGGATAAAAATGGCATACGGGGGTGGCTCTTCCAGCGTTTTCAAAAAAGCATTGAAGGCTGAGTTCGATAACATGTGAACTTCATCGATGATGTACACCTTGAATTTTCCAAACTGGGGTGGATACCGAACCTGATCAATGAGATTGCGGATATCGTCAACCGAGTTGTTTGATGCGGCATCCAGCTCGAAAATATTCAGCGAATTATTTTCAGTTCGCTCTTCAAAACCATTTATAAGACGGGCGACAATCCTGGCACAAGTCGTTTTCCCCACACCACGTGGTCCGCAGAACAAGAGTGCCTGGGCAAGTTTGTTGTTGTCGATGGCATTTTTGAGCGTGGTAGTGATATGCTCCTGACCCACAACTTCATCAAAGCCTGTGGGACGGTATTTTCGTGCCGAGACAACAAAATTTTCCATTGGGCGCAAGATAATGGGGTAACTAATCTGGACAAAGGGCGATATGAAAATTTAGTGAAAACTTGTCCTTGCTAATTTGTAAATTAGTTCACTACGAAGTGTTTAAAACCGGCGTAATGAGGACTTTACCATTCAAGTCAGTTTCAAAATGAAAACACTGAGATTAAATCTATTTCTGGCGACGTTTCTGACCGCGCTTTCCTTGTTTGTGGTTTTTGTTGCCTATTTTATGATTTTAGGATTTAATTTGATTGCAACCCTTATCTTTTTCCTCATACTTTTTCCGATAGCAGCCAACCTTTCGTCTTCATTTTTTCATTCACCAAAGAACCTGGGGGTTGCCATTCCGGGCGTGTTGCTATTTGATGCTTTCATGATCTTTATGACCTATAAGACTGACATTTCTATCATGATACTTTATAGCGTTTTGCCTGCACTTTTTCTCTTGCTTCTTTACAATTACAGCCAAATATCTTTTTTCAGGAAGAAATAACTAAACATCTCTTTCCGTAGAAGCTTGGAATTAACCTTCTAAATACGATGTTGTATCGTATTTTTGAATAAAACACGAAGTAAAATGAAGGTAACAGCATTACTACGTGATGACTTGATAGAGGAAGTCGCTGTTCATTGAGGCCGGGCGAATTTCCTGGCGATATAAATTTTTCACAGCAGGTGTCGGACTTATTGATTGTTACATACTTGCTGCTGCTAAAATTTACAAATTGGAAGTTTTATCACTTGACAAAAAATTGTTAAAAGCATATTCGGCGATGGAGGAATAAATCTGAACTTTTTCCACCCTATATTTGTCCCCTTTCAGTAACGTTCTTTGACAAAAGCATATTCATAACATCATTGGGGCCGACCGGTTTTGACAGGATGTGTGATGACGTATGCAAGCATGCAGGCTCATGGGATGAGAGCCTCGAAAGATAGTCCTATAACATACTTGGCGAGTCTAACTACGCCATGGCTGCTTAATCTGACATAACCGTCAGGTTAGCTTATCCCTGATAAGATCGGGGAGGCCATCATCGCTCAGCGCCCACGTTCTGCCGGCGCTGGTATG
>DASUGQ010000101.1:0-8428 GCA_036273935.1 Cyclobacteriaceae bacterium | reverse complement strand
ATGTTTGATTCAATGCCCGACAAAGTAACCGGCTCACCCTGCATCTGCATCCGATCGGTAATCGTCCGGGCCTCTGGTAAAATGATCCACATGATAATGTAGACTAGCAGACCAATACCGCCTGCGAAAGTAGCAGCGATGAAAAGGATCCGCACGACAAGAATATCAACGCCGAAGTACGCGGCAATACCGCCCGATACGCCGGCCAGCACTTTGTGTTCCGGATCACGAAACATTTTCTTTGCGGCCGCTGGTTCTTCAATGTCATACGACCCTGGCATGGCGATCCACATTACGACGTATACCAGCAGGCCAATTCCGTACGTGGCAGTGAATAGCGCGAATAGCAGTCGGATCCAGACAGGGTCGACATTTAAATAATATCCTAACCCTGCACAGACGCCGCCCAGTATTTTCCTTTTCTGATCGCGTACCAGTTGTTTGGGCGGGTGATAGGTATATTTTGTTTCTTCTTTAAAGGATGTATTGTCACCTTCGTCATCAGCTGTTGATTCGCTTGTTTCTTCCGATTCATTATTGTCAGCCTCAGCAGCTTTGAAGTCGCGAACGCTTCCCATAGTAGCTACCAGTGCGTTAACATCCTCCAGTGTAATGACCTGCTTTCCTTCGTTGAGTTTCGACAGAAAGATTTCCGCGATCCGGCTTTCTATGTCAGCCATGATCTCGGCGCTGTCTTCAAAAGATGCGAAGTATTTATTTATTGAATCAAGGTATTTTTTCAACACCTCATAACCATCTTCCTCAATGTGAAAAATGATGCCGCTTATATTGATGCTAATATTTCTTTTCATACCGTGTAGATATCAATAAAGTTAAGTTATGCTTTTGAAGTTATCATTTGAGTAGAGTGGATGAGATCATCCCAGGTTTCGGTAAGTTTCTCCAGGAATTTTTGTCCCTTGTCCGTGAGCGTATAATACTTTCTTGGAGGCCCCGATTTGGACTCCACCCATTTGTATTCCAACAATCCATAGTTTTTAAGTCGCGTAAGAAGGGGATATAAGGTGCCTTCCACGACGATCATTTTTGCTGAGGTCAGCTCATCCAGCATGTCGGATGCGTACACCTCTCCCCGCGAAATGATATGCAGAACGCAATACTCCAAAATACCCTTCCGCATCTGTACTTGCGTGTTTTCAACATTCATAATCAATATCCGCTTTTAAATACGTTACACTGCTATATACGGAAAAGTACTATGTATGACCAAGTACTAGATAAAAAAAGTTTCTGAAATCGTAAATAATTGATATTCAACTTAAAAACGATACTTTTTTTAGAAATCATGACCTTCTTTCAGCCAAACCGCGAGACCTTTCCTGGTCTTTTGGAGCCTCCGCTACCTGTCGGAACGTTTGGGTTTGGAAGAGGTCGACTTTTTTGAGACTCGTCAATACTGGTCGAAACAGGAGAAGTGTCGGGAAGGAATGCTCCTCAAAGGTCTCATTGGCGCCGTCATTTTTTGCTTACTTTTGCCCGGAGGTTTGTATGTACAGATAAGTCCATATTTTTTGATGAGGAGGATCCTTTTTTTTGCGGTTTTTACCTTCTGTTGGACGGTTTCCTTTGGTCAGTTTGGCAATGAATGGATAAAATCCAACCAGGTTTATTTTAAAATCCCGGTGGCGAGGGACAGCCTGTACAGGTTAACCTATTCTGACTTGGTCAATGCCGGGTTTCCAACGGGCGCCGTGGATCCGCGGAGAATCCAATTGTTTCATCGCGGTGTGGAGCAGGCAATTCATGTGGAGGGTGAATCAGATGCATCATTTGACCCGAATGACTATATTGAATTTTATGGGCAGCGTAATGACGGAACATTGGATGCGGGCCTCTATGAACCTTCAACGTCTCAACCGCATCCATATATAAACCTCTACAGCGATTCCACTTACTATTTCCTGACCTTCAACCCGCTTGCAGTTTTAGGGAAAAGAATGGCGAATTTCTCAGAGGTGAATGTTACGAATATTCCTAAAGAGGGCTACGCCTTTGATCAACGAATGTTGATCCTTAAAAATCAATACTCTGGTGGAAACACTGAAAACACCTATTTCCAGAAAACAGCGTTTGAGCTTGGCGAAGGTTGGACGGGAACAATGATTCGCGAGGGACAGTTTCTGGATTATCAGCTGACAAATATTGAGAACGGTGTTGCGTCAGGAGGACTGCCTCAACTGGAGCTCTTGTTAGTTGGAAGGGGTGACCTGGCACACCAGATAGAAATTTCAGTTGGCCCCGATGTATCATCACTTCGTGTGTTAACCACAGAGGGGTTTGATGGTTTTGCAACACAACTCGTCAATACATCTGTTAACTGGGAAGACATCGGATCCAACGGGAAGTTTACTGTCAGAGTCAGAACATTGGGTGTTGGTGGATCGCCGGATAGAGTAAGTGCATCATACATTAAGCTGCGCTACCCTCGGGAAGTATCAATGGCCGGAGGAAAAAATGTTTTTCGCCTTCGCGAGAGCTCATCCGGTAAATCCTACGTCGAAATTACCAATCCAATTTCGCAGGCGAAGCTTTATGACGTCACTGATCCTGATAATGTAGTCCGGATCGGGACTACCCTCACAAGCACTCTGAATGCTGTCGTTCCAAATACTACGCTTGAAAGAAAGTTGCGGGTGGTAAATACTTTTGCGACCCCGCCGGTCAAACCCGTTGGATTCAGATTCATTAATCCTTCAGGCGCCAATTACATTATTATCAGCAACCGCCTTCTCATGAAACCCGCCAATGGTTATAGCGATGTTGTTCGGGCTTACGGCGCATACCGGGCAAGTGTGGAGGGGGGATCATATGACACGCTGGTAATGGACGTTGATCAGCTTTACAACCAGTTCAATTATGGAGAGCCCTCACCGTTAGCGATCAAGCGGTTTATGCAGTTTCTTCTAAGCTCAAAAACACCCAGGTATCTCCTGATCATTGGAAAAGGGCTGGACATTAGCTATGACTATTTTCGGTATTCGACTGCATCAGCTTTTTCATACTTCAAGAATCTTGTGCCTTCAGCGGGCTATCCTGCATCGGATATGTATTTCACTGTCGGAATGAACGGAACATCCTATGAGCCGGCGGTTCCAACGGGCAGGATACCGGCTTTATTGCCTGAGCACGTTGCCGCATACCTGAACAAGGTGAAGGAAATGGAGAGTCAACCTTATAATGCTTTATGGCGGAAGGGAGTTCTCCACTTGAGCGGCGGGATCAATCCTGGAGAACCTGAGCGATTCAAATCACACCTGGAAGGCTTTCAATCCATTGCTGAAGACGTATACCTCGGTGGTAACGTGAAAGCCATTCCAAAGCGATCGACGGATATTGACTTCATAAATGTGTCAGACCAGGTTAACCAGGGACTAAACCTGATCACCTTCTTTGGACATTCATCTGCCATTAATATTGATTTTGATATTGGATACGTTACAGATCCGGCACTCGGCTACAACAATGCAGGCAAATATCCTACCCTGCTTTTAAATGGATGTAATGCCGGCTCGTTCTTCATCAACCGGACTTTGTTTGGAGAGGATTGGATCAATGCAGCAAACAAAGGTGCTGTTGGCTTTATTGCGCATACTTCATTTGGGCTGGAGTATACTCTGCAGCGTTATTCCAATACATTTTATGAGGTGGGTTATGGTGATTCAGTTTTTATAAAGAAAGGACTTGGAGATATTCAAAAGGAAGTTGCCAGACGATATATGGAAAACTCGCCCCCTTCGTCGCCACACATTACGCAGGTACAACAAATGGTGTTGTTAGGCGACCCGGCGGTTAAACTTTTCGGCGCGGCGAAGACTGACTATGCTATTACGGAGCAAGATATAGCCATTCAGTCGTTTGATGATTTACCGGTTACAGCCCTGAGCGATTCGTTTGCCATTAAAATTAACGTTCGGAATTTTGGAGTGGTTGACGAAAAGAATTTCAGGATAAACGTGACGCAAACATTTGCTGACCAATCCTCCGTTGTTTATGATTCGGTCTTTAGCCCTGTTTATTATTCAGACACCTTGACGTTCATTATCCGCCGGTCGAACAATCAGGGCGGCGGAGAGAATAAATTCAAAATTGAGATCGACCCGAATGGGTTGCTTGATGAACTGACAAGAGATAATAATGTTGTGGAGTACAATTACCTCATTCCGCTAAACCGGACGAAGAATTTGTATCCATATGACTATGCCATTGTGCATGACACGGATGTAACACTCAGCTTTCAGGCGACAGACCTTTTGACAGACGAACGAAGTTTTCTCGTTGAGGTCGATACCGTGAATACGTTTGACAGTCCTTTTAAGAAACAATTTTCAACACAAGGAAAAGTATTGACGATGCAGTCCGTTCAATTACTGACGCAGGACTCAACAGCCTATTACTGGAGGACGAAACTTGCCGAGCCGACACCGGGCGAGAGTGAGGAGTGGGAGCAAAGTTCCTTCAGTTATATCAATAACGGCCAGGATGGATGGGCTCAAATTCACTTTCCACAATTTTTAAAGAACCAGGGGAAGGGGTTGGTGATTGATCCTGAGTTGCGTGAATTGGTTCTCGAAGAAACAGTGACCAGTGTCTATATCAACAACTTCGGATCCTCAGCTGGGACAACTAATCTTAATGTATCCGTAAAACTTAATGGCGCAGAATACCAGCTACCGAGTACCTCAACAACAGAGCGGGTACCCTGTAGGAACAATACCATTAACCTTATTGCTTTCGACAAAACCACCACAACTCCGTATCCAGGAATTCCATTCATCTTCCAGGATTCGCGCACATGTGGTCGCGAACCACAGGTAATTGTGAGCTTCAGAGTTACGGACCTCGAGCGTATTAATCCAACTTCGGGTTCGCCGGAAGGAATCGGAAAATATATTGACAACGTAACACCGGGTGACTCAGTCGTCCTTTTTTCCATTGGCGATGCCGGATATGCTTTGTGGTCTGCTGCCGTAAAATCAAAATTGGGAGAGCTGGGAATTTCGGTGGCGCAGATCGATGCCCTTCAACCGGGTGAGCCGGTTGTCATTTTTGCGCGAAAAGGCGCGACGCCTGGCTCAGCCATTGTCTATAAAACAAATACCCTTCCGGTTAACCAGGCATCTCTCCAGGTGAACGAAACGATTACAGGACGCGCCACGTCAGGAACAATGCGATCAACATTAATTGGTCCGGCGATGGCATGGCAAAGCCTGTCTTCGAAAATTGAAACACCGGAAACAAACGACATGGTTTCCGTTAATGTAGTTGGCGTAGCTCTCGACGGACAAGAAACAATTTTATTGTCCGGAATTTCAGATGATGCCGATCTGTCGGGGATAAGCGCTGAGGACTACCCGTACTTGCGGTTAGTATACGAAGCGCAGGATGATCTCAACCTTACGGCAACACAACTTGACAATTGGTTGGTGCTATTTACTCCGGTCGCCGAAGGCATAGTCTTCTACAAAGGACAGTCCGAGCCAGTCACCTTGCAGGAAGGGGAGGACTGGAGGGGTGAATACGGTTTTGTCAACATCACCGATCAATCCTTTCCGGATTCACTGCTCGTCAGGATGACTTATTTCAATACTACGACACGTACGTCAATTGACGCCACCAGGAATATTAAATCTCCAGCGCCTGGCGATACGACTGACTTTTCATTTGTCCTTGCAACCACGGGAAGAGGAGGTTTAAACAACGTCGATGTTTACGTAAATCCGAAGATCGTCCCCGAGCAATATTATGACAACAATATCCTGGAACTGACGAATTACCTCAATGTGGAAGTGGATCAATTCAAGCCGGTTCTTGAAGTGACGGTTGATGGACGTATTTTGATGGATGGAGATTTTGTTTCGCCAAACCCTGACATAGTCATGAGATTGCGGGATGAGAATAGGGTTATTCAAAAAACCGACACACTGGGTGTGAATATTTTTTTGACGTATCCATGCGATTTGGATGACTGCAATGCTACTCCGGTTTACTTCAGTCGTGAAGACGTAAAGTGGCTTCCCGCAACTGACACTTCTGATTTCAAGGTTATCTTTGATCCGACTGGCTTGCCCGACGGCTTCTATACCTTGTCAGTTGAGATGTCGGATGGCCGGAGTAATAAGTCAGGTGAGCCCTATACGATCACCTTTCAGGTGAATAGCGAATCCTCTGTTATCTTATTGGCTCCCTATCCGAACCCATCTCATGAATTTTTCACCTTTACGCTCCTGATTTCAGGTGAAGCGTCGCCTGATAATTTTTCGCTGGAGATTTTCGGAGTCGATGGACGCAAGATTCGTGAGCTGATAGACTTACCAACGATTATCGGGAGAAATGAGATCACCTGGAATGGTGAGAGTGCAGACGGTTCACATCTTCCTGCCGGTATTTATTTCTACCGGATCAACTTGCAACAGAACGGGAAGGATGTTCCTATTAAGGTCCTCGCCAACACCTCCTATTTCAACCGGGGATATGGCAAACTTGTGCTGACGAGGTAACTTATTAAAACCTATCAGGCTGAGAACCTGATAGGTTCAATCAACGCAAGTTATTCTTTTCCCAGTCTCGTCAGCTTTTCTATGTCATTGTTAATTGAGAGGATTAACAAGCTGGTTGCTGTGCAAAATACCGGGCTTGTAATACAGTGATGACCGTTCCAGCTTCCATCTTCATTTTGAATCTTGATCATCCTGCCACTGATGTTGTCGTACCATTGCTTCCACTCAGTGTCTTTGTTGATTACCATTGACTCCCCCGTTTGCAGGTAACTCAGAAATTCCTCGCCGCCGTTACTTCCAAATCCATCCATTACATCATTGCGTTGAGCGGTCACCTTTGCCGATTGGTAAACTTCATAAGCTGTTGCATATTTTTCAGATTCACTTTCGGAAAATCCTATCTCCTGCAGATTTTCAGCAGAAGCCGGAGCATTATCGTCGAGAATTCCTTTGCGTTTGGCTTCATCCATAGCTTCTTTCACCCTTCTTGCTTCCTTTGCACTTGCACGCGTTGAGCCAGAGACGGAGTAGAGCACTACCCCTGCAGCCCTGCCGGTAATTACGTCTCCGGTTTTTGTGTTGTAATTTCCTTTCTGAAAGTTGCGCGACCGTTCAAGCGCATCCTTGTCTACCTTAGCGCCCCTTGCCTGAGCCATTTCAAGTGCGTTGTTCGCCAGCGATGATTGTAGTACGCCAGCCCATCCATCGCCTCTGATACTTCCGTCTGCATTCTGCGCCCGCTGGATTTTGTCGATGCAAATATCAAGACTTCGTTTTGTTCGCTCCTTAAGTGATGGCTTGTCATCAAGATGATCAAGTATCGTTGTCAGGAATTGAGCAGTGAGGATTACGTCGATATTTCCACCCAGTTTGGTTTGAATTTGCGTTCCGGTTTCGGAAGTTATGTTGGTTGCATTATCAGGTGTTGACTCGACCTGGCGCAACAGGTAATTTAATGCGTTCTCAAGCTGCCTTGAATAAGGGCCGGATTTCAGCGTGTTGCCACTCCTGAGGAGCGCCATGGCTACCATCGATGTTGTCGCCGGATCGGCAGGTACTGCATGCGGATCCATCACTTGTTGGCGAAGGTGACTGCCGGCACCCCAGCCGCCATTTTCTTGCTGTGCGTTTGCGAGCCATGCCTCACCGTTAGTTACAGCGGCAACTACAGATTCCGGAGTTTTGTAAATGAAAGCGGAATCAGATGATTCTTCTCCGAATAAGGTCCGGAAGACGCAACCCTTTGGTCTTTCCCAATGAGTCCTGCGATCAGTTTCGGGCTTGTTTTCCTTTTGGGAAGTGAAAGCCAACACTAAAAAGGAGCCTGTCAGAAACAGCCCCATCGTCCACAATTTCAAATGTTTCATATGACTGATTATTTAATTATGAACTGGATGCAGCCTGAACATGATTTCCATAACCGATCATCAATCTTTTTTACATTTACTGAAAAAATGTTGGAAGAACCTTTTTTGATCGCCAGACCATATGGTCATCTGACGTTGTATTTTTAAGTGCAGGATCTGCGTGTGATGATGTTTATTTTTCTCGCATGAATCGAACAATATCAATACTGTGTCCGAACGCAGGCGTTTCCTTTACTCGTTATGATCCTTGTAGTTTACATTAATACTGCAACATGCTAACGAGCTGACTCTTTTATGATCTTATCGTACACCATGCGTGCGTGATCGTACGCTTTCTCCGCGGCGGAGCGTTCCTCTTGCCGTATGTTGGGCTGTTTCATTTTCCAGCATTGATCAACGGCTTTTCTGCACCATTCGGCACTTTGCTTTAAATAGATTGGCTTGCCGTTTAAAATGACGAAGACGGGATTTGTATGAGAACTTGCGGGAACGCGTAATGCAATCCAGCCAGATCTTTTCACGGGAAGGCTAAAGTTCACATCA
>DASUGQ010000100.1:0-3044 GCA_036273935.1 Cyclobacteriaceae bacterium | reverse complement strand
CAGTAAGCAAACTATTCTGGCCTTTTTACTGGATTTGCCAATAGCTTACTCTCTCGCCCAGCTGTATCACGAAATATTCCGAACAAATACATTTACATTGGTGGCACTTCGCTTTGCCTGTTGATCGTGGTAGTGATTATGTTTTCCACCATTGCTTCCATATTGTGGAAGGCGGTAATGACCAATCCCTTGGACGCCCTGGGTATCAAAAAGGGGTTACAAGTGAAGTAGGCACAGGTGGTCACTTATTGCCCACTTAAGAAATAACAATTATGTTCCTCAACTACCCTTAACCTCTCCCTCCGTCCTGCTGTTCAGAAATCCGATTTCCTATTTTCATCCAAGGATAATCGGAACACTTTAAGTTCCCAATAAAGCATATCTCTTTTGAATAACTGAAACCGCATTCAGATCGCGCGATTAGCATCCCGCATTTTACAGTGTTTATAATTCATAAATCCACTATCTTTTCTGGCTCAAATCTCAGACCCATGACCCCGCGCCGAAAATGGTGTGTTGTACTTTTTACGGTACTGTTCACCCCTTTCTGTTGTTTGCAAGCGCAGCAACAAACCGAACTTGATTCATTGTTAAAAGCTCTTCCGCGGTTACCGGCAGATACCGTGAAGACGCGCATCTACGGACGTGTCTCTTACCTCTATTCAAAGTCCCACAGTCAAAATGAGCAGGCGAGAAAATACGCCGACAGCACAAGGCTGCTGTCTGAAACACTCCACTTCGATGAGGGCATTGCGTTGTCTCATTACTACTACGCTAACATTGATATATTCGAAGCGAATTATGATCCGGCCCTGGAACACCTGCAAAAGTATTTGCATTTTTTCGAACAGAAGCCGGATTCATTTAAAATGGCCAATGCGCTCTTCGCCATCGGCAAGATTTACAAAGCCCGGTCAGATTTTGACAAAGCCATCGAGACCTATTATCGTCTGGCGAGAATCTCCGAGCGCACAAACAATACATTGGAATTAGCAATGACCTGGAACAGCCTCGGTGGCATTTTCCGACAAATGCAAAAATATGACAAGGCGATAGCGCATTATAAGCAGGCGAACGAAGTCTACCGATCATTGAAAATGACGAAGGACTATGGCATGGGCCTTATGAACATGGGAAATGTCTATAACACCATGAAAATTTATGACTCTGCTTTGCACTACGATACGCGGGCGCTGGAAATTATCCGTCCATTAAAAGTGAACTACGAAGAGGCCATTGTATTAGGTAATCTTGCTACCGTATATCAGCAGATGAAGCAATATCAAAAAGCCTTGCCCTATGAACTTCAATCCCTTTCTATAAAACGAACATTGCCAAATAAGCGATCCCTTGCATTCGGGCTTCACGACGTCGGTCTTACATACCTTAAACTGAACCAATTCACTCAGGCAGATGCTCACCTCATGGAAGGACTCAATCTCGCAACCGAGATTAAAGCGAAAGACCTTTTGCAGGCATTCTATGAAACGCTCGCTGAACTTGCATTGGCAAAAAACGACTTTCGATCTGCGTACAATTTTATTCTGCAATCGCAGCAATGGAAGGACAGCGTATTCAATGAACAGAGCGCACAACAAATCAATGAATTGCAGGCAAAGTATGAGGCTGAAAAGAAAGACAATCAAATAAGTCTTCTCGCCAAAGAAGGCGAAATCCAAAAAAAAGAAGTCGAACGACAGGCGACGTTGAAGCTGACATTTATTGGAGGATTGCTGCTGGTGACTTTGCTGGCCGGGTTGATTTTATATTCCGTCCTTCAAAGGCTAAAGAACCAGAAAAACATGGCTAAGAAAGATCACGAATTGACTGAAGCCCGTTTCATGCACGAGATCGCCACACTCGAGATGAAAGCACTCCGCGCGCAGATCAACCCTCATTTTCTTTTCAATTGCATTAACTCCATTAACGTCATGATCGCCAACAACGAAAATGAAAAGGCGTCGCAATACCTCGCTAAATTTTCAAAACTTATCCGGCAAATACTTGAAAACTCGGAAACGTCCAATGTATCACTCGACCGTGAGATGTTGTTGGTGGAGTCGTATATTCAATTGGAGGAGTTGCGCTTTAAAGGAAAAATCAACTACCAGATATCCATCGATTCCAAAATTTCCCCCGAGGATACTTATCTTCCGTCAATGGTCTTGCAACCTTTTGTTGAAAATGCTATATGGCATGGACTGTTGCACAAGGGAAAAAACGAAAATGGTTTGATCCGGATTTCTGTTCAGGAAGAAGAACAAACCCTGCGATGTATTGTTGAAGACAACGGCGTTGGGAGGGAACGCGCCCGGGAACTCAGCGGAAAGAATATATTGAAAAGCAAATCGATGGGAATAAAAATTACGGAAGACCGCCTAAGGCTTTTAAGCAAGGAGCGGTTGAAGGAACTCGTTCGCATAACCGACCTCAAGGACGCGCTTAACCACGCATTGGGAACGAGGGTGGAAATTAATATTCCGATTTCCTAACGATCAACCTTGTAATATAATGATCAACATGATTGGTACCATCATCATTGACGACGAGGCAGATGGATCAGAAGCGCTAAAGGGTGCACTTAACAAGTATTGTCCTGACATTCTATTCAAAGGCATTTTTGACGACCCTGAAAAAGGATTGGATGCAATCCGAAAACTAAAACCTGAACTCGTCTTTCTCGATGTGCAAATGCCGCGAATGTCCGGTTTTGACATCCTTCATCAGGTTTCGCCCATAACCTTTGAAGTGATCTTCGTTACTGCTTACCATCAATATGCTATTAAGGCGATCAAGTTCAGCGCGTTGGATTACCTGCTGAAACCCATTGATGTAGATGAACTGATTCATGCCGTCCAAAAAGTGAGGGAAAGATTAAACCAAAAAAGCAGCAGCTACCAGTATCAATCCGTTTTGAATAACATTCAGTTAAAATCCGGCAAACTTGAAAAGCTTGCTGTTCCATCTTCAGAGGGAATAGACCTATTTAATACAGAAGACATTATTTATTGCCAGGCCGATGGCAGCTACACAAAGATCGTTCT
>DASUGQ010000099.1:0-4414 GCA_036273935.1 Cyclobacteriaceae bacterium | reverse complement strand
AAAGCTGAGCAACTGATACCATTACATCCATTACCTGATTAATTCTAAAGCTTTAATTCTCGTTTCTTTATCTGTATTCACATAATCCTCATAGCGGGGATTCCTGATATAATCGACTTTTGTCAAACATTGTTCCACAAGCAGGGACATTTCCAGGAAACTGATCTTTTCTTCAAGGAAACTCTTCACTGCCACCTCATTCGCCGCATTCAGCACGCAAGGAACGTTTCCACCCCGGTCCAATGCTTCAAAAGCCAGTGCAAGATTACGGAAAGTTTCTGTATCTGGCTGTTCAAATGTCAGGGATGAGTAATTCGCAAAGTCAAATCGCGGAAAATTTGTCCTGAGCCGATCGGGATAGGTCATGGCAAATTGTATTGGCAGCCGCATGTCGGGTAATCCCATCTGGGCTTTTATCGAACCATCCTCAAACTGCACCATCGAATGAATAATCGATTGGGGATGGATCACCACTTCAACCTGCCGGGATGAGAGTCCGAAAAGCCACTTTGCTTCAATCACTTCAAGTCCTTTATTCATGAGGGTTGCTGAATCAATGGTCACTTTAGCGCCCATGGTCCAGTTTGGATGTTTTAACGCCTCCGATTTGGTTACCGTTGCCAGTTCATGCCTTTTCTTTCCCCGAAAAGGGCCTCCGGAGGCTGTCAGTACCACCTTCTCGATCTTGTTGTGGAATTCACCGACCATGCATTGAAAGATGGCGGAGTGCTCTGAATCTACCGGGTAGATATTCACGCCCTTTTCGCGGGCCAGGTTGGTGATCAGTTCACCGGCCACAACCAATGTCTCTTTATTTGCCAGTGCGATGGTCTTGCCTGCTTCGATCGCTTTTATTGTCGGCCACAAACCTGCATAGCCCACCAGTGCTGTCAGGACCAGGTCGACAGAATCCATTTGCACGACGGAGGCCAATGCGTTTGTCCCTGCGTAAACCTTAATCATCAACGGGTCGAGTGCGGCCCTTACTTGTTGATAGTGTTGTTCATTGGCGATGACCACTGCGTTCGGTTTGAATTGAATGGCCTGCTGAATTAATACGTCAGCGTTATTTTGTGCCGTCAGTACTTCAACCTCAAAATAATCCGGATGGGAAGCGATCACATTCAGGGCCTGGGTTCCAATGGACCCGGTTGATCCGAGAATGGCAATATGTTTCTTCCTGCTCATTCTTTTAAATCGTTCAGAATTTCCACCAGGTCCGGTTTTAAAGACGCAAGAATATTGCGAATGAGGATAGCCGAATTAGTCATTCAAAAATAATCCGGACTTCTTTTTCTATAAAGGGCTTAATCAAAGGGCTAACCGATTTCTCTGTGACTAAATCCACTTTTACGCCCAATTCTCCGGAGAGCTCCTGTTCAACACCAATCAAATCCAACAGGCTCATCCGTTGTGAATAATCCAGGTAAACCTTAATATCCAGGTCGCTATCCGGGCTATTTTCATTCCTCGCATAGGATCCAAAAACGCCGATCTTCTTTGGATGAAGTGCTTTAAGGTGACTGATTACAATTTCTTTTTGTTCAGAACTTATCATAATGCAAATCTAGTCAATTCATCCCCAATTTTTCTATCGTTTGCGAGGCGGGGTACTTTGTTTTGTCCGCCCAACTTACCCTGCGATTTCATGTAATCAATAAAGGCATTTTTTTTCAGCGACGTAATTTTTAGCGTGCGCAAAATATTCCCTTTGATCAAATCGTCGTAGTAAACATTCAATTGGCGCAAATGATTATCCAGCACCAGTGAAAATGCATAGATATCCCCGGGTGGTTCACTGAACTCGACAAACCATTCATGATGGGGAAGTCCATCCGGAGGATTCACCTGCGGCGCCACGGTGAACTCGATCAACTCCGTTCCAGGAAATTTTTCCATAGTAAGTTTCATGGCCCGCTCCACTTCTTCACCGATAACATGTTCGCCAAAAGCAGAAATAAAATGTTTTATTCTGCCGGTCACCAAAAGGCGGTAGGGCTTCTTCGACACAAATTTTACCGTATCTCCTATCGAATATCCCCACAAGCCGGCATTGCTGTTGATGATGACGGCATATTGTTTATTCAATTCTACCTCACCGATCGTCAAACGTGTCGGGTTCTCGTTAAAATATTCTTCAGCCGGAATGAACTCAAAAAATATTCCGCTGTTCAGCAACAACAACAGGCCCTCTTCGCGCTGCGAATCCTGGTAAGCGAGAAATCCCTCGGACGCGGGATAGGTCTCAATCGAATCTATTTTCTTTCCGATCGTCTCAAACAATTTTGCGCGGTAAGGTTCGAAGTTGACACCACCATAAACAAACATGGAAAAGTTGGGAAATACGTCTTTGATCTTTTTACCTGTCCGCGCCTGAATCCTGTCGAAATACATTTGGGCCCACGGTGGGATGCCGGAGATGAGCGTCATGTCGGCAGACAGGGTTTCATCAATGATGCGCTCCAGCTTTTCTTCCCAGTCTTCAATGCAGTTCGTCTCATAGCCCGGCTTTTGATTGGAACGCAGATAACCGGGCACGTGATGGTTGACAATACCTGATAGTCTCCCCGTTTTAATCCCCGCTTTTTCAGTCAGTTCGGGGCTGCCCGAAAGAAAGATCAACCCGCCGTCAAGAAAGGACGCGCGACCCGTTTCATGGACATAACTCAGCAACGCATTGCGCGCACTATTGATATGGTTGGGGATCGAGTCTTTTGTTATCGGAATGTATTTTGTGCCCGAGGTTGTACCGGAGGTTTTGGCAAAATAGGCAGGCTTCCCTTTCCAGAGGATGTTTTCCTCGCCATGGAGGACGCGTTCCACGTAGGGCTTCAGTTGTTCATAGTCCCGAATGGGAATATTTCGTTTGAAATCGTCGTGTGTTTTAATGGATTTGAAATCATGATCCTTTCCAAAGGCCGTATCGCCCGCTTCTGCAATGAGCTGACGAAATATTTTTTCCTGATAGACCTGTGGCTCGCGCGACCACTTCTTAGTTTCTGTCGCTATATAAGCTGCAAAAGGTTTTGCCAGCAGTGAACGTAATCCCATAAGCGTGCAATTTAGCAAGTTTGCGATGTGATTTTAAAATCCGATCGGGGCGCACTTTCTCTTGAGAGAAGAATAACATTTTCCTGCTAAACCCGTTTTGATTTTATAATTTTGACCCTTCATCATGATTTGGTGATGTTATTCTTAACGCAGTCAACGAAATGAAAAACGCAATCAAGATAATTTTCATTGGTTTTATCGCCGGATTTGGAGGAGCTTTTACGTTCTATCAATATTATTTAAAAGATAAAATTGCGCAGGCCGAAACAGCAAGCCGCCCATTTAACCAGGTCTCCTATGATACACCATCTTCAGACCGGGTCGCTGCCAGCCCTGCAGCAGCAACTCCCAGTCCAGAGCCGGTGGACTTCAGCGACGCGGCGGCGAAAACCGTTGCCAGCGTAGTGTATATCAACAGCATCTCCCAGGGCGTTGCATCCTATTCCTATTGGGATTGGTTCTTTGGGGAGGGTCAAAGCAACCGAACACAAATCAGCAGTGGATCGGGCGTGATCTTCACTGAGGATGGCTATATCATTACCAACAATCACGTGGTTGAATCGGCGGAGCGGTTGGAGGTCGTCTACAACAAACGGGTCTACCCGGCCGAACTGATCGGTACCGATCCATCCACCGACCTGGCCGTCTTGAAAATTGATGAAGACAATCTACCCGCCATTGCATTGGGTGTTTCAAAAAACCTCCAGGTGGGAGAATGGGTCATTGCCGTGGGAAATCCATTTACTCTTTCGTCAACGGTGACCGCAGGGATTGTCAGCGCCAAAGGAAGGCGCATTGGAATCCTGGAGGACAAGTTCCCAATCGAATCCTTTATTCAAACTGATGCAGCCATCAACCCTGGCAACTCCGGTGGCGCGCTCGTGAACAGGTCTGGCGAACTGGTTGGCATTAACTCCGCGATCCTTTCACGAACCGGTTCGTACACCGGTTATGCGTTCGCTATACCTGTCGACATAGTGCGGAAAGTCTATGACGACCTTGTGAAATACGGCGTTGTTCAAAAAGCCCTGTTTGGAGGCGTCGCTATTGAATATAATTATGAAAATGCAAAGAAGTATAACCTGAATACCAATGTGAAAAATTTTAATGGGGTGCTCATCGAGAGCCTCGAACGGGATGGCCCGGCGGTTAAGGCGGGTTTAAAACCCGGTGACGTCATTACCCGGCTCAACAACATGGAAATAAATACCCAGAGTGCCTTTGAAGAAGAATTGAGCTACCATTATCCGGGAGACAAGATCACCGTCACCTATTTACGTGAAGGTACTCCTTCCTCAGCGACCATTACGCTCGTGAACAAGAACGGCACAACAGACATTATCAAGCGAAGGATATTCAGCGC
>DASUGQ010000098.1:0-3391 GCA_036273935.1 Cyclobacteriaceae bacterium | reverse complement strand
ACTTAATTTTATCCTGTCTTGCGGCCATCCAGGCCCCCGTTATCATGATGAGCCAAAACCGGCAAGAAGCAAAAGACCGTATGCGTTCAGAGCATGATTACAAGATCAATTTAAAAGCAGAGTTGGAAATTCAATTATTACATAAAAAGATTGACCACCTGCTGATTCATCAAAGCAAGCGGTTGGTGGAAATACAACGTATTCAAACCGAGATGATGGAAGCTGTATTGAAGAAACTAAAATAAAAAAATGCAAACGCCGGACGACGATAGGAAAGAGGATTCTAAACCGGGAAAAAAGATCAATCTTACCGACCACCTTGCTAATGAACGCACCTTTTTGGCATGGATACGAACATGCATAGGTATTATGGCGTTTGGATTTGTGGTGGTAAAGTTTTCGCTATTCATAAGACAATTGTCCATTCTCGTTGGAAAGGAGTTTGCTGCCCCACGTCAGCATCACTCGTCTCTCATAGGTATTTTATTGGTAGGGCTGGGTTCGGTAATGCTTCTCTTATCGTTCATCAGGTACAAAAGAACAGAAAGGTCCCTTGCTAAAGAATCATATGAACCTTCTTCCATGCTCACCTTTATTTTAACCATTACAATTCTCGTTCTGAGTGTAGGGTTAATACTTTATTTGATTGAAAGTTCGTCAAGCTTTTAAGTTTCCACAAAAAAAACGGGACCAAAGTAGGCCCCGTTTTACATTTAATTTGAAAAATGTTTTACTCACTCCAGGGCGGCTTGATCCCATTCACACGTGAATAGGCAATCAATTGTCCCAGGTGCTCATCCGAGTGCGCCAATGCTATCAGAACACTCGACATGTTTGTGAATTCGCCAGGAAAAGGGTATTCCACTTTAGCTGCCAGGTTCTCATCTTTCGTGTCTTTGACGGCTCCTAAAATAAAATCATACGACTGCTTCAAGGCTGCTTTAATATCGGCTTTTGTCTTTAAGTCCATATCAAGCGTTTCCATTTTTACACCGGCTGGAATTGTAGCGCCCAATTTAGATCCGAAGAAATAGTTAGCTGAAATAATGTGTTTGAACACATCGGCGAATGAACGAACACCCGCTTGAGGAGACCAGGTGTATTTTTCTTCGGGGACAGCTTCTGCTAATTGCATCACCTTCCCCGAGGAGAATGCGATAAATCCTGTTGCTTCCTTCTGCAGTTGTCCCTGACAAAATGCACTAAAAGAAAGTAATACTGCGATGAGGGTAAATAAGTTTTTCATAAGTGGGTAAGATGATTTTAAGTTATTATTTAAAGTGTGGGCTCCATTTGAATGGATGTGCAAAGTACACACGGAAAGGAAATTTCCCTACAAGATAATTTTATATTAACCTTATCTGTAATTTATCAATCTGTTATTATTATGGATTCCGATAAATCCAATGAAATGAGTATTGCACAATGGAAATAAGTATTAGTACATCCTGGCAAGAATTGGGGCAAAAGGCGGCAGCCCTGGCAATTACCCGACTAAAGGATGCAATCACCCAAAAGGGGTGTGCCCGGATTTTGCTGGCCACGGGGATGTCACAAATGGAAACCATGCAAAGGCTTGCAGATTCTGACGTGGATTGGTCCAGCGTGGAAGTGTTCCATATGGATGAGTATATCGGATTACCTCCCGGACACAAAGCAAGCTTTATCAAATACATTCAAGAAAGATTCACTGATAAGGTTAAGGTTAAAAAATTCTACCCTGTTGAAACAAGCGGCGATCTGAATGAAAATCTCAAGCAACTATCAATAACCATCCGGGAAAGTCAGGTTGACGTGGGAATGATTGGCATTGGAGAAAATACGCACATCGGCTTTAACGATCCTCCTGCTGACTTTGAAACCCGCGAGGCGTACATTCAGGTGAAATTGGATGACCGGTGTAAACTTCAGCAAGTGGGCGAGGGCTGGTTCGCGTCAATAGATGAAGTACCGGACACGGCGGTCACCATTACACCTTACCAGATTCTTCAATGTCAAACAATCATTTGCAGCGTTCCGTACCTCGTCAAAGCGGATGCGATTCATAAAACGATTACAAGCAAAATCTCTGAAGACATCCCGTCCACTATCTTGAAGAAGCATGATGATTTTCACTTGTTCCTGGATAGGGATTCGGCTTCAAGGATTATTCAATTTTAATAGATGAATTTGCGAGCGATGCAGGATACGATTATCATTGAGGGACTTCATTATTCATCAAACAAACCTGTTCAGGTGATTGTGGAGGGAGGCATTATCAGCCAAATTGTAGAGACCAACTCCAGGAATACTGATTGTATTATTGCCCCAGGGCTGATTGATAACCAGGTAAATGGATACGCCGGCATTGATTTCTCAGGCGACAATCTCACGCATGAGGGAATTGAAAAGGTTACCCGGGCACTATGGCGCGAAGGTGTGACGGGTTATTTGCCCACATTAATTACTAATGCTCATGAAAACTTGCTTCGAAATTTTAGTATCCTTTCAAGTGTTCAGGGAAATGAGGTCGTAGCACAAAGTATAATTGGCTATCATCTTGAAGGTCCCTATTTGTCTGGAGAACCGGGCTTCATTGGTTGTCATCCCGTCGAATATGTGCGAAGGCCGGACTGGAAACAATTCTCGTTATACCAGGCGGCAGCCAGGGGTAAAATTAAACAGATAACACTGGCACCAGAAGTTGAAGGTGCGCTTGAGTTTATTCGTCTGTGTACCGAAAATAGAATAGTGGTTGCGATAGGACATACTAATGCAAGCGCTGATAGGATTCGTGAGGCAGTCAAGGCGGGTGCGAGATTAAGTACTCATCTGGGTAACGGTTGCGCGAATTTTCTTCACCGACACCTTAATCCTATCTGGGCGCAACTCGATGTTGAGGAACTGGCGGCTACAATCATTGCAGATGGTCACCATCTTCCTCCCGAACTCATGCGCGTAATTTTCAAGATAAAAGGAAAGGATAAGACGATTCTCACTTCAGATGTTTCCTTTCCCGCAGGAATGGAACCAGGAAAATATTTCTTTGCCGGCAGTGAAGTTGAACTGAAAGAGAGTGGAAGACTGGAGAGCACGTCCAATAATTGCCTGGCAGGAGCTTCGTTTCCCCTGAGGACCGGGGTTGAGAATATGATGAACCTTGCAGCGTGCACATTGTCCCAGGCTATTGACATGGCTTCAAAAAATGTCGCAGAAGTTTACGGCTTGAATGACAGAGGTATTCTTGATGTGGGTAAGCGGACAGATGTTATTCTTTTTGAACTAAAGGATAAGCACATCTCAGTGAAAGAAACCTACGTGAATGGTCAGAAAGTCTTTGACCGAAAACTTGAAAACCAGCATTTAGTGTAATGACTATTCTTGACTATTTTGTTCTGTTCGGTTACTTCAT
>DASUGQ010000097.1:0-4400 GCA_036273935.1 Cyclobacteriaceae bacterium | reverse complement strand
AAAAGCCATTGTTGAGACCGGACCGATTTTATCCTGGTGATTCTTTAGTGGAACGGAAGCATCCTCGGTCGGTGCACAGGAATCTACAACGAGGTCAGCGATTTCAAAAATTGTTTTTCCGCTGGAGTGACGGGATTTTTTCCCCCTGGCACCTTCTGCAGATCCAAACGCAATAACTTTCATGCCTTTCTTTTTTGCTTCAAGTGCCACGTCGATGTTGACGTTATTAATTCCCGAATGGGAGAAGAGCCACATCGTGTCGCGCTTGTCAAAGTTATACCCCTTCATGATCTCCACACCATATCCCTCAACGCGTTCGAGAAAGACAAACTGATGTACGCCCATTTCTCCGGTGATGCGCGTGAAGAATGTAAGGGGGAGTTCGATCATGGGATGAAAGCCTACGAACCCTCCAATGCGCGGATACATCTCTTCGATGGGAATAGTTGCATGACCGCAGCCAAACGTGTGCACCCAGCGACCGGCTTCGATGCTATCGGCCATGATCTCCGCTGCCTTTCTGATATTCTCCATTTGTGTTTCTTCAATACGGGACATGATCTCCCTCACATTGTTAAGCCATTGTTTTGCCAGCATAAATATTAATTTGATGTGAATGATTTGTATTTCTTAATGACCAGGGCAGCCAGCAGAAGCATGGCGCCGCAAAGCGTAAATAACACTGCCGGGAATTGTTGAATACCAAACTTCTCGACAACAATGCCCATCAGGTAATTCAGCATCATATTCCCCGATAATGCTATAAAAAGTACGATGCTGAATGCGGTCGCGGAAAGGGATTCGTAGCGGATGCCGATCAACCCCATAACGATAGGAAATCCGGCGGCCAGCCCGATGCCTATTGCTACCATTCCGATGGCAGACACGAAATATGAACTGGCGAAATGAATAAAAAGACAGCCAATGACCAGGAAGGTCAGACAGAGAAAAAGAATATTTTGTGACGTGATATTTCGCAGCAGACTTCCTATGATCAGTCTCATCGCTGCCATGCCAACGACATAGAGTGATAAGGCAAATAAAGCTCTGTTTCCCGGAATGGCCAGTTGCTGTGAAAGATAGGTTGTCGTCCAGTTATTGATAATCGCCTCAAAGCTGCTCTGAAAAAAAAGAAAAAATGCCGACAGAAGGATAAACCCTTCCTTTGTCAGCTTCCATGCTTTTGAAATTGGAATTCCCTCCACTTGTTTCGCTGCAGGAAATCGCGTGAATATAAAGAGGCCCGCTATGAGAAGCGAAGCCAGGCTTACATAGGACAGGATTGTTTCGTAGGAGAACCTGTTTTCAAGGAATCCCAGGAGACCAGGCATACCGAGGGCACCCAGTGCATAAAAAATTCCCAGCAGACTCAGGTTAGCTCCTTTGTTGGATGAACTGATGTCTGCCACAACGGCGTTGGTTGCCCCGTTGATGGCGCCGCCGCCAAAACCGAAAAGGAAAACGCAAAATTTTAGCAGAAGGAGGGAAGGTGCGAACGCAATTCCCTGAAACCCGCCGAACATGCACAAGGCCGACAGTACAAGAAAGAATTTATATCCATATCGGTCGGAGAATGGCCCGAACACAAGTGATCCTGTAAGAATGCCAAACGGCAAAATTGAAAATAAGGTGCCGGATGCGATCGGGTCAAGATGGAATTTCACATTTAGATTTGGCGCCAGCGAACCAAGTGTAATAACACTTATCCCGAAGAGCAGCATACCTGCGCAAGCGGAAATGAAGACAAGTTTACTTCCCTGCATATTTAATTTTCTCTGATCTTTTGAATCGCGAGAAATGCGGCGCCGTAAACAGCAGCATCTCCGTGAAGTGTTGACTTTTCAAAACTCACTTGTTTCATGCTGATGGGCTGTGCCCATTTTTTTGCTTCTTGCCGAATGGCCGGAATAAATTGTTCCCCCGGACCAAATATGCCTCCACCGAAAATAATCTTTTCAGGATTGAATATGCTGATGAGATTCGCGGTTGCCATTCCCCAGAATTCAATGCATTCCCTAATGACTGCGACTGCAATTTCATCACGCTCTTTGTGCGCCTGGAAGATTGTGTGGGCCGTGATAGTAGATGGATCTTGGTTTCTAAGCCGGCCCCGATAATCCTCATTTTTGATCAGCGTTTCCCTGGCCAGCTTTGCTATGCCTTCACCTGAAGCGTAATATTCAAAACAGCCGCATTCGAGATACTTTTGTTGAAAAGGTTTTTGTAAGGCCATCCAGCCAACAGCGCCTGCGATGTCTTGGGAACCCCGGAGTATGTGACCATCAATCAATATCCCTGCGCCGATACCTGTCCCTACGGCCAGAAAGATGGCATCTCTACTTCCCTTCGCTTTACCCTGCCATATTTCACCCAACATGGAGCATGCACGGTCACTGTCAATGCTCACCGGGATTTCATCGGCAACCATTTTGATTTCGTGAAGAAGAGGATAGTCGTTCCACCCGGGAATATTCGGCGCCCACACTGTGCCTGTCTTGTGATGACTTATACCCGGGACTGAAATGCCAATGGACTTAAGTTCAAATTTTTCGGATGAAAGATATTTCCTCACTTGGCCGGCGATCAACTCGCCAACCGCCGGACCGCTCCGGCTGCTGAGAGGAATTGCCTCCTTTGCCTTTATCTCCCCAGACTCTGTGAAAATGGCTGACGCTAACTTTGTGCCCCCCAAATCAATTCCAAGTATCGACATATGTGAAGGAATAGTTTACTGCGCTGAAAGTATAAATTTTACCGGTCATTGTCATCGAGCAATCTATTTATCCTCACAAAACGATAACCCTTACTGCTTAAACTGCTGATCAGATCGTCGAGACGTTTATAAAATTTATCCGTTCGTCTCTGGTCAGTCCCAATATGCACCAACAGAATGAAACCATTTAATCCGTTCACTTCGTTCATTTCATAATCCAAAATAGATTCATAGATCTTGTCGGTCGGTAAATAGCCCGCACCCATTTCGGGATAGGTATAGTCAGCGGTAGACCGCGTGCCGGGTGTGAAATTGATCAATTGAAGGTCTAATTCTTTCGTCCAGTCAGCGATGTCGCGGTTGTACCATTCGAAGGGCGGGAGGAAGTAAGGAGCATCCGATTTCGTTATGCCATACGCTGCCATTCGCTCGTAATTGTTCTTCAAATCCATTTTGAATTCTTCTTTCGTGATCAACAGGCTATCACGTTTTAGCCAGTCGGCGTAGAGCAGATGTTTGTCAGAATGTGCGCCGAGGTAATGGCCGTCCTGTTTCAGCCCTTCGATCAGTGATTTGAATGCGGGATTCTGATAGAAATCTCCCGTGAGGAAAAATGCTGCCTGGATGTGATGCCCCTTGAGTGTGTTTCGAATAATTATTCCGCCATCGGCGAATTCGTGACCGGTGAATACCAGCGCAATTTGGTGTTGCGAAGTATCTCCCCGTATGATTGCACCGTTGGCATCGGTAATTGTTTTTTTGTTTGTGGGCGGAGTCTCACGGGAGCAACCAACCCATGGCAGGGTCAGTGCGATAGCTACCAGGATGATCTCGATGTGGAAGGGGCGATGCACAAAGTTAATCCGGATCAAGTCAATTTCTATTTAGCTGCTTTATTAATTGTCCTGAGCAGCGATTTGGACCCTTTGGCGTCACCGAGTACTTGCCAGATCATAATGCCGGATGCTTTTTCCTTTGCCAGTTGAGTTTTCTTTTTCATAGTAGGGATACCGTTGTAATAAAGAATTTTTCCGTCTGGCATCGTTAACTGATCATTTTTTTCCGCGCCTTTAAACGTGGACACAATTTCTTTATAGTTCATGCTAGAGGCCTTCGAAGTTAAATCAGGCCCAAAGCCATATCCATAGAAGGGCACGCCAAGCGTCATCTTACCGGCAGGAATTTTCCTTTCCACACCAAAGTATTCAAGATCGTCTGCGGCGTGTTCATACGTAGCATGGGGACCGGGATTTTCTGGTCGCCAGGGACCTGTTCGATCGTAGCTCATGACGTTTACAAAGTCATATTGGGCCAGTGCCGTATCCGATAGTTGATCCTTATAGTAGACCGCAATGGCAGAAGTGATCAGCTTATTCTTTGTTCGTAAAGTTTGAGCAAGTTCAACGACAAATTTTTCATAGTCTTCTCCAATGTCACTTCCCTCCAGGTCGACATCAATGCCGTCGACGTTATACTTCATCACTTCAGCCGTAAGGTTAGCAATGAGCGCGGCCCGATGATCATCGTTCAAAAGATAATGGTACTGCGGATGTTTGCTGCCACCCCCAATGGAAAACAATACTTTCACCTCGTGGCGATGAGCTTTATCTATAAAAGGCTTCAGGCCAGAGAGATCGCTGGTGAAATTGCCCAGGGAGTCCGGGTTCAGAAACCATAAATTAATGTG
>DASUGQ010000096.1:0-9430 GCA_036273935.1 Cyclobacteriaceae bacterium | reverse complement strand
CTGATCTCATGGGTTGTCGTGAACTGTGGTGTGTTGTTTGAGCACAGGTCGTGGGTTCGCTGGGCTGAGTGGATTCGGATATTTGTCTATCCCCTGTTACTTGCCGCCGTGGTATATTATTTAAGGCTTAGCATTTCGCTCTACATTTTGGCCTTCATTTACTTTGCCCTGTCAGCAGGATGGTTCTATGTGATTCAACGAAATGATCCGAAACTTCAGGTGGCTTGACGTAATGATCCTGGTTGTCGTGATCAGTTGCGGCAAATCCCTTCCTGAAATTTCAGGAGTTGATCTGACCTCCTGGAAGAAAGATCACCAGGGGTGTAACGGAGTGAGGAAGTCCATGGAGGAGGCCCTGCAAACCCAGAAAAACAAGTTACTTGGGTTATCTGAAATGGAGATCATTGAACTGCTCGGCAGGCCTGACGAAAATGAACTCTTTAAACGAAATCAAAAATTTTATCATTATTTCCTTGAACCATCTGCGAGTTGCGCAGAACCGACGCAAGATCCCCTTAAACTGATCATTCGATTCAATGCGATGGGACTTGCAAAGGAAGTCGCCCTGGAGCATTGACATTAATAACCAATGATCACCCGAGCGAAGAGAAAATTTTAACTTTACCGAAACCAATCGCAAAATGAATTCAATCCGGAAAGTGGCAGTTGTGGGGTCGGGCACCATGGGAAATGGCATTGCTCATACGTTCGCCCAATGTGGATTTCCCGTTTCACTCATTGATATTTCCGCGGACGCCCTTAAGAAGGCCATCAGCACCATTGAGAAAAATCTTGAACGTCAAATTGCAAAAGAGATCATTACACCCGAAGGCAAAAAAGTTACGCTTGAAAATATTGAGACGTACACCTCTCTTGCGGAAGGCGTGAAAGAATGCAACCTTGTTGTTGAGGCGGCCACTGAAAACCTGGAAATTAAACTCAATTTATTTAAGGACATTGACGGTGCCACACCACCTGAGGCTATATTGGCTTCCAACACCTCCTCCATATCCATTACAAAAATTGCTTCGGTGACAAAGCGGGCCGACAAAGTAATCGGGATGCACTTTATGAACCCTGTTCCGGTGATGAAATTGGTTGAAGTGATCCGGGGGTACCAGACATCAGACGCTGTTACCTCTGTGGTCATGGAATTATCAAAGATGTTAAACAAAATCCCGGTCGAAGTGAACGACTATCCCGGATTTGTTGCCAATCGCATTCTCATGCCCATGATCAATGAAGCCGTTTATTCTCTATACGAAGGAGTGGCGGGAGTTGAGGAAATCGATACGGTCATGAAACTTGGCATGGCTCACCCAATGGGGCCGTTGCAATTGGCTGACTTCATCGGATTGGATATCTGTCTCTCCATCCTCCGTGTTCTGCAAGAAGGTTTCGGCAATCCGAAATACGCGCCCTGTCCACTGCTCGTCAACATGGTGCAGGCGAGCCACCTTGGCATTAAGTCCGGTCAAGGATTCTATCAGTATTCAGCAGGAAGCAAGGACCTGGTCGTGGCAGAACGATTTAAATAGTTCATCATTCCGTGACCTGCTGGCATTGAATTCGTTCATGAAATACTGATTGCGAGCTATTTTTTCAGTAAATCCCTAATCTCGGTAAGCAACTTGATTTCTGCCGGTGGCTCAGCAGGTGCAGGTGCTACCTCTTCTTTTTTCTTCAGCGAATTCATTCCCTTTACCATGAGAAAAATTATAAAAGCAAGAATGACGAAGTTGATCACTTCAGTGACAAAATTTCCCCAGGCAAAGACCGGACCCAGCTTCCGCGCTTCTGCCAGGGGGAGAGACGGATCGATTGCATCTGAAAGTGGGAAATATAAATTAGTGAAGTCCGCTTTAAACGCGATTCCTACAAGTGGCATGATGAGATCATTTACAATAGAGTTAACGATCTTCCCAAAGGCTCCGCCAATAATAACACCCACGGCCAGGTCAATGACATTTCCGCGCATGGCAAATTGTTTGAATTCTTTAAGCATAGGTAAAGGGGTTAAGATTCTAAAAATACTTTTTACTTCTCATCTAAACAATCTTACACTTGGTATGTTCTTATTATTAGCTAATTACCGGTTATGTGCATTCGATTTAATCAACAAGACCGAATTGTGACTTTCAATAAAAGAGTAGTACACGAACCTGGACGGCCATAATAACCAATTGACAAAGCATTTGTTCCTTGAAAAATGAACAAAGAAATGACAGCATCATTAACTTTGAAGAAAAACCTGATCTATGGATGACAACCCTGACCGCGTAATAGCGCTCGTTGACGACGATAAAATATTTCAACTCATTGCCACCCGAAGTATCAAGGCCACACACTTCACGGGAAAGATTCTGCAATTCAATAACGGAAGTGAAGCCATACACTACCTGGAGCAGCATGCTTCCAACAATGCCGAACTTCCCGATGTACTTTTCCTCGACATCAATATGCCTTTGGTAGACGGCTGGATGTTCATGGAGGATTTTGTGGAACTGAAATCAAAGATTCACAAGCCAATAAGAATTTACATGGTAAGCTCATCTATCGATCCAAAGGACATAGAGCGCGCAAAAGGCATCAGTGACATCAGGGATTACATTACAAAGCCCGTCAGTCAGCAGAAGTTCGCCGATTTAATTTCAGAAGCTGTTAACTGAAAGTTATTGAATAATATTAAGGGGATTTCGAAGGCCCGAATATGAGGTGAGTTCAACACCGGCAGAACCGATAAACATTTCCGCCGTTATTTTTATCGGTATCCTGTTGCGATCGTCTGAAAACCACGCGGTAACTGAATTTTCACCATCAAAAACTTTATTGTCAGGCATGATGGGTACCAGTTTGATAGCACGGAACTTACCAACTTTCGTCCGTACGACATCTTTACCTTTGTATATTACCTTCAGGCTATAAAATGAATCCTCAAAAAATCCGGTGATCGTTATGGTATCACCATTCTGTTTTTTTGAAAGGTCCATCGTGCGGAGGTAGAGAAACCCACTGATCATATCTCTCACCTGTTTGGGAGCGTCAAAATATTTGGGTTCTTTGAGCTTACCCGTCTTATTGTCCAGCACCTTCACTTCGATCTTCTGATTTTCGTGATCGAAATTAGTCCATTCATCTTTTTTATATTTTCCCTCCCTGATGCGACGGTAAAATTGATGGGGGACAAGCGCTACGGTGTCAATGTACGAGCCCCAGTGGTCATCCACGTCAGCAACCCAATCGACAACTCCTACGGTCTTGCCGTACACGTCAACCTTAAAACACGTTCTGTCATTCAATTTATAATAGTTGGGATGGATCTGCGCTGAACCTTTTCCGACGTTGAAAATTCCGTAGGTCATCTTAAATTCAATGACCTCCCCCCTTCTGAAACTTTCATTCCTGACATGCTTATAGATATCATTTTTCAGCACGAAGGCTGTCAATATCAGAAATCCAGCAAGTCCAATCAGAAAACCTTTCATCCTATAAATTTAACTGGTTCGGTCTTTAAATGGAATGTCTCCGAAAAAGACAGGTCAATCGACTCCTTTAACGAAGAATCAAGTCAAAGGTGATGCCAATTGAAATTTCTTTATCCAGGCTGTCAATTAGACACAAAAATCAGTTATTCCGATCAAACTGAAACATTATTTTCCCGCAAGGCCTCGTTGAGCGAGGTTTTCTTGTCGGTACTTTCTTTGCGTTTGCCAATGATCAACGCGCAGGAGACATGATATTCACCGGCCCCAAACTTCTTCGGTATTGAGCCAGGAATGACGACGGATTTTTCAGGCACGTACCCCTTATACTCGATTGGCTTTTCACCTGTAACATCAATGATTTTGGAACTTGCTGTGAGAACAACATTAGCCCCCAGCACCGCCTCCCTGCCGACCCGAACCCCTTCCACAAGGATGCAACGAGATCCGATAAAAGCGTTGTCTTCAATAATTACGGGAGATGCCTGCACAGGTTCGAGTACTCCCCCTACCCCAACCCCGCCGCTGAGGTGGACATTCTTACCAATCTGTGCACAACTTCCAACGGTTGCCCAGGTATCTACCATCGTCCCTTCGTCCACATAAGCACCGATGTTTACATAAGAGGGCATCATAATCACACCCTTGCTTATATACGATCCATATCGTGCAATGGCATGGGGAACAACACGAACCCCTAATGCTTTGTAGTTTCGCTTCAGTGCAATCTTATCATGGAATTCGAATGGACCGATTTCAATGGTTTCCATTTGCTGAATGGGAAAATACATGATCACTGCTTTCTTCACCCATTCATTGACCTGCCAGTCTGCTCCCAACGGCTCTGCTACCCGCAATTCGCCCTTATCCAGTTTTTCGACTACGCTCCTTATCCCTTCTTTTACATTCTCTTGCTGCAGCATTGAGCGATCTTCCCAGGCTTTTTCAATAAGTTGTTTTAATTCCATTTTTAACGTTTGTTTGAGATGAATTCATTTCAATTTGTCGCAAGTAATAAAAAAAAGAAATATAGTCATTGCTTCAGTGCTAAAGCCTGTTGATGACACGCGCATGTTTGAGAAGATGGCGCAAAGTCTTGTCGAAACAGGGAGGTATGAAATTCACATCCTTGGTTACCCCTGCCGCCAAATACCAAATTATCCCGGAGTCCACTTCCATCCTTCGATGGCATTTAAAAGACTGAGCCCTTATCGCCTGCTGATCCCATTTCTTTCTTTCGTAAAAGCAATCCAGCTAGAACCTTCCATAGTGATCATAACCACACATGAACTACTGTTCTTTGCCTGGATCTTAAAGTTCGTCACCGGCAGCAAAACTGTTTATGATGTGCGGGAAAATTATATGCGAAACATCCTTTTCCTACCAACGTTTTCAATTTTCATTCGCCCACTCCTCGCCGGCTATGTACGAATTAAAGAAGTTATGAATGTCCCTTTCATCTCCCTGTTTGTTCTTTCCGACTATGGCTACAAGGATGAGATGATTTTTATGAAAAAGAAAAGTATTGTCGTGGAAAACAAAGTGAAGAAAAATTCCGTTCGGGCGAGAAGAGTCAACCCCACTGGTCGTGATATCAAATTGCTTTTTTCAGGAACCCTTGCGGAATCAACAGGAGTTTTCACCGCTATTGAACTTGCCAGGAAGCTTCATGCCGTCGATCAGTCAATTGTGTTGGAGATAATCGGGTATTGTTCCAAACGGGAGGTGTTGACCCGGATCCGAAAGGTGATCGGGCCCTTACCATTCATAAGACTCACGGGTGGGGATCAGCTTGTTCCACATGATCACATCATGCAGGCCATCAGCCGGGCTCATTTCGGGATCATTTCCTATCCACCAAATCCCTCGACCCGGAACACCATGCCAACGAAGCTATTTGAATACATTGGTTCTTTCCTGCCCATTCTCCTCATCAATCATCCCTATTGGGTAAATCAATGCCGGCGTTACAATGCTGCCATACCTTTCGATGCCAATGAAATCAACGCCGTCGATCTGCTTCAGAAAATGAGAACAGGGCGGTTCTATAATCAACAACCATCGGCCGACATTTATTGGGAAAACGAAGCTGTAAAACTGACCAAAGCTATTTCAAATATCTGATATTCAACCAATTGATTTTGTAATGGTAAACTGACCAGAAAAATAATTGGCCACTTTATCAAATTATTTTTTTAGACCAATCTAAATTTATATTTTTGCATAATTGACTAATTATTTTGACTCCACAAAGTATGCTCAGTCTTGTCGAAGAGAATTATCTAAAAGCCATTTATCATTTATCGGCTGCAGGAAAAAATCCTGTTTCCACCAATGCATTGGCCGACAACATGAATAACAAGGCAGCCTCCGTGACGGATATGATGAAAAAGTTATCATCAAAGGGGGTGATCAGTTATGAAAAGTATCACGGTGTTAACATTTCAGAAAAGGGGAAGGCGGCCGCACTGAAAGTTATTCGCAAGCATCGTCTTTGGGAAACCTTCCTGGTAGAGAAACTGAATTTCAACTGGGATGAGGTGCACGAAGTAGCGGAACAACTCGAACACATTCAATCCGTCCTACTCATTGAAAAGCTGGATACTTTCCTTGGGCACCCCAAAACCGATCCTCACGGACATCCTATCCCGGATAAGAACGGTAAAATCCACGAATTGAAACAAGTGCCATTGTCAGTGTTTCCTGTTGAACGAAAGGGTTTGGTTCGCTCGGTGCGGGATGCCTCCCCGACCTTCCTTCAATACCTCAGCAAAATTGGAGTACGCATTGGTGCCTCAATAAAGATATTAGAGAAAATTGAGTTTGACGGATCGCTGGAAGTAATGATTGACAATACAAAAAAAATATTCATTTCGCGGGAAGCTGCGGAAAATCTTCTCATTGCAGAGTAAGGTAAAGAAGAGTGACAACAAAAAGATGACGAATTCGACACGAGAAATATTGATTTTTCTATTCTTCGCAATGCTGTCATTGCCCGGATTGACACAAAACGTTATATCAGGAAATGTTCAGGACAGCGAGACCCATGAACCGCTCCCTTTCACCAACGTTTATCTTGCCGGTACAAGTAAAGGAACGTCCACAAACGACCAGGGCTTTTTTCAACTGATCATTCCCGCTGACGTGCGAAACGGGAAACTGGTAGCCTCTTATGTAGGTTTTGTCAATGACACGCTTTCGCTGTCACCGGGTAAACTCAGGTATAATTTTACACTCAGGTCCGATTTGAGTTCACTCAAGGAAGTGATGGTGGTGTCAGGCACAATGAAAGAGGTTTCGAAAATGAATTCACCAATACCGGTCGAGATTTACACACCGGCATTATTTTACAAAAATCCGACACCGAGCATTTTCGAATCATTATCAATGGTGAATGGTGTTCAGCCCCAATTAAACTGTAACGTCTGCAACACCGGGGACATTCACATCAACGGGATGGAAGGCCCCTACACCATGGTGCTTATTGACGGCATGCCCATTGTTAGCAGCCTCGCCACAGTTTACGGTTTGGCTGGAATTCCTAACAGTATGGTAAAACGGATCGAGGTGGTAAAGGGTCCTGCCTCAACATTGTATGGATCGGAAGCAGTTGGGGGCCTTATCAATATTATTACAAAAGAACCTTCACTTTCACCAAGAATAAAAACCGATTTGTCAGGAACAACTTACGGTGAATACAATCTCGACCTAGCCACCAAATGGAGGGTCGGTGAGACTAATGCATTGATTGGAGTCAATTACTTTAATTTCTCTAACGAAATTGATCGTAACAAAGATAATTTCACCGATGTCACGCTTCAAAACCGGTTTTCAGTTTTCAACAAATGGGACTTTCACCGCAAGAATGACCGGCAGGCAGCCCTTGCACTTCGCTATATATATGAAGACCGTTGGGGCGGCGAACTGGGTTGGAACAAATATTATCGCGGCAGTGACCAGCTCTATGGTGAGTCTATCTACACCAACCGCGTTGAGATGATCAGCAATTATCAACTTCCCCTTCGAAGTGAAAAAATTACGTTGGATCTATCCTATAATTATCATTTGCAAGATTCTTACTACGGAATTTCGAAGTATCTCGCCGGTCAGCACGTGGCCTTTACACAGCTTCGATGGGATAAGAAAATTAAAAGACATGACTTGTTGATGGGTGTACCTTTCCGCTTTGTCTTTTACGACGACAACACCGTCGGTACCTCGTCAGGGGATGAAAATGATCCAATGTATACCTACCT
Organism: Cyclobacteriaceae bacterium; assembly: GCA_036273935.1. Lineage (GTDB taxonomy): Bacteria > Bacteroidota > Bacteroidia > Cytophagales > Cyclobacteriaceae > ZC4RG29. The sequence goes on along the minus strand of DASUGQ010000096.1, from coordinate 1,692 downwards.
GCCCGGCGTATTCATCCAGGATGAGTGGGCCATCAGCAAAACATTTACGATGCTTTCGGGGCTCAGGTATGACCACCACAACGAACACGGCAACATCTTTTCGCCACGGCTGAGTTTCAAATATTCACCCGACAAGAATAACACATTCCGCCTGAGCGCCGGTAACGGCTTTCGTGTCGTGAACTTATTCACAGAGGATCACGCCGCGTTGACTGGCGCGCGGGAAGTGATCATTGAAAATGAATTGAAGCCGGAGCAATCCTGGAATGTCAACCTGAATTACACAAAGCAAATTCAGATTTCCTCGGGTTTCATCGGATTGGATGCTAGTCTCTTTTACACCTACTTCACCAACAAGATCGTGGGAGATTTTAAAACCGATCCCAATTTGATCATCTACGACAACCTTGACGGGCGTGCCGTCTCAAAAGGCATTACACTCAATGCAGATCTTACATTCACGAACAGTCTGAAGATTATCACCGGCGTCACGATAATGGACGTCTACCAGATAGACAACCGGTCAGGTGAAGAGATCAAAACTCCACAGCTCTTCGCCCCCGTCGTCTCAGGGACCTATGCGATCAGTTATACTTTAAATCACGCCGGCATTACCATTGATCTAACGGGCAGGGTAAACGGTCCCATGTATCTGCCGGTTGTGCCCAACGATTTTAGACCGGAAAAATCTCCCTGGTATACGCTGATGAATATTCAACTCAGCAAATCATTCATGAACGGAATTGAAGTTTATGCTGGCGTCAAGAATCTTTTGAATTTCGTTCCGAAGGATCCGTTGCTGCGTCCGTTCGATCCGTTTGACAAGAACATAACAGTTAATAATCCGAATGGCTATACGTTTGATACCAGTTACAACTACGCCCCCATTCAGGGAATGCGTGGTTTTTGTGGTATCCGGTATACCTTTCAATAATTAAAGACTATGGAATTCAGATCCGCAACGCAAGAGAAATCATTAAGTGAGGTACACGCATCGATTGATGCCGTCAATAAAAAGGGATGGAGAAAGGCCATTGCTTTCCTGGGTCCGGCTTACCTGGTAAGTGTCGGCTACATGGATCCGGGTAACTGGGCTACTGACATTGCCGGCGGGAGTCGGTTTGGCTACGCGCTTATCTGGGTCCTGCTCATGTCTAACATTATGGCTCTGCTGCTTCAAAGCCTCAGTGCCCGGCTTGGCATCGTCCGGCAGCTCGACCTTGCGCAAGCGTCGCGAAAAACCTATCGTTCAGGAGTAAATTATACTTTGTGGTTTCTGGCTGAAGTGGCCATCGCTGCATGTGACCTCGCCGAAGTATTGGGTATGGCCATTGGATTAAAACTATTATTCGGGCTCCCCCTTATCTGGGGCGTTAGCCTCACCGTTCTTGACACATTACTGATCCTGTTACTGCATAGCTATGGCATGCGCAAGATGGAAATCTTCATCATCGGACTCGTCGGAATTATCGGCGGCGCATTCCTTGTGGAAATGATCCTGGCCAAACCCGATATGAGCGAACTCGCGACAGGCTTCATTCCCTCCTTGCCGGGTGATCAGGCCCTTTACATTGCAATAGGAATAATCGGAGCAACGGTAATGCCCCATAACCTTTACCTTCACTCCTCATTAGTACAGACACGACGGATCGATACGAGCGAAAAAGGAATATGGAGCGCAATAAAATATAA
>DASUGQ010000095.1:0-7932 GCA_036273935.1 Cyclobacteriaceae bacterium | reverse complement strand
CTTTTTGGTTGCTTTTGCATTTAGCTTCATTGGATCAATACCTCCCGGTACGATCAATCTCACTATTCTTCAACTCGGACTCGAGAAGAAAATCAATATCGCGTGGAAGTTTGCTTTTGCAGCTTCCATCGTGGAGTACCCGTATGCATGGATTGCCGTTAAGTTTGCCAATCTGATACTGTCAAATCCTTCAATTGTAAAAAACATGCACCTCATTGCCGGCCTCGTCATGATAATTCTGGGTGCACTCAATCTGTGGGCTTCAACGCGCTCCACCTCTTTGGCGGTTCGGTTTAGCAATAGCGGGTTTAGAAAGGGACTCGTCCTGGGGATTCTGAATCCCTTAGCCATTCCTTATTGGATTGCCATGACCGCATACTTTAAGACACAACAATGGATCGACCTGTCCTCCAACGTTTACATCCACAGTTATCTGAGTGGAGTTTTCCTCGGTGCATTTCTCATTCTTATCGTTATTGCTTACCTGGCTAACAAGCTTGCTGATCTCTTTACGCATAGCAAGTTGCTGAAAAAAATCCCTGGTGCAACTTTACTTGTGCTCGGAGCATACTCTCTTATTCAGTGGCTCTTCTGATCTCTCCTCGATATCTTGGGAGAAATCTTATAGAGCATTTTACTTTTGATTACCTTATTTATGGTTGAATCTTATTGTCAGGAAATGATCAATGCGAAACAAGTCCTGGAAAATTTGGATTGATACGGGCGGGACCTTCACAGACTGTCTGGCGACGTCTCCATCCGGGGAATTTAAACGATTGAAGGTTTTAAGCAGCAGCTTGTTTCGGGTGAGGATACTTCGCCAAACCGGCAAATCGTCTTTCGTGATTCAGTTGCCATTTACGCCGGGAAGAGATTTTTTTCGGGACTTCACTTTTGATATTCAAAAACGATCGAGCAAAATCATTAAGGTTGATTTAGAAAAATCAGAAATTTTTGTTGATGTTAACTATTCGGGCACAGCATTTTCTGTCGCGGAAATAACAACTCATGAAGAGGTTCCCGTTTTTGCCACACGGATATTGACTGAGACCGGCATAGGTGAATCATTCCCAATGATTGACCTGAGACTGGGTTCTACGAGGGGGACCAATGCGTTGTTGGAAAAGAAAGGTGCGCGAACAGCTTTCCTCGTTACAAAAGGATTTAGGGATCTGATCCTTATCGGCAATCAACAACGACCGGATTTGTTTGCCCTGCACGTATTAAAAGAAAAACCACTATATGATTTGGTAATTGAAGTTGATGAACGAATTGAGTCCGACGGCGTCGTGAAAAAGGGATTGCTCCCGGCTGATCTTGCGAAAATTTGTGCTGCTCTTAAGAAGAAAAAAATCGAGTCGGTAGCAATTGCTCTTATGAACAGCTACCGACATCCGCAACATGAACTTGACCTTGAACATGAGCTACAGAGGAACGGGTTTCGTTTCATTTCATCGTCGCATAAATTATCTAATCAGATCAGGATTCTCCCGCGTGCCGAGACGACCGTCGTCAATGCGTACCTTGACCGTATTATACACGAATATGTAATGCGTATCCAAAATGGATTAAGGATGTCCAATTTTTACATCATGTCAAGTGCAGGGGGATTACTTGCAGCATCTGGCTTTAAGCCAAAGGATAGTTTATTAAGCGGCCCTGCCGGGGGAGTCATAGGAAGTCTGAACAAGGCAGCGCTCTCGGGAAAAAATAAGATAATCACGTTTGATATGGGGGGAACAAGTACTGATGTTTCTCTCTGCAACGAACGGCCTGACTACAGGTTTGAGTGCACGATAGGCAAACTCAAAATACTTTCTCCTTCAATTGCTATCGACACGATCGCCGCCGGGGGTGGTTCCATTTGTTTATATGACGGATATCGTTTCAGTGTTGGTCCCGATAGCGCCAGTGCGATTCCAGGTCCTGCTTGCTATGGGCGAGGCGGGCCCCTGACGATCACCGACGTGAATCTGCTCCTTGGCAGATTGGATGGTGACAACTTTTCAATTCCCATTCAGCGTGAAAGGGCTGAACAAAGATTAAATGAATTACTCCTCGCAGTGAACGGCGGAAAGGAAAAAAAGCTTGATGCTGAAGAGGTCCTTGAATCGTTCGTTGAAATCGCCAATGAAAAAATGGCTGAGGCTATAAGAAGAGTATCGATTCAAAAGGGTCACAATGTAAAGGACTATGCAATGCTTTGTTTCGGCGGAGCTGGAGGTCAACACGCTTGCGCGATTGCTTCCATGCTTGACATCGATGAAGTTGTTGTTCCCTATGATGCCGGACTTTTAAGCGCCTATGGCATTGGGCAGGCACAAGTTGAACGCATTGCAGAAAAACTATGTCTCTCACCTTTGCAGGAACAGCTCGAAACTCTGATCGAGAATATAGTGGACTTGTATCATCAGGTGAAGAAGGAATTGACGGCTCAGGGTTTCTCATCCGATACAATACAAATCCGCCACCGGCTTCTTTTTCTGAGGCTTGCCGGACAGGAGACTTCAATTGAGCTTGAATACAACCCAGGAGACGATGTCGAAAAAAATTTCATCAGGGAATACAAAAAGATCTACGGACATTGGGTGAGCAGTCGAGTCATCGAACTGGAAATGATCAGAGTAGTTGTTGCTGTCAAGGAAGATTTAACAACCAGGAAAGTCGCCCCTTTTGTTTCGTACCAACCGAAAGCTGAAAAAGAAAAGTCAGTCTATGTAGAGAAAAAATGGCGAAGCTGTCCCGTATATAGATGGGAGAGGCTTGCTGCGGGCGCTTATGTTAAGGGGCCGGCATTAGTGCTCAGCGACAACTCCACCCTCTTTGTTGAGAAAAACTGGGATTATGTTCTTGATGCAAATGAGAATGCGGTGTTAACAAGAAACGTTTCAAGGAAAAGAAATTTGATTGGATCTGATCAGGCGAAGCTCGAATTGTATACAAATCGTTTCACAGCAGTTGCGCAGAACATGGGAGCCCTTTTGCAACGAACATCCTTTTCGGTTAACGTGAAAGAGCGACTTGATTTTTCATGTGCCTTGCTCAATAACCGAGGAAATCTGATTGTGAATGCACCACACATTCCCGTTCACCTCGGGAGTTTGGGTGTTTGTGTTCGAGCTGTTCAAAAGGCGATCAAGATGACGGATGGCGATGTCGTCATAACCAACCACCCAGGTTATGGAGGTTCACATCTTCCTGATATCACACTCATTAAGCCGGTCTACATCAATGCAAAATTGGTAGCGTTCGTGGCAAACAGGGCACATCACGCAGAAGTGGGTGGAAAAAGACCAGGATCGATGCCGGCTGATGCGCATTCGCTGGAGGAAGAAGGAGTTATTATTTCGCCAACTTACCTGATGGAGAAAGGCAAGGTAAATTGGAATCACATCGAGGAGATTTTCCTGTCAGCACGCTATCCATCAAGAAACATTCAGGAGAATCTTGCTGATCTTAATGGTGCATTGGCGTCACTGTTTCAGGGGGAAAAGGAGGTGCAACAACTATGTGCAAATTACGGAGTCGATGAGGTTACTCAATTCATGAAAAGAATTTATCAGCAATCATCGGCGTTGATGAGAAAAAAAATTGCAACGCTTCCCCTCAAAACCTTCAAGGCGTTCGAAAGACTGGACGATGGAACCATGTTAAAAGTAGCAATAGAGCATCGGCGCGATAAACTTATCATTGACTTCACCGGTTCATCGAAAGTGCACGAAGGAAATTTGAACGCCACTGTGGCGATTGTAAATAGCGTAGTGCTTTACGTTCTTCGGCTCCTTGTCAACGAACCATTACCTTTGAATGAGGGACTTCTTGACCCGGTGAAATTTGTAATTCCTCGTGGTATCCTCAATCCAAAATTTTATAACGATAATGCCAAATCACCGGCTGTGGTTGGGGGAAACACCGAAGTAAGTCAGCGATTGACGGACACCATGCTAAAAGCCTTCAAACTTGCTGCCTGCAGCCAGGGCACAATGAACAACTTTCTGTTTGGCAATGAAAAATTTGGGTATTATGAAACAATCTGTGGAGGGACAGGTGCTGGGAATGGCTTCAATGGAGCCGATGCGGTTCATCAGCATATGACAAATACAAGAATAACCGATCCTGAAATCATAGAGTATCGATATCCGGTGATGCTGAGGAGATTCGAAATCCGTAGAGGTTCTGGCGGTAAGGGAAAGTGGAAGGGGGGCAACGGCGTAACCCGTGAAATTTTTTTCAAGGAAAAAATGGAAATCAATATCCTGTCGCAGCACAGGGTCGAGCAACCTTATGGGATGAAGGGTGCAGAATGTGGTAACATTGGATTGCAGTTCATCATGCGATTAAATGGCACGACAGAAAAATTGAACGGCATTGATGGAAAAACTGTTTATCCGGGTGATCGTATCATCATAAAAACGCCGGGAGGCGGAGGATGGGGAAAGATCGGCTCGTAAGATCAATTTTTAGTTGCCTGTTAACTTTTCTCCAGACACTTTTGTAATCTTCAACAAAATTCATTCATGACAGAGTCGTTGGCAAAGAAGGTAACGGACTATACCGGCTTTGAGGAAATCGAGATTATCGGCGCGCGCGAACATAATTTGAAAAACATTAATGTTTCCCTGCCGAGAAACAAGTTGGTTGTCATCACCGGCATCAGCGGAAGCGGAAAGTCTTCATTAGCATTTGATACGATTTATGCGGAGGGACAACGAAGGTATATGGAGAGTTTCTCTGCCTATGCACGCAGTTTTATTGGCAATCTTGAAAGACCCGATGTTGACAAAATAAATGGCTTAAGTCCTGTCATTTCTATTGAGCAAAAAACAACATCGCGCAATCCACGCTCCACGGTTGGAACGGTGACAGAGATTTATGATTTCATGCGGCTCCTTTACGCGCGCACGGCAGAAGCATTTTCCTACCTCACCGGGAAAAAAATGGTGAGGCAATCCGAAGATCAGATTCTTGAGACGATTCTCCAGAATTTTAAAGGGAAGAAATTAATTCTGCTCTCACCTATTGTGAAGGGAAGGAAGGGACACTACCGGGAACTCTTTGTGCAGATTCGAAAATCGGGTTACACTAAAGTTCGCGTGGATGGAACGTTGATGGACATCACCGCGAAGATGCAGGTTGATCGATACAAGATTCATGATATTGAGATCGTAATGGACAGGATTGTCGCTGATGAAAGAGATCGGCACCGCATTGGGCAATCGATCAGTAAATCCCTTAAAGAAGGAAAGGGCGTGATGATGGTAATGGAGGAAAAAGGTAAGGTGCATCACTTTTCGAAATTTTTAATGGATCCGGAAACGGGATTGTCATACGATGAGCCTGCACCAAATACATTTTCTTTCAATTCGCCTTATGGTGCATGTCCTCTATGTAATGGGCTCGGACAAATTGAGGAGATCACTGAAGAGTCAGTAATTCCAGATAATAGTATAAGTATCAGTCGTGGTGGAATTTTACCGCTCGGTGAATATCGCGATATCTGGATATTCAAAAAGATTGAGGTCATACTCAAAAGGTATAAGTGCACGTTGAGCACCCCAATCAAAGATATTCCGAAAGATGTTTTAAAAGTATTGTTGTATGGCGATGATGTGCCGGTGGCCGTGGCATCAGTAAAGTATCCTGGAACAGATTGGAACACAAGATTTGAGGGCATTGTAAATTTTTTGCAGAAGCAGCGCGACGAAGGTTCTGATGCAATTAAGAAATGGGTAGAGGATTTTATGATCGTGCGCACCTGTCCTGAATGTAACGGTGCGCGTTTGAAGAAGGAATCTCTTCATTTTAAAATTGACAACAAGAACATTGCTGAATTGGCCATGTTTGATATAAATCAGCTTGGTGATTGGTTCGCGGGGCTTGAAGACCGGATAAATGAGAAACAAAGAGTTATCGCAACAGAAATCTTAAAGGAGATCAGAAAGAGAATCGGTTTTTTGTTGGATGTGGGTTTGGATTATCTTCATCTCAATCGCCCGCTTCGGACGTTAAGCGGCGGTGAAGCGCAACGCATTCGGTTAGCTACACAAATTGGCACCCAGCTGGTAGGTGTCCTTTATATTTTGGACGAACCAAGCATAGGTCTGCATGCCCGTGATAACGTAAAACTGATCAAAGCACTGAAAGATTTACGCGATCTGGGCAACTCCGTAATTGTGGTAGAGCACGACAAAGAGATGATGCTGGAGTCAGACTACATATTGGATATAGGACCTGGCGCGGGAAGACACGGGGGACACGTAGTTGCCGAAGGAGATCCGAAGACATTTCTAAAAAACCGAAGCACCACTGCCCGGTATCTGACGGGTGATTTAACCATTCGCTATTTGCAGGAGAGAAGAAAAGGGAACGGCGAGAAGTTACAATTGCTGGGTGCTGCCGGAAACAACCTGAAAAATGTTGATCTGGTAATTCCACTTGGAGCATTGACATGCATCACGGGGGTATCAGGAAGTGGAAAGTCGACCTTGGTGCATGAAACACTTTATCCCATCCTTAACAAATATTTTTTCAATTCTCGGATTGAGCCGCTGACATTCAAAAAAATTGATGGACTTCAACACATTGACAAAGTGATTGAGGTAGATCAATCGCCAATCGGGAGAACTCCACGGTCGAATCCGGCAACTTATACAGGTGTTTTCACAGACATCCGGGACCTTTTCGCCCAACTACCAGAAGCTAAAATACGAGGCTACAAACCCGGCAGATTTTCATTTAATGTGAAGGGAGGCCGATGCGAAACTTGTGAAGGTGCCGGACTCAGACTAATCGAAATGGAGTTCTTGCCAGATGTATATGTTCCTTGCGAAACTTGTAAAGGGAAACGATACAATAGGGAAACGCTTGAAGTTAGATTTAAGGGTAGATCGATCAGTGATGTATTAGATATGACTGTGGAGGAAGCGGTCTCATTTTTTGAAAATCAACCAAAGATTCTTCGCAAAATTCAAACCCTAAGTGAAGTAGGACTGGGATATGTTTCTTTGGGACAACACGCTACCACATTATCGGGAGGTGAAGCGCAGCGCGTAAAACTGGCAACGGAACTTTCGAAACGCGATACGGGAAAAACTTTTTATATCTTAGACGAGCCTACTACAGGTCTTCATTTTCAGGATATTTCTCATTTGCTTGATGTGCTTCAAAGATTGGTTAATAAAGGGAACACGGTATTGGTCATTGAGCACAATATGGATGTGATAAAGTCGGCTGATTACATTGTAGATCTCGGACCGGAGGGTGGTGAAAAGGGAGGAAGTATTATCGCGTTAGGTACGCCAGAAGAAGTAAGTAAGAATCCAGCAAGTTATACAGGGAGGTTTTTGAAAGATGAACTTTCCCGATTGGTCAGATAATATGAATTCATTAATCAGACAATATATTTTCGGAGCCTTCTTTATCTTTTTTGCCGTTTACCAGGCTACGAACAAAGATTATTTGGAGGTTGCTCTTTATCTGACGGCGGGCTCAGCATTTATTTTTAATTCACTGGCCAGGGAACCCAGGTTGGCGAATTTTAAAACCCCACTGGTCGTTATAACTTGGGCTTTTATTGCCACAGCAGCTGTAATTTTTCTTTACGTGTTACAGTTCAAGTTCTAGGTAATACATTATGGTTAACAAGTATCGACTATACTGGACGTTGCAGATCGGTGGTTGGCTGGTGTATGCCCTGCTGCAAATCGGGTACAGTGTTGACGCAGCTGGAACAATCAGTGTAAGAAGGGTGATCTTTCTGGTGATAGAGGCACTGTTATGTTTAATCCTGACTCATTTTTTTAGACGTTTTGCTAATCGCGGCCGGTGGCTCAACCTCAACATGGCAAGATTGATTCCACGCATACTGGCCGGCGTGGTCGTGCTGAGTTTAATCATTTATTTTTTGAAGATACCTGTTAGCCTTTTGCTGGG
>DASUGQ010000094.1:0-15007 GCA_036273935.1 Cyclobacteriaceae bacterium | reverse complement strand
AACCAGATTAAAGAGAAAGAACCGAAAGGACAAGACAAAGTCGACCCGTAGACGCCAGACCTTGAAGAGTCAGAATTTCAAACCCGTAATCAAGGGCGTGGATATTGAGAAGATCAAGGAAGAATTCAAGGCGAAGGCGGCGGAGAAAAAAGCCTGATCGTTTTTCTGATGTTAAGATACTAATAGCCCGTTCCATCGGGCTTTTTTGTTGATGCACCGCGCAACGAACAAACTGGCAATCTTTATTTTTCTTCTGCAATTTATTTGTAAGATTGGACCACGCTTAATGTTATTCAATAGATAGTCAATGCCCAACCTCAATCTTGTCAACTGGAATGTAAACGGTATCCGTTCAATCATCAAAAAGGATTTTCTCAAAGATGTGAAGATGATGAACCCGGATATTCTATGTCTCCAGGAAACAAAAGCCGCGCAGGAGGAGGTGAAGTCTGCTCTTGAGTTACTTCCGGATTATGAAATGTATGTGAACTCTGCCAAAGCGAGAAAGGGATATTCGGGTACAGCGATCCTTACCAAAACAAAGCCGCTGAATGTAACTTTTGACATGGGCGTAGAAGAGCACGACCAGGAAGGCCGCGTGATCACGGCAGAGTATCCGGATTATTCTATCGCAACCGTGTATGTCCCTAACGCAGGTGAAGGACTAAAAAGACTGGACTACCGTGCCCGCTGGGACGAGGAATTCCGGAAATATCTTGTAACCCTTAATCAAAAGAAGCCAGTCATTATTTGTGGTGATCTCAACGTGGCACATCAGCCTATTGACATTGCGCGGGCAAAAGAGAATTACAATAAGTCGGCAGGTTACACACAGGTTGAGATAGACGGATTTACAAAACTTCTGGAGAGCGGTTTTGTGGATGTATTTCGCAGGCTCTATCCGGAGGAAATCAAATACACCTATTGGAATTATTTGTTCAATGCGCGGGCGAGAAATGTTGGGTGGCGTATTGATTATTTCCTGGTCAGTGAGGAATTAATTTCAAAAGTGAAAGACGCCCCAATCTATAACCAATATTTAGGATCAGATCATTGTCCGGTAGGTCTGATGTTGGATGCCTAATTTCTGTTGATCACAATCCTATTCCAACTTGAAGTCCTATCTTGGGCAGGATGCCTTGATAATCGAGTGCAGTGATACCGGAGTCATAAAAGTAGTAATAGTAAGGGCTGTCAGGTACATTGCCAGAAGTGTTTCGATCAGCGAATTGTAGTCCGCCACCTATATACACCTCAAAAAAAATTTTACTCCATAAGGTTTGTTGAAACCCAAAAGTAAAACCACCACCCCAATTTCCGATATCCTCCTTGTAGTTGTATGGAGTGCTGGTGCTTGTACCGGTGGAATGATCATAATTGTAAGAAGTTCCTGATTGTGTGCCGGAATATCGTCCTCCCTGCAGGTATCCGGAGAAGTAGATACCCCTATAGTAGGTATTACCCTTTTTCGTGGTGCGCCCGGCTAAGGGCACCAGGTATTTCCGGTATTGAAGTTCAGCTCCCAGTCCACTGTAATCTTCTTCATAGCCGTAATCGTCAGACCAAGCCAAAAGACCATTTAAATACAATGAGAGGCTTTGGGAATAGGAACGATTAAGTCGCTCGAACCCAATCTTTAATTGTCTTTGTGTAAAGTGCTGGGGAGAAATTTTGAAAATTGAGCGCGCTGGAAGCGGTTGTGGATCCTGGCCATTGGCAATCAATGCAGCCAACACAAGCATCGGCGAAATGAGGTATTTCATAGGTTAGGGGTTTCTAACCTAAACGCACCAGCTAATGATTATTATTTTGCAGAACAGATTTTTTTGCCTTGTTATGGCACCCTTTCAATATCAGCGCCCAATGCCCTAAGCCTTGTGTCGATATTTTGGTACCCTCGGTCAATCTGTTCAATGTTGGAGATTTCGCTTGTACCACCGGATGACAGGGCCGCAATCAATAACGCCACACCTGCGCGGATGTCGGGAGAAGACATCTTGATGCCTTTTAATTGTTGCTTTCTATCGAGTCCGATAACGGTGGCTCTGTGTGGATCGCAAAGTATGATTTGAGCACCCATATCGATGAGTTTATCAACAAAGAACAGGCGGCTCTCAAACATTTTCTGATGGATAAGGACAGTTCCTTTTGCCTGCGTAGCCACCACCAAAACAATACTGATCAAATCTGGTGTAAATCCTGGCCATGGGGCATCCGATACGGTAAGGATTGACCCATCAATGAAGGTTTCAATTTCATAGCGCTCCTGTGAGGGAATGTAAATATCATCCCCTCTGAACTCCATTTTGATGCCCATCCGGCGAAAGATTTCGGGAATGATGCCCAACATGTCAATCCTGCAATTTTTGATCGTAATTTCCGATTGGGTCATGGCCGCCATGCCAATGAAACTTCCGATTTCGATCATGTCGGGTAAAAGAGTATGATCCGTTCCCTTAAGTTTGTCGACCCCTTCAATCGTTAATAAATTGGAACCGATGCCGGAGATTTTTGCGCCCATTCGATTCAACATAAGACACAACTGCTGCAAATAGGGTTCGCAGGCGGCATAATAAAGCGTCGTTTTTCCTTTTGCCAGCACAGCAGCCATCACAATGTTTGCCGTTCCGGTTACGGATGCTTCATCGAGCAGAATGTAATTTCCCTTTAGCGCAGAAGCATCGATGTTAAACAGGTGTTCTTCAGCGTCGAAATTGAATTTTGCTCCCAGCTTTTGAAAACCCAGAAAGTGTGTATCCAATCTTCTTCGTCCGATTTTGTCACCCCCTGGTTTTGGAAGATTGGCTTTCCCAAACCTCGCCAGGATGGGCCCCAACAACATAACGGACCCCCGAAGCGCCGCAGCCTTTTGGCGGTACTCTTCGGTCTCCAGAAATTTTGTGTTGATGGTGGAAGCGGTAAACCGGTAAGCGTCTTTGTCAAGTTTCTCTACTTTGCAACCCAGGTCAGCCACCAGGTCGATAAGTTTGTTTACGTCACGGATATCCGGAATGTTATGAATCGTTACCGGCTGATCTGTTAGTAATACAGCACTTACAATTTGGAGTGCTTCGTTTTTGGCGCCCTGGGGAGTAATTTCACCTTTTAGTTTTTTGCCGCCTCGTATACGGAAGATGCTCATGCGAAAGTTGATCGGGTTCTTCTAAAAAAAATACTAACCTGTTAAATGAGAAGGCGTTGAAGAGCCAAACATTAACCAAGTGCAAGTATAGCAAGAATTAACCGTGGCAGGATTACTGTCAACAATTTCTTTTTGTCAGTAAACGAAGTGGAATTATCAGGTAAACGTGGAGAGACTATTTCTTCCGTTGTCCCTTGTTCTTATTGAAAGGACGATGACCGCGGTCCCTGTCCCGATCTCTGTCCTGGCGCGGTCCGCCTTGTCCGCTGCCACCTTTCATCTTTTTGGGATTAGCTCTTTCTTTGTAAAGCTTTTCGAAAAGATTGTCCTCGCGAACTTTGTCGATGTTCATACTCAGGGCGCCTCCCGACATTTGTTGAATGTCCTTGAGGATAACTGAGTCGTCCAATGTTTCCTTGTTCCAGTTTCCGTAGAAAGTTTTCATGAGTTTTCCCAGGTAGATGATCGCTTCTTCGCGTTCCTGGGGATCTTCTTTCTTTAAGGCTTCCTTTACTAACTTTTCGATGTTCTTACCATAGTGCTTGAACCGGATCTCGCTTTGGGGATAGTTCATGCGCATAGGCTTTTTGAAAAGAATATCTCGCTCGGGTACCGGATACGGGCTATTAACATCGAGATTAAAATCTGCTATGATGTAAAGATCGTCCCACAGGCGTTGGGGATTTTCCGGTTGATCTTTCAAGCTGGGGGTAAGTTGTTTAATAAGGTCGATCAGGGCAAAGGCAAGTTCTGTTCTCTTTTCTTTGCTCGGCTCGCTACGAATATATTCGATCAGCTTCTGAACGTTGCGGCCATATTCCTTCAGGATGATGTCAGGCCTTTGGGTATTGTATTCTCCGATCATTTATGATGTGTTAATTTCTTCGATTTAATTTAAAAGCTTGCTAAAAATTGGACTCAGTAAGAGTCTCTATTCAATATATTGTACCCAGGGTTTGAGGTTAGAAGAACAAAAGTACGAATTAGCCACGGAAACCAAAAATACCTGGCTAATTCAAAATCCGAAGTTTGGCAAAGCTTAATAAGAGGGTTTTCTCGCCAATATCATTGAAATTAATCCTGGCTTTCCGGTCAGCCCCGGATGTATCCATTTGGATCACAACACCGAAACCAAACTTAGGGTGCTCAACCCTCATTCCTTCCTTTAAGGTCGTTGTATCACTTGGTGCAAAATCTTCCGAAGGGCGATAGGTTGTTTTTGTGGGCGCCGGCGCTGAGCTTATCGTTTTCTTGATTCCATTAACAAGTGATTTGGCGTAGTTCGGAGAAGGTGTCGATTCATACGTATTGAATTTTGTGCTCACCTTTATAAAGCGCTGGTCAACGTCATCGAGGAAACGGCTGGGCTCGCAATTTTTCAGGCGTCCAAAGCGATAGCGTGTCAATGCGTAGGATAAAAACAGTCTTTTTTGTGCCCGCGTTATGGCCACGTAAAATAACCTCCGTTCTTCCTCCAGTTCGGCGCGGCTGCTTAACATCATTTGCGAGGGGAACAGGTCTTCTTCCAAACCAACAATGTAAACGTACTTGAACTCCAGGCCCTTGGCCATGTGGATGGTCATCAAGGTAACTTTTTCCGGATCTTTGTCTTTGTCTTCATCCTGCCCGGTGATAAGCGATACTTCCTGGAGAAATGATCCTAAACTTTTATCCTGACGTTCAGGATCATCAACAAATTCTTTTATCGCATTGAGAAGTTCCTGCACATTTTCATACCTGCTCAGTCCTTCAACGGTTTTATCTTCATACAACTCACGCAGCAGCCCGGAACCTTTTGCAATTTCAAAGGCTGCATCATAAGCATCTTTTCGTTGCGTTTCAAGAGTAAACCGCTTAATCATATTTACAAAGTCTTCAATAGGACCGGCGACACGTCCACCCAAAAATTTTCCGGAGTTCTGTAACACTTCCCAAATACTGATATCGTGGTCATTGGCGGCTACAATGATCTTGTCAACAGTTGAATCGCCGATGCCGCGCTTTGGCAGATTGATAATTCTTCTAAAGGAAGCTTCATCCTGCTGATTGAGGGCGAAGCGCAGGTAGCCAAGCAAGTCTTTGATTTCTTTGCGCTGATAGAACGACAATCCGCCAACGACTTTGTATTTGATGTTCATACGTCGCAGGGCTTCTTCAATGGCACGCGACTGACTGTTGGTTCGATAAAGAATAACAAAGTCGCTGAACCTGAGTTGATGCTGCATCTTCTCTTCAAAAATAGAGGAAGCGACCAGTCGTCCTTCTTCATTATCAGAAACTGCCTTGAGCAGTTCAATGAGTGAACCTTCCTCGTTTTCTGTCCAAACATTCTTCGGTAGTTGGGCCCGGTTCTTTTTGATGACCGAGTTGGCTGCATTAACAATGTTCTGTGTTGACCGATAATTCTGTTCCAGTTTGATGATCCGTAATTCAGGATAATCGCGCTCGAAATTGAGGATATTTGTGATATCAGCACCTCGGAAGGCGTAGATACTTTGGGCATCATCACCGACTACACAAATATTTTGCCTGACCGACGCAAGTTTTCGTATAATGAAGTATTGACAAAGGTTGGTGTCCTGAAACTCATCAACCAAAATGTAATGTATTCTGTGCTGGTATTTATTCAGTACTTCAAGGTGTTCTTTGAAGAGTTTATCTGTGTTGAACAAAAGGTCATCAAAGTCCATAGCGCCTGCCTTGAAGCATCGCTGTGAATAGGTTTTAAATATCTTCCCTATCTCAGGTCGCATGTTGGCGGCATCATCACCCATCAACTCCACATTGTTCAGATACTCTTCCCAGCCGATGAGTCGATTTTTCGCCGCCGAAATTCGGTTATAAACTGTGCTGGCTTTGTATAATGTATCATCAAGCCCCATCTCCTTTACGATGTTCTTCAGCAATGTTTTCGAATCATCGGTATCGTAAATAGTGAAGTTGGAAGGATAACCAATGTGACGCGCTTCAGCCCGAAGAATGCGGGCAAAGACCGAGTGAAACGTTCCCATGTAAAGATTGCGTGCATCCTTGCCCACAACTTTCTCGATGCGGTCGCGCATTTCTTTTGCCGCCTTGTTTGTGAAGGTAAGCGCCATGATGTTAAAAGGATCAACGCCTTTGTTTTGAATCAGGTAGGCAATTCTGTAGGTGAGTACACGTGTTTTTCCCGACCCGGCGCCAGCGATGAGCATACATGCCCCTTCTGTATTAATTACCCCTTCGCGTTGAGGTTCATTCAAACTCTCTAGATAATCCACCATATCGAATGCAAATTAAAGCTAAAAGCTTAAAGCAGAAAGCACAATGTTGAAAGCAAATCCAGACGAAATTTTTTGAGGATTTAAAGGACTGTTAAAGAACTGGTTGTTAATGGATGACGCAACAGACTTTTATATTGGCAGATACAAGCTTTTCGCTTTCTGCTTCTAAGGGTCCTGAATGCTTTTCGCTATCTTTGAAAAATTTTTTCGATCATGCTTAAAGTAGGAGAAGTATTGGTTTCAGATGATATTCGTGAAAAGGAGTTTGTCTGCAATCTTGAAAAATGTAAAGGCGCTTGCTGTGTGGAAGGAGACTATGGAGCACCTTTGGAGGAAGATGAGTTGGATATACTGAAAAAAATCTACCCGAAAATAAAATCATATCTCACCAAAGAAGGCATCGAGGCCATCGAGGAGCAGGGAACGCATGTGATCGATCCCGATGGCGATTATTCAACACCCACTATTGGTGGACGTGAATGTGCTTATGCGCATTACGACAAAAAGGGAATTTTGAAGTGTGGCATTGAAGAAGCGCACAAGGATGGAAAGATAGAATTCAAAAAACCCATCTCCTGTCATTTGTATCCCATCCGGATTACCAGGAAGAAGGAATTTGAAGCCGTGAATTACCACAAGTGGAGCATATGCTCGCCGGCATGTGCGTTAGGCAAGGAATTGCAGGTACCGCTTTATAAATTTTTGAAAGATCCCCTTATCCGGAAATATGGGAAGAAGTGGTATGCTCAGCTTGTGAGCGTTGTTGAGGAGGTGGAACGTTAACGAAGGAAGTTATTGATTCATTTATTTAACGTCAACGTCTTTGTACTTCCTTCTTTTCAAGCTCACGGAAATAGTTTCATTTTAAGTTATCCATCAGACCGTCATGTACGATCTGATGGATGTGAAATAAAATTACCGCTTGACAAGCCTCGCCTCGGTTGTGTAACCAATTGAAGTATATTTAACAATATAAATCCCTGGTCTCAAGCCATTGAGATCAATTGTAAATTCAGGGCCGACAACAGTTGCTTGACGGTGTATTGCACCCATGTTATCAGTTACTACCACGCTAGCATTCTGCAAATTGGAATGTTCAGCATTGCTGAGGGAAAGTGTTGCGACTGATTCTGATTCTTCTACTTCTGTTGTAGTAAGACATGGGGGCGGGGCAGCACTGACTACCACTTCACTTGTAGCGGGGTTAGGACTCAACGACAAAGTTGCCAAGCAGCCACCGCTTGGAATTACGGTAACCGGAATGTATCCTGTGGTGGAACCGCACGTGTTGCTGGTAGTAGCGTATACATTATGGGTACCTGACAAGGTGCCTCCTACAGTGATCCAGGTGCTGAAATTATTGGGCGACTGTACGGTCCAACCGGCCGGAGTGAGCCAGCTATAGGATGTGCCTCCTGACGAAGTGTTTATGAAAAGACCAGCCTGCCCATAAACGATTTCATCGGGGCCGGTGATAGAATTAATTTTTGGCTTTCCGACCCAAATAACCTTAGAAAGAGCAATTGGATTACATGGACCACTTATTGTTGCAATTATTGAAATCTGTCCATTGAAATTGTTAACGACCGAAGCAACACCTGAGCTATTGATACTCACTCCATTTGGATTACTGGATGACCAAACCACCGAAGTACCGGCAGGCAAGTTAGGGACATTGTAGGTATTTGTATTGCAAAGTGTACTTGGACCATTTACAAATAAATCAGAGGGAGGATTAAACTCATAAAAGTCCCGAAGGTAAGTCTGATTGACTCTTTCACCAGGTCCTACATACCCTTTATTACAAATTACAAATGAAGCAGCGCCACTAAGCGCACCATTTGGTATTGTTTCAGAGAGAATAGTCCAACTGTTGGTTAATTGATTATACCTCAGTACATTACTATAAAGCGCAGTTAAGGGTATAGTTCCCCCTATCAAATACCCAGAATTAAATAATGTGAGACTAGCTGCACTATATCTGAAATTATTATTGGGAATAGTAGCTCTAGCAATCCAGGCGTCGTTAATAGCGTTGTACTCGAAATTGATATTCACAGCCCCTAAAGATGGATTGTCGGTCAAACCTCCAGCTACATATGCGCGATTATTTATTACGAATGAGGCCGAGTATTTTACACCTGGGGTAAACGGAAAAGCCTTTTTAGCAACCCAAGTATTAGTTGATGGGTTATACTCCCAAGTCGAATTGTCTTTTCCAAAATCACTTGCATACCCGGCTGTGATATATCCTTTATTAGAAATGACGAAACAGACTGATCCATACCGGCCGTTTGGGCCAACAGAGGCAATTTGTCTCCATGAATTTGAATTTGGATCATATTCATAAAAATCATTGGTGTAGATCGAAGGTCCAGGGATCTGACCGGTACCCACATATGCCTTGTTATTTAATACGAATGAAGTTGCACTATGTCTTTTTTGGCCGACAAAATTTGCAACTTGCGTCCAAGAGTTGGTTGTTGGATTATACCTCCAAAAATCATTCAATACAGGTCCGGAGGGGCTTTCGCCTGTACCAACATAGCCCATTCCATTTATTGAAAAGCTAACTGAGTTGCGTCGCGGTGAAGCTTGCGAAGGAAAATCTTGTTTTTTAAGCCAGATTGATTGAGCTGGGGAATTGAAATAACTAATGACAGCAATAAATGTTGCCAAGGATAGGCTAGAGAGGGTTTTCATTTCTTGAGGTTATTTATTAGAAAAATTGTATCTTAACTTTAAGATAAAACGAATGCTCCACTATGTCAAGGATATGCTCTCTCGTTCTTATTTTTTGCCTGCTTTTTTATGGATGTGATAAGGACCCAATTTGTGGCTGCAAAGGAATTGCTACTAAGACCATTAGTGATGAGATTGCTATTATAACAGATTCTGAAATAGGTTTTGTCCTAATTTCTGGTACCTATGGAATTTTTGAATTATGCGATTCTCCTGGTGAATTATTACGAAATAGCCTGATAGTGAAGTTTGAAGGAAACATTCGTTCAAATTGTTTGAGTACTTACTCATATGGCCCTTATCAGGAAGTGAAGTATAGGCATATAAACCTCGCCACATTTGAAATTCTACCAGGAAATGAGGATATTTATCAATCTGGTGAGGTTGAGATCAGACTGATAAAATCAGAGGATTATGGTTACTCCTCAGGATTTGGATACGAAATCAATTCAGGGTTCATTAAAATTACCCAACCATTTATTCCTGGCGGTCAGGGATATCGGCCGTTCACTACCGCTGATGATGCATTAAAAGTAGCACTTCTTGTCAGCGCCAAAATACAAGAGTTTAAAGATCTCCCTTCATTGACCGAAGAAGAGTTGAGATTTATAAACATTCTCTAGAGATTGGGCGTATAGCGCTATAACTCCGAAAAATCAAACGAGGTCTCCAGGAACTTTGTACTAAACTTGCCTGAACGGAACTTCTCATTATCCATCAGCTTGATGTGAAAGGGAATCGTAGTTTTGATTCCTTCAATTACAAACTCTTGCAGCGCACGTTTCATTCTTGTAATAACTTCCTCGCGTGATTGTCCGCTCACAATCAATTTTGCAATCATGGAATCATAGTTGGGAGGAATAGTGTAACCCGCATACACATGACTGTCAATGCGAACGCCATGACCACCCGGCATATGAAGATTCGTGATCTTGCCAGGTGAAGGTCGGAAGCCATTGGCAGGATCTTCTGCATTGATGCGGCACTCCATAGCATAAAGGTTTGGAAAATAATTCTTTCCGGAAATGGGTACCCCCGCAGCAACTTTAATTTGCTCCTTGATCAGATCGTAATCTGTTACTTCCTCTGTTATAGGATGCTCGACCTGGATACGCGTATTCATTTCCATGAAGTAGAACTTCCCATGTTTATCGACAAGGAATTCTATCGTTCCAGCACCTTCATAGTTGATCGCTTTGGCACCTTTAATGGCCGCTTCACCCATTTCTTCCCGAAGTTCCTGGCTTACTACAGGTGAAGGCGTTTCTTCCAGTAATTTTTGATGTCTGCGTTGTATGGAGCAATCTCTTTCTGAGAGGTGGCAGACTTTTCCGTATTGATCACCGATTACCTGTATCTCAATATGACGCGGCTCTTCAATAAATTTTTCGAGATATAATCCGTCATTTCCAAAAGCTGCTCCCGCTTCGCGCTTGGCATCATCCCACGCTTTCTTAAATTCTGATTCATCATTGATAATTCTCATACCCTTACCGCCACCACCTGCAGTCGCTTTAATGATGACGGGGTAGACGATCTTCTTTGCCAGCCTCATTCCTTCTTCAATGGAAGAAAGAAGTCCCTCGGAACCAGGAATTGTTGGTACACCGGCCTTCATCATGGTATCCTTCGCAGTGGATTTGTCACCCATCGCTTCAATCATTGCGGGAGAGGGGCCGATGAATTTTATTCCATACTCATGACAAACAGCGGAAAACTCTGACCGCTCGGAGAGAAAACCATATCCCGGATGGATAGCGTCGGCATTAGTAATCTCAGCAGCTGAAATAATTCTTGGAATGTTAAGGTATGAATCTTTGCTGGGAGGCCCGCCAATACAAACCGCTTCATCAGCGAAGCGCACGTGAAGACTCTCACGATCGGCTGTTGAATAAACAGCTACTGTCTGAATGCCCATTTCACGACAGGTACGGATGACCCGTAGTGCAATTTCTCCCCGGTTTGCTATCAGTATTTTTTTAAACACAGTCTGAAAAAATTAGGTGAATGTTTTTGAAGATCATTCAGCAACAGCATCTGGCTGCTGTAATCGATTAATCAAATTATCAATCCGGCTCTACTTCAAATAGTACCTGATCGTATTCAACGGGTGTCGAATTTTCCAACAATACTTTAACTACAGTTCCTGAAACTTCAGATTCAATTTCATTAAATAGTTTCATGGCTTCGATGATGCACACGATTTGTCCCTTGCTTATTTTATCACCGACCGAAATGAATGGAGGTGAGTCCGGATTAGGTGATTTGTAAAACGTGCCGATCATGGGTGACTTGATCTCGACTGTCCGTTTGCCAGGGGTAACAGCTTCTTTTTTATTTTCTCCGGCAGATGGAATAATCGACTGGGCTGTTGTTATCGGAGGAGCAACGGAGGTTACAACAGGTGCTGCCGACTTCAGTATTTTCTGGTCGGGTTCTCTTTTAACGTGGAGCTTTAATTCACTGGTCTCGATGTTTACCTCGTTCAATCCAGTTTTGGAAATGAAGTCAATGAGGTCTCTGATTTCGGATGTTTTCATAGCACCGGATGTTGATGGACGGGGGGCTTCACTTTTTAATGAAGCTGGTTGTATAGTTTTCTTTTCAGTCGGTTTAGTGCTCTTTGCTTTCGCCATGGGTCAATGGGTTATTTGACACGTTCAATGTACGCTCCAGTCCGTGTATCCACTTTAATATTATCGCCTGTGTTGATGAATAAAGGTACTCGAATTTCCGTACCATTTTCCAGTGTTGCCGGCTTTAAGGTTCTTGTTGCCGTGTCGCCCTGCAGCCCGGGCTCAGTATAGGATACTTCCATGGTAACATTAGAAGGGGCTTCAGCGGTGATGGGGGAGGTTCCGTTTTCGAAAGCTATGATCAGTGTTACGCCTTCTTTGATGTATTTTACCGATTCACCCAGAAGGGCTTTGTCGAGGTATATTTGCTCAAAAGTTTGATTGTCCATGCATACGAGGCTCTCGCCATCAGCATAGAGGTATTGATACTCTTTTGTTTCAACCCGAAGTTGTTCAATTTCATCGCCTGGGCGAAAACGATTTTCGGCCAGCTTCCCGTTTCGGATATTTCTCAGTTTAACCTGGTAAAATGCTCTCAGGTTTCCGGGTGTTCTGTGCTGGAGTTCCTCCACTTGCATTACTTCCCCGTTATATCGAACAAAATTACCTCTGCTTAAATCACTAATGGTCGCCATTTTAAAACATGTTCAATTTACAAATCAAATAATCAAATGCAATTTCTGAATCATTTCGCGTCGTAAGCCCAAATCACATAAACCGCTCCCCAGGTGAAACCACCGCCAAATGCTGCGAGGATCAGTTTGTCTCCCCTCTTCAGTTTCTTTTCGTAATCCCAGAGCAAAAGGGGGATAGTACCAGCCGTTGTGTTGCCATACCTCTCAATGTTCATCATCACTTTATCATCAGCTAACCCGATTCTATTTGCAGTGGCATCAATAATTCGTTTGTTTGCCTGATGAGGTACAAGCCAGGCGACATCGCTGCCACGAAGATTATTCCTCTCCATAATCTTTCCAGAAATGTCAGCCATATTCGTTACAGCAAATTTAAAAACTGCTGCTCCTTCCTGGTAGATGTAGTGAAGTTTGGCATCAACTGATTCATGAGAAGCCGGCATACGGCTACCCCCCGCTTTCATGTTGAGATATTGTGCACCCGAACCATCACTGCGATGAAGAGAATCAATAATACCGACTTGTTCAGATGTTGGTTCAAGCAATAAAGCGCCGCATCCATCGCCAAAAATTATACAGGTAGTGCGATCCTGATAATTGATAATGGAAGACATCTTGTCTCCGCCCACGATGATTACTTTTTTGTATTGACCTGATTCAATAAACATTGCCCCGGTTGTGAGGGCATAGATGAAGCCAGAACACGCGGCACTGATGTCATAACCAAATGCATTCGTAGCGCCAACCCCTTCAGCAATAAGATTTGCTGTGGCGGGAAATGGCATATCGGGAGTTACTGTAGCACAAATGATCAGGTCGATTTCTTTCGGATCGAGTTTGGCCTTTTTCAGGATTTCTTCAACGGCTTTTATACCCATATACGAAGTGCCCAGGCCTTCCCCTTTCAAGATTCTACGCTCTTTTATTCCCGTGCGGGTCGTGATCCATTCGTCACTGGTGTCAACCATAGTTTCCAGTTCCTGGTTGGTAAGGATGTAATCCGGAACATATCCTCCAACACTGGTAATGGCTGCGTGAATTTTACTCATTTCCTGTTCCTAATTTTAACTTCGCGGGTCCTGATGTATTCAATGTCATAAAAACAAAAAGCCCGATCGGTCAAAATCGAGCGTTACGTTGAATTATTGAATCACCTAGAATAGGCCGTACAATTATAATTTGACTTATTCAGGTAATTCAGCAGACTGCTGCTTAAAAAGAAGCGCGTTCCCTCCATGTGCTTACGCGAGCACCTCTTTTTCCATCACCACTTTGCCCTTATAATAAAGTTTGCCTTCATGCCAAAAGGCGCGGTGAGGCAAATGGTTTTCTCCTGTAGTAGGGCAAACCACTAATTGTTTTGCAACGGCTTTATAGTGTGTTCTTCTTTTATCCCTCCTGGTCTTCGAGGTTTTACGTTTCGGATTTGGCATATTCTTAAATGTTTATTTTAATTTTTTCAATTTTTCCCATCTTGGGTCTATTTCATCCTGAGTATCGTTGCCGGTGCCAGAATCGGACGAATAAATGATCCTGCCTGCATCATCATCGTCATTATTATCATCCTCACCGTCAAATCGAGGATGAAGTTTTTTCATCGGCACCGCGAGACCAATGAACTCATATATAAATTGACCCAACTCCAGGCTTACTGTATCCCGTTGAATCATGATGATCTCCTCCGAAATCTCCTGGTCTTCATCACCATACTTGAAAACCACCATTTTCTTTGTTTTAATGGGGTAATCAAATTCTTCAAGGCTGCGGTCGCAAATTAATTTTGCCGTTCCTGCAATTTCGAAGTTAACCTCAAGGAAGGTCTCATGCTTATTGATCATGACCTTGACAATGAAAGAGCCTTTTGAAATCAGGTCAGATCCATAATGTTCAAAAAAATCATCCCCCAATTCATAATCGAAGTGATGAACTTTATTGCTCAGGCCAACAATATTGACACGATACGCTTCCACATTCCAAAACCTGGGGTTTTAAAATAAGTCGGCAAATTTAGCAGAAATCGGCAGAAATTAAAAAATGCGGGGCAAAAGCAGTGTATTTCGGTAAAAACAGGATTTAAATAAATTCTGATAATGCAGAATCCTTCAACTCATCGCGGGTTTTTTTGCCATAGTTCTCAAAAAAGAAGTCAACGACGCCCTTTTTGAAACCGAGTTTAATGGCAATGTTTTTACAGAAGATGATCTCGCTTTCAAATACATTGTGATCGGCAAACACCAATTCGATCGCCGACATCAGGTAATCAAATTTTTGATCCGGTGAAAGGGCGCCCAACGAGTCGATCGGCTCTGGGTTGCGGATTAGTTCAGTCACTGTCTCCTCAGGGAATTTTCGTTCTCGGGCAATTTTAAATATCATCTCGCGCTCAATCTTTGCAAAGTGTTTATCAGCCTCAGCGAGCTGAATAAGAATGTTAAGCTGTTTTTTAGTGACGATATCCATGTAGCAACTACTTGAGGTTCAAATTTATTGAATTCTAGTGATACATCGTTAGAGACCAGTTAAATGGCAAATACAAACAACCAATTAAGGTTATTTTTCTTTAGATGGTTCATTTCTAACCTTTAATACATCGATGGCCAGGTAAATGGCTTCCCGTATTGAGGTTTCATCGGCAATGTTTTTTCCGGC
>DASUGQ010000093.1:0-4834 GCA_036273935.1 Cyclobacteriaceae bacterium | reverse complement strand
CAAAGCTGCTTTCAAACAATCGTTGAATAAGGCGAGGTTCATTTCGCAGTTATTCGTATGGTTTCTGATCTTCGGCGTTTGTCTTTTCGCGATCAGTTTCCTGCATCCTAATTTTCGTTTGAGTTACCTGCCTGAGGTAATCGTCAAGAACAACGAGGCATATACCAGATTATCTTCTCCTGATAACCTTATATTATTTAAAAATCTCGAGCCCGATTTTTTCAGCATGGCAAGACACTCTCCCCAGGCACTGCTTTCGGGAATCTTTCGTCCGGGAATTTGGGAGGCGAGTTCAGTTCTTAAGTTTTTATCGGCAATGGAAAATCTTTTTCTGGCGATTCTTATCGCATTAACGTTGATGAGGCGGAAAGCAATATCACGCCAAAATCGATTGCTGACCTTCGCTGTGTTGATCTATATTGTCTTGCTGTGCGTCCTTCTCACACTGGCAACCCCAAACCTGGGTACCCTGGTCCGATACCGGGTCGGTTTTATTCCATTCCTTGTTTACCTGCTCTTGCATGGGAGTAACATTACAAAAAGTTTGGAAAGACTTTTTGTACGCCTTGTTCGGCACAAATGACCATTTTACCTTTGCACTTCTCAAAAAAACTATGGATAATCCGGTAATCATTTTTGGTGTTAACGCGATCGGGCGTGAGGCGAAGGAAATATTTGAAAGCAACGGAAATGTTGTTTACGGATTTTTGGATGACAGTAAAGCAATCCATGGCAAGGAAATTGACAACGTTGTCATACTGGGAAGTTCAGATGATGATGGATTCTTGAAACTGATCGGCAAAAAGTGTGAGGCGTTTGTAGCCAGTGACGACAACAAGATCAGAAGGAATCTTGTTAAGATGCTTCAGGAGGTTCGGCATGTTCAACCGGTGAATGCGATTCACAAAAGCTCGGTCATTCCGGCTTCCGTTTTTATCGGACATGGAAATCTGGTTGATATGGGTGTAATGATTGGCGCGGGTGCAAAGGTTGGCAGTCATTGTCTCTTGCATGCGGGGTCTCTGATTGGAACGGAGGCGACGCTTGGTGATTTTGTTCAGGTCGGTGCAGGCTCTTGCGTTAATGCGAGTGTAACGATTGAAGACGACGTTTTTATTGGGTCGGGTGTTACCATTGTCTCGGGTGTTCAAATTGGAAAGGGAGCAAGGATCGGCGCCGGTTCGGTGGTGATTTCGTCTGTGAAGGCTGGCGATACAGTATTTGGGAATCCTGCCCAGGTGGTGAAGTCATGAACAGGTCGACGTACAACAGGCAATGCTGACTCAACTAAAGTAGGGTCGTCAATCCTTTATATATCCACGGAAAAATTCATAACTGAAAAATCGGGACTTAGATTGTAAACGAAATATCTGCTATGCCTCCAATCTCAGAAACAAATCTCATACTGAACAGTGACGGTAGTATTTATCACCTTAGCTTGCTTCCCAGGCAGGTCAGTGAAACCATTATCACGGTTGGAGATCCCAGCCGGGTGTACCGCATTAGCGAGCATTTTGACAGTCTTGATTTTGAGATGAACAAGCGGGAATTCATAACCCATATCGGCAAGTACAAGGGTAAGCGTGTTACGGTAATGAGTACCGGAATCGGGACAGATAATATTGAGCTCTTCATGACAGAACTGGATGCCCTCGTCAATGTTGATCTCACCACACGGGAGCCCAGGAGCCGGAAAAAGAAATTAAGTATTATCCGCATAGGTACCTCTGGCGCTATCCAGGAAAATGTTCCGGTTGGATCTTTTGTTGTCACGGATTATGCAATTGGTCTTGACAACCTCATGGACTATTACAACCTGGTGATGGATGAGTTTGAAGAGGAGATTGCTGAAGACTTAAGGAACACCGTAAGCCTTCCTCACACACCGTATATTGTTAAAGGTTCATCGGCACTGAAGAAGCAGTTTGCGCACGATATGATTTCCGGCAACACCATCACTACTCCCGGTTTTTTTGCACCGCAGGGAAGGAAAGTGCGGTTGCCCATCCGTTATCCAAATATGCTGGATGACTTAAGGAAGTACTATAACAAACCGAATGATTTCAGGGTAAGTAACTTTGAAATGGAGACCGCCGGCTATTATGCCATGTGCCGATTGCTCGGTCATGAAGCCATCAGTTTGAACGCCATCATTGCCAACCGTCCGAAGAATAAGTTTGCCAAAGATCCGAATAAGGTGATCGATGGTCTCATAGAAAAGGTTTTGGATAGGATTTGAGGATGTGCTGCCTGCGCCGGCGGTTAGCCCAAAACAAATATTGTTCATCGCTTTAGCTCTATGTAATTTGGATATAAGGAACGGCTGAGTCGATCAACTCAAGCAACGTCACCTTGTTCAGTTCAACAAGGGTGCAGGCACCAATGAACAAACCTGTGGCAAGGACGATTATTCTGATCGCGACTTGCATTTTCGGGGAATATGGTTGATTTGGTATCATGGTCGTTTTCGTTTATGCAGCCGGCCTGCTTGCCGGCTGCGATCATTTTTTTTAATCACTTATTGTTTGAGGGTTTTCAAGAACTTTCGGTTTTCTTTTTGTGAAAGGGATCAACATGGGTGCATTTTGTTTGTAGTGTATGTATCTCTCCCCGAAGGTTTTTATCAGGTCATTTTCTTCCCATCGGATTGCTGTTAACATGTAGGCTGTCGTCATTACAGCAAACAGGAAGTGTGCGATAGTCATCTCCGGGGCGGCCCAGAAGGCAATCATCCAGCCGAGGTAAAGCGGATGACGGACATGCTTATAAAAGAACGGCGTCCTGAATTTCAACGGCTCATACTTTTTGCTGGTGAAGTAAAACCATACCTGCCGTAATCCAAACAAATCGAAATGATTGATAAGGAAAGTGCTCACCAGGACAATGGCAAAGCCAAGAATACTGACACTGTTAAGGATGACTTTGGCGGTTTCAGATTCGAAGCTCCAAATAACCCCTCCGATGGGTTCCCACTGCCACATTAATACAATCAGGCACAAGGAAGAGAGCAAAACATAAGTACTCCGTTCAATTGGATCGGGCACAATTAGCGTCCACATTTTCTTGAACGCAGGTCGTGCCATGATGCTATGCTGCAGGGAGAATATCAATAGCAGCGATGCGTTGATGATAAGAGCATAGCCCAATGAGGAATTGGGTTCACTATCAATTGCTTTAGGAACAAGCAGGTTGGTAGTGAAGCCAACGGCGTAGCAGAAGGTTCCGAAGAAGATGGCATAAGAGATAACACCGTATGCCAGGTATGATATTTTTTTCATGGGATTTGATGGTTAATGTTATGCCGATCCCATTTGCATTACCTGTGCCAACGGAGATATGACTGATAATGAAGTACTTACAAGCTGTAAGACTTACGAGATTTCGTTAATCGTGATTTTTCATAAGAAAGGATTTACGATTTTTAAGTAGCGTTGACGTTGTAAGGGATTGCTTAACGGATGAATTGAGACGCACTCGCAGGCATTGTAGGATACATTCACCATGCTTTCCCGACGGGTATTGGTAGGAAGAAGGCAGGAGGAAGACGGGATGGGTATCGCTATAAGGTCGCTATAAGGACCCTATAAGGTCGCTGTAAGGATGGTATAAGGACTCAAATTACTGGTGTGAGATGACAATTGCCTGAAGTTGCCGGGAGACCAAAACAGAACTTAATCGCAGGGCACTTGCCTTGAATATGGGATGTGCCGAACCGCATGGCAAATATTGAATGAAAAAAAAATTAAACCAGTTCGATCCATTGTATGCGAGACCAATTTTAATCAGAACAGGCTTCCATCCCATTCGGCAATCTGAAGAAAGAAATTCTTGAACGCTGGCGGATAAAGCACCACGCAAAAGACCAAACCGAATAACGCCCCATAAAGGTGAGCGTCATGATTGATATTGTCTGATGACTTTCTTCCATGATAAAAAGAATAGATGATATAAAGAGTTCCGAGGATAAAACCAGGCAGGCACAAAAAGTAGATGCAAATTTTGTTAAGGGGAAGAAGGATGATGGAAACAAAAATGACCGATGAGGTTCCACCGGACGCGCCCAACGCGTTATATCCGGGATTGTTTTTTTGTTTGAAGTAGGTGGGGACGTCTGAAACAATTATACCAAGAAGGTAAAGAAGAACAAAGTAGACGCCACCTAAGGTCTCACCAAAAATGTATTTAAAAGCCGTCTCAACCACGGCGCCGAAGAAATAGAGGGAGATCATGTTCCACAGGAGATGAATGAAATCTTTATGAATAAATCCGGACGTAATGAACCGATAATACTGATCGCGTGTGTTGATCAAATAGGGGTTCATAATGAATTGACGGACAACGTTTGTCTGCTTGAAACCGTACCAGCTTGTGAGTACAGTTATTCCAATAAAAATGTAAGTGATTGACATCGGGGTTAAATATACTGACTACATGGGGAATAAAACGCAATAGTAACCAATCGTCAGCAATACTTTAGCCAGTAGTACAGTTTTCGTTTCAGGAGATATTTTTCAGTCCGTTCATGGTCATAGGCTTCCTTTTCGAAGGGAATGTTTCGATAGGCTTCGTTGTGAGTAAGACCTCTCATTCGAAAGTACAAATAGAAAGAAACATAAAGCATCCAGTGAAAAATAAAGAGCAGTTCAAGCTGCTGATAGAAATGAATCTTCTCATGGTTGATCACCTCGTCGCGGTCGTGCGCATGAGCACTGACCCAGATAAAAATGAAAAACGAAAAGCCCGTGTAGTATCTGAAAATCTTGTAGCGGGTGTTTATTGTAACCGGAAGCATTCGTGAACCTTAGCACTTTATGGATTAACAAAATTAATCAAG
>DASUGQ010000092.1:0-4338 GCA_036273935.1 Cyclobacteriaceae bacterium | reverse complement strand
AATACGTCAAAGTAAAGCATTAAGCCCAACACCAGGATCATTGACCAAATCACGCCGAGGTTGAAAATCAGCGTGTCAACGTTCCGGCTCAGGAAATGTTTGGATGGCATGTAAAACTGCGCATCGAAATCTACCAAATGATCAGGTTCAGGATCTTTGTAAATGGGATAAATTTTTTGAACGAGTTTTCCGTTTTTCTCGACAATCCGGTTTGTTTCGATTACATTTTTTACAAGATCGGTAATCGCTTCATTGTGATAGGAGGTTTTAAACTCCTGGAATGCCTTCACTTTCTGGGGAGAATTCGTCATTTCGTTAATTTTCTTTTCCTTCAACTCATCCGCCCGATTGTAGCGATTGATATAAAACGTTTTCAGCGTTGACAAAAATTCAGAGATACTGTCGTATGTGTGTTGATCGAATTTACCAACTGAAAGATTATCAATCTCCGGCAAAACGCGCCCAAGAACCACAAGCTCTTCTCCAATTTCTGTCTTCAACAGTTGAAAATATTGTTCAACATTTTTCCTTACTGCAGGATTGATTGAATTGACATTGCTTAGGCAATATTGAAGCCGCGTTTCCAACTCAGTAATAAAATAAACCATTTTGAAATCCGCGCCAGCAATTGTCTTGTCGTACAGATAGAATTCTTTTTCAAAAGCATTGTCCTTAAACTGGGTAACCATCGCCGCCTCAAACGCCCAACGAGATGCCATCAGGTCTCCCACGAAGGGAACGGTAACGGTATTGCCGATTACAGGATTTAATTTATCAAACTTCACGACAACTCCGCTCAGGATCAACTGTGGTATGATGAGTAAGGGAATGAGAATGTAAATCGTTACCGCTGAATTGAACGCCGAAGAAATGTTCAACCCAAGAAGGTTTGCAAAACAGGATGTTGTGAATAATATCGCCCAATGATTGATGAACATCCCATTAATACCCAGCACATAAGAACCGACAAGTACAAATGTGCCGGTTTGAACAGCCGAGAGCGTAAACAGAATTAACACCTTCGAAAGAATATAGCTGCTCCTGCTCAGATGCAGAAACGCTTCACGTTTTAATATTTTCCGGTCACGAATGATTTCTTCCGCACTTACGGTTAGCCCCATAAAAAGGGCGACAATAACACTCATAAACAGGTAGGCTGGCACATTAAGATTTTTGCCGAACGTATAGGTCGAAACACTGAGATCATCCACGTTATAATATCGAACGATAAACGCGAGAATAAACGCCAGGACCGGAGCCTCAACCAGGTTGATAATCATGTACTGACGGTTATGGATCTTGGCCTGTACATCACGGGTCGCAAATAGCCAAATCTGTTTTAACCGGTCAGGGATTCTGAGGGAAGAATGCGGCGCGGCCTTTGAAGGAGAAAGTGAAAATGGTCTGTAATTTTTCCGGTAGAGTTCGTTCCATTGCTCGGCAGAAACTTTTCGCTCATTCGTGAAATGACCATATTCGTTAATTACCTTAGCTTCAATGATGTTAAATACCTGTTCAGGATTTACATTACCACATTCGTGGCACTCCCCTTCATTGCTGTTTAAAAGGTTAATGCTTCTTTTGAAATAGACCACCGAGTCAACCGGGTTCCCATAGTAAATCTGGTAACCACCCGTATCGAGAATCAGAAGTTTATCAAACATTTTAAATATGTCTGAGGAAGGCTGATGGATTACGGCGAAAACGAGCTTACCCTTCAGCGAAAGTTCTTTCAACAAGTCAATAATGTTTTCCGAATCGCGCGACGATAATCCACTGGTGGGCTCGTCACAAAATAAGACGGCAGGTTCTCTTAACAATTCAAGTCCGATGTTGAGACGCTTCCTTTGACCGCCGCTAATGGTCTTTCGTAAAGGAGAGCCCACCTTTAAATCCTTTGTTTCTTCCAGGCCGAGGTCGGTTAAGACGCGCATGACCAATTCATCTATAGCTTGCTCCGACTTATCGCTGAAGCACAGCTTTGCGGCATAATAAAGATTTTGATAAACGGTCAAATCTTCAATAAGAAGGTCGTCTTGCGGCACAAATCCAATGACGCCCTCAATCGCTTGTGGAGTATGATGAATATCGATGCCATTAATCAACACCTGACCAGAAGATGGTTTCTCAGAACCATTCAGTACATGAAGCAAGGTCGATTTGCCTGCACCACTTGCGCCCATCAATGCGATTAAGTTTCCTGACTCCTCCAACAGGTTGATTTCGCGAAGTCCCAATTTTCCATTTCTGAACTTGTAGCTGATCTGTCGGGCTTCAAAGGAAATGCGGGGATGATCACCAAACGATTTAAACCGGGTCAGGATATCTCCGAAATAAATAGGGTCATCGTGTTCCCAACGAAGTGTACTACCCACGGCGAGAACGCTGAATGTGCCGGGCTGAAGCGGAACGCCGTTCATGTATACATCACTACCGCCGTTGTAGTGGATGAAATACAAGTCGGAGGAACGAACGTATAATACAGAAAGGTATCCATTAAGATTTTCCCTAAAAATATGACGCCCACTCCTGACCTTCATCGATGCGTCGATCACCAGCACATTTTCTTTATCCAGGTCTTCACTTTGCCGGGCAGTCACAAAGGATTTGATGGAATGAATTTCTTCATTTGAAATTTTAAAATAGGAACCAATCGCATTGACCAAATCCTCCTCCTGAGGAGTAGCATTTCCATCGGCAACAATGATTCGAATCAGTTCCAGCTGAATGACTATCTTTTGTTTTTGCGTAAGCTCGGGACTGATCTCCGCACAAAGAGTCTCAATCGATTTTCTAACGTCTTCCAGTTTTGACGAATGTGTGGTAATCTGATTGCTGAATTCATCGAACAAACTCAAGTAGTGATCAGTTGACTGATGACTCAAATGTTCCTGCAGGAAAGCCTTTACATGATCGCGCTCGTGCCGGGTGACATCATCCTCATTGGCAACCATGGCAAACAGTCGCAAAATCGCTTTGAGTACAGGTTCACTCATGATATCATATTATCTCAATGAAAAAATTGGTGCAATAAGTTATTAATTGAAAAAGACGCATCAAAAGTATTAAAATAAAAAAGGCCGGGAATCCCAGCCTTTTGAAACGCCTGTCTGTTTCTATTCTGAAATAAGATTACGCATGCGATCCACGATATTGGTAATTTCCGTCAGGTTTTTATCGGTCAGGACGAGGTCGGCGCGGTTATTTTTGATTTGTTCTTCAATATTCAAGCCAGCGTACGCTTTTTCAAGTTGGCCAAGCTCCGTGTCTAAGCTGGTGATGAGGTCGGTCTTTTCAACAGTGCCGAGCATTTTACGAACTTCCGAGACGGATTCTTTTTGTTTCAGTACCGTGCTGATCACCGGTGTCAACACAAGATTTCTTGCGTCATCCGGCAAATCTTTTGGATATGATTTCACCAGACCAGTGGAAATGTATAGCCCCTCTATAAAACTGCCGGCAATGACCTGGGCGGCCAATTTACTCCTGTTGTCACTCTTCAGGTAATAATCCGCCTTGTCAATGCTGGCGTTAATAAGCAATGCCAGTGAGTCCTTGTTTGCAATGTTCTTCTCAAAACGTTTTAACATGTCCACATCAAATGAACCGATCACATTGAGGTTTTCCGCCAGGGATTTACAGGTGGTAAGGTAATCGATCGCTTCTTGTGTCTTATCGTATGAACTGAGGTATCCAATATCCGTTGCATAAACACCCAAATTAAGCGCAGCCTTATCGTTGCGGGTAAGATATTGATCAGCTTTTGACCTTGGGTTTAAAAGGCTCTGGTTGAAGTCCGCGCCTGTTGCCTGGATCAGATAAGGGATTTCAGCTGGTGGCGGAATGTTATAAACTACTTCTTCAATTTGTTTGGGCAGACTCTCTTCAGCTGCCTTGAATTCCTCTGAATTTTTTTCCTTGTCGCTCGAAGATGATCCACATGATTGCAGGAATACTATCAAACAAATACTCAACAAAAAAGAAATAAGCTGCTTTAGATTCATCGGTAAATGGTTTAATGGTTTAGGTTTTAACCCGGCACACAAGTTTCACGGTTGGTAAAAACTCTATGCTGGTTTATGATTATGTATTACGGATTTGAAAAGCCAATTTTACTACATTTTTTAATTGAAAGAAATGGGCGTTTTATAAATTTAGGCTAATTTTTGACGAATTCTCACTACTTTTCTGTAAGTTTCGAAGGAACGATAAACGGCAAGTTCTAAACTAAACCTGTTAGCGCATGGTGGCGAAAGCTGTACTCATTGACGATAGCGACATCGATCTATTTATTCAACGAAGATTCCTGGAGGTATATAATTTCTCTCAACAACTTGT
>DASUGQ010000091.1:0-5157 GCA_036273935.1 Cyclobacteriaceae bacterium | reverse complement strand
ATAACCATTCTGAACATAGGATCCCGACGCGGCCATTCCCAACAGCATGCAATGCCGAATATCCAGTCCGAGCAGTTGCCCCAGGCAATAACCAGCATTCAGATTGTCACCACCTCCCGTTTGAACCTTTGGCTCTTCAACGACCCTGCCTTTCATTTCGATGATGTCTGCTTTACTGATTACAATCGTTCGATCAACTGGATGGATCAGCAGATTATCAATCGCCATCATGTTGAAAATAAATCGTCCGGCCTCCTTCAACGGCGGCAAGTTGACTCGTAAAATATTTGATTTCGGATCAATACCTTTCAGAGCCATCCAAATCCTGTTCGTTTCGTTTTCGTTCAGGCCAAGGGTTACCGTACCGTAAGTGGAGAAACTACTCATGAGGTCAAGAACTTCGTCAATCTGCTGAATGGATTTGCGCGATGGATCGCATAAGTCAAACAAGAAGTGAAAGTCCTTTTTATGCAGCGGTCTTATGACATCATGCAAAAAACCTTCCCACAGGTCCGTCGCACACGGGAGATTCACCCAATCCACAAACGCCAGTAATTGACAATTTAAGATTTGGTGTTGAATTTCATTGATATTCAGCCGGCCCTTCAGGTATCGCCAATCATACTGATCAAATACGCTGAGATCGGAAAGGATTATTTTCCCATCTGCAAACTCGATAGCGTTGCTCTCTCCGGGGTTAACAACAGAGATTACTTTTGAATGATGGGACATCGCTTTAAATACAGGGTCGGTGTCAGGCAGGCCCATTGCGCCGATGCAAATGCTCCTGATACCTAACTTTCCAAAAGCATTACACAAAATTGGTGCGTTACCGCCAAGCTTTGTTTTCTCAGTGGTCACCTCCACCTGTCCGCTTCTTCCCTTGAGCGATTTCAGGTGTTCTGCAAATTCATCAATGGTTTCAAAGTAAAGGTTCCCATCGCCAAGCTTCTTCTTCACCGGCCTCTGGATCTTATCGACAAAACCATCAAATCCGGAGAGTACCTGGTATTTTCCGCCAGTGTCCCGGTTCGCCTTTACCAGTAACATCAATTCACTCAATACAGGTCCGGAAGTTTTCATGCGAAAATTCTGGTTTGTAAACTGAATACATCTGCATCATGAACATAGCCCTACTTCTCATACAATGAAATGATGCGAATCAGGATTTTCTTTGAGATAAATCAAGCGTAAGGGAGATTCTACAACGTATCTTATTTCATGAAATCCTTCCAGGGATCGAGTTTGTTTTTCTGCACGCGCATTATGATTAGTTGATATGAAAAAAATATTAGTGCTCACTGACTTTTCAGCCTGTGCAACAGCCGCGGCCAATGCCGCCATTAAGATTGCCAGAAAGGCCCAGGCGGAAATTTACTTCATCCATTTTCATGAATCCGTTACTGTTTCAGGCCACGTTCACGTCCCGGCCATTAATCCTGAATCAGGCGAGCAAAAAGAATTGATGGGTGCATTAAAGAACGCGTTGCAAACACTGGTTATAGAGGCAGACCACGCAGGTGTGAAAGCGACTCCCATCCTGGTCACTAATCCCGATGAGACGCCAAAGCAATATATTGAATCTCTTCATGCAGACCTTATTGTGATGGGATCTCATGGTGTGAAAGGAATTAAAGAAATCTTTGTCGGCTCCAATACACAACGAGTCATACGACAAACCAACATTCCTGTTCTTGTTGTGAAGAAAACTGTATTGAGTGACTTTAGAAAAATTTTGTTCGCCTATGATTTCCAGGAAGACCTTATCAAGCCATTCGAAATGGTCCTTGACTTTACCAATTTATGGAAAGCAGATCTCGACCTGTTATTTGTTAACGTTCCCTTCCGGTTCAAGGGCACTGAAGAAGTGACGGCAGACATCAGGCGGTTCATGCATCAGTTTCCCCGAGCAAATTACTCTCCCCACATTTACAACGCATTTGACGAGGTAACAGGAATACATAATTTTGCACGGGAGCATCAGGCAGACCTGGTTGCCGTGGTGACTCATGGGAAAACCGGGTTTAATCGCCTTCTGTCTCACAGTGTGGCAGAAAGTGTAATCAACCATGAGGAAATTCCCGTACTTGTTGTGAACATTGGCAGGCCTTAGGTTATTTCACAGAGTCTTTCTTCGCAGACGCTTGTTTCTTCATTTCTTTTTCCTGCTTCTTGAAATATCCCCTGAAAAGAAAATTGTGCCGCATCGCTTCCATATTCTCATTAAAACGTGCCGTACCTTCTTCGATGTTGACCAGGGTCTCGTAAAGTTTTGCCGACCAGGTTGTGTCGGAAAGTAACCGACCGGTTGTTCCTTCTCCCTCCTCAATTTTGTTAACCATGTCTGAAAGTTCAGATGTCACCTTGACCGCATTTTGACTTGCCAGCTGTAAATCTCCCAATGAGCTTCTAAGGTTTTGAACGAGCAGGCTATCAGTAATTAAAGTACCGGCAAGGCCGTCTCCCTGTTTCAGACGTTGAATAAGGTCGTCAGCCTCCCTCGTGAATTTTTCGGTGTTGTTTCCTGCCCTTCGAATAGCTGCTACAGCATTCTTGATGTCCACAGCTACAACGGTATCCGCCAGCAAGTTCCACAGGCTATTACTATTGTTCAGCTTGCGGGTAATCTCCTTCAGGTTGCTGGTAATGACAACAATATTTTCGTTGGTGGTGTTTAATGTTCTCAACATTTCATCTGTTTCAACCGGTTTCCTGGACAACAGAAGATCTCCTTCTTCTACCGGTTCCGCCTCACCTTCCCGGGAATTGATGTTGATCAGTTTATTCCCCATCAATCCATCCGTACCAATAGAGGCCAGGGCGTTTTTCCTAATGAATTGCTTTACTTTCTTGTCGATGACCATCGTGACAAAAATTGATGAATCATCTTTTAACTCGATCGATCGTACCGTTCCGACATCAATTCCAGAAAACCGGACGTTATTTCCCGGGACCAACCCATTTACGTTATTAAACCGCGCGTGAATCTCAAAGGTCGATCCGAACAAGTTTCGATTCTTACCAATCAAATAGAGGGAAAGAATGAGAAACAGCAATCCCGCCAGAACAAACAAACCAAGCCTTACATTATCAAATCCTTTCGTTCTCATTCATAAAATTTAAGCACAGATCGTCAAACAACAAAACTGATCAGTCAATAATCGAAAAACTCTTTGACCTTCGGATCCTTTGACTTCCTTAGGTTGTCATAAACGTCATCGGCATAACATTTCCCATCAATCAACATAACAATCCTGTTTGCAGTGATATTGATACAATTCAAATCGTGGGATATGATCATGGAGGATGCATTGTACTTTTGCTGTACTTCAAGAATCAAATGACTGATTTCTCGCGCAGTAATTGGATCAAGGCCTGTCGTTGGCTCATCATACAAAATGATTTCCGGACGTAATATGAGCGTTCTTGCCAGCGCTATACGTTTTCGCATACCACCGGAGAGTTCAACCGGCATCATATCGATGGTATGCTCCAGTCCCACGTCTTTGAGCGCATCGACAACAGCCTGATCTACTTCCTCCTTTTTCATCTCTTTAATGCGATGTCTGCGCAATGGGAATTCGAGGTTTTCACGGACCGTCATTGAATCATAAAGGGCGTTACTTTGAAAAAGAAACCCAACACGTGATCGCATTTTGTCCATAGCTTCCTGGTTGTTATATGGGATCGTGTCGGCAAACACATGGATCAATCCCTTGTCCGGCACG
The DNA here is from genome assembly GCA_036273935.1 of Cyclobacteriaceae bacterium. Taxonomy (GTDB): domain Bacteria; phylum Bacteroidota; class Bacteroidia; order Cytophagales; family Cyclobacteriaceae; genus ZC4RG29. Next base: position 1,429 of record DASUGQ010000091.1, on the reverse strand, counting down.
ATCAAACCAATAATACATTTAATCAAAACCGATTTCCCTGACCCCGACTTACCAAGAATGGCTACATTCTCACCCCGCCTCAGTCGCATATTAAAATCTCTTAGCACGTGATTGTCACCAAACGATTTATACAAATTCACGATATCGATTACAGGTTCATCATTCATTTGCCGAATTTCACGTTAATCCCAAAAGATCGGTAATCTGAACGGCTATAAGGTCGATTATGAATACCAGCAAAGAAGCGACAACGACCGATGAATTGGCTGAGCGTCCTACCCCCTCCGTTCCCTTCCTGGAATGGTAGCCTTTATAACAGCCAATTATTCCGATCGCAAATCCAAAGAAAAAAGTTTTGATCAGTGAAGGAACCAGGTCACCAAAGCTCAGCGAATTGAATACCTGCGTCCAGTATAGATTCCAACTGACTGAACCACGGATATTAACGCCAAGATAACCACCATACAAGGCAACGGCATTGGATAAACTGGAAAGAACAGGGAGCATTAACGTTGCAGCGAGCACACGTGTTACGATCAGGTATTTGAAGGGATTCGTACCCGATACCTCCATCGCGTCAATTTGTTCAGTTACACGCATCGATCCTAACTCTGCCCCCATGCTGGATCCAATTTTTCCGGCGCAAATAAGCGCTGTGATCACCGGAGAAATTTCACGAACCAATGACACGGCCACCATAGCGGGCAACAATGACTCGGCTCCAAATTCAACCAACGTGGGTCTTGACTGGATCGTCAACACGAGCCCCATTATGAACGCCGTTATGCCGACAAGCGGGAGTGATTTGTATCCCACCCAAAAACACTGCCGGATAAATTCCTCAAATTCTTGCCGGGGCTTTACAATCTCCCTGAAGAATCTCCCTGTAAAGCGGGAAATATCCCCAACTTCCTCTATGAAAGCCTGGTACTTCCTGAACATTCCTTGCGTCGAAAGCATAATGATCTGATTGTAATTGTCTGTTTCCGTTTGTGAAAAAACACGAGCCAACTTCAAATTGATATTTTCTAACTTGAAGATAAGGGCTTAACCAAAGCCACCTACATGATACAAGTCAATGCCTTGCCTGATCCACATCAGTTTGTGTATCGAGCACAAGTTAATGCAATAGTGCCAGGTATTGATTCATCAGGTGAAGATATCTTGCTGTTTCGTCTAATGCGAATCTCCGGATGTGAACATCAATTGCAGACTTCGCTCTTAAGCTGCTGACCTTTGCGCGTACATTCGCCCGGTAACATTTATAATATATGAACAGTTGGGAATCTCCTTCACTTGTCATCGCGGGCAATATCGAATTGTAGGTATTGATGAAAAGTTCAGACAGATCAGGTCTTTCGGAAGCATCCAGGTCCATGCAAAGAAATGCGACTTCGTTGAGAACATCTATTTCTCGGTAATCATCATT
>DASUGQ010000090.1:0-5781 GCA_036273935.1 Cyclobacteriaceae bacterium | reverse complement strand
CGAGACAGGTGAAATCAAACGCTATGAAAAACTTAAAAGGCGTGTACCTCACGGGTTAATGGAGTTGATGGACATAAGTGGATTCGGTCCGCAATCACTGAAGAAACTTCATAAGGAACTGAAGGTCAAAACAAAAGACGAAGTTATCGCTGCATTAGAGGATGGCCGTGTCAGCGCCCTTAAAGGTTTTGGACAAAAGAAAGTAGACAACATGCTGCGCGGTCTAAAGTTGCACAAAGGGGTGGAAGATCGCATGCTATTATGGGATGCGATTCAAGTGGGTGAAAATTTGATCTCCGTGCTGAAAGATTTTCCTGGTATAAAAAAAGTTGAGCTTGCCGGAAGTCTGCGCAGGGCGAAGGAAACAATCGGTGATATCGATATTCTTGCGGAAGTGACTCAACGCGACAGAAAAAAAGTCAGTGAAAATTTTACCGGGTCGAAGTTTGCTCAAAAGATGCTTGCTAAAGGTGATACACGTGCCAGTATTATTTTGAAGCAGAGCGGAAGGCAGGCCGATTTGAGAATGGTTGATGAATCGGAATGGGGAGCGGCATTGCAATATTTTACCGGTTCCAAGGAACATAATATCCATTTGCGAACATTGGCAAAAGATCGCGGTTATAAGATTAGTGAATATGGAATTTTCAATATCAGAAATAATAAGCGATTAGCAGGTAAAACGGAAAATGCAATCTATCAATCATTGGGAATGGAATTCATACCGCCCGAGTTGCGTGAGGACAGGGGGGAAATTGAACGCGCGTTGAAAGGAAAATTGCCGGAGCTTGTCGAGTTGAAAGATATTAAAGGTGATCTGCATACGCATTCAAATTGGTCCGACGGATTGCACACACTGGAGGAGATTGTGGAGTTCGTTCAGAAAAAGTTTTATTACGATTATATCGCCGTAACAGATCATTCAAAATCAGAGAGGGTTGCCGGAGGAATGGATGAGAAGGGATTTTTAAAGCAATTCAAGGCCATTAAGACATTGAATGAAAAGCTGGGTAGGAACTTTTTGAAGTCGGGAGTCGAGGTTGATATACTGACGGATGGTTCCCTTGATCTTTCTGATGAAGTTCTTGAACAATTTGATTGGGTAACAGCTTCAATTCACAGCGGCTTTAAGTCAAACAATACCGATCGCTTGATCAAAGCATGCGAACATCCTCGTGTTCATTGTATTGGCCACCCTACCGGAAGAATTGTTGGGAAGCGGGAACCGTATCCGTTGGATATGAAGGATGTTATAGAAGCTGCGCGAAAAACCGGAACGGCCCTTGAAATAAATGCTCAACCGGATCGTATGGATATGAATGACGAATTGGCTTACATGGTTCGTGAAAGTGGTGTAATGATCGTCATTAGTACCGATAGTCATAAGTTATCTGATTTTTATTTTATGAGGCTTGGGGTAGAAATTGCAAGACGTGCCTGGTGCAGCGCTGAAAATATTCTGAACACAAGATCATGGAAAGATCTTCAACGCATCTTTTCAAAGAAAAAATTAGCGAATGCCTGAAAGGAAGGATTAATAATAATTATTTGTCAACACTCTTAAATAATATAATACCATGGAAACCCGGATCAATCCGATTGAGACTTTTTATAAAGAGTCACCTCATGTGTCCAAAGCATTTGATGGTCTTGTAGAAGCAATAAAGAATACAACAGGCCTCGATGCAAAAACAAAACAGCTTATTTACATTGGCATACAAGCTGCTGTTGGGAATACGACAGCAGTCTATTATCATGTTCCGATGGCAAAAAAATCCGGAGCTTCAAGAGAGGAAATAAAGGATGCCATTCTCATTACATTAACGGTTTGCGGTCTGAAAGGCGTGACAACATGCCTGTCTGTAGCGCTGGATGTGTATGATAAAACAGAATGAAGCAGTGCGTTCAAAGCCCAGCAGAAAATTGCAGTGGTCAGGTTAGTTGTAAATGATCATGAATATATATGGACAAGACAAATCATCAAATTCAGAAATCTACTTTAAATTACACCACCCGACCGGAGGGAGACAACAAAACCAATGTGAATATCTTTCTTTCGTTGGAGACCATTTTCCCACCAGGCGTTCAGATCTGGTACCCTTGTAGCGCCATGGCTACGCGGCATCGAATTCATCTTCATCAACAAGGTTGGTCACGCCGTTTACCAATGGAGCAATTATTCCATAAGAAGTTCCGGTTACCCAGCCTGGATCAGCTGTACACCAGTAAATATCCTCGGGATGAAAATCCAATACGAACTTTCCTGTCATCATATGGGTCAGCACGGCGCGATGAACATGAACAGCTCCTTTCGGCATGCCGGTTGTTCCACTGGTGAAATGCAACAGCGCCTCATCATCCGGTTGTGTTGGGGGAATAGTGAATGCCGATGAAGCCTTACCCATCAACAATTGAAGGGACAAAACTTTATCGTCTAAATTTTCCTGGACATCGGTTAACAAAACATGATCAAGTTCAGGCAATCGGCCCAGCTGATTTTTAATTTTCTTTTGATATAAGTCAAGGGTTGTCACCAAAACTTTTGCATTCCCTTTGGATAATCGTTGGTAAACTGGTTCCGGTCCGAAAACTGAGAACAAGGGACAAAACACAGCGGTCTTTTTTAATGTACCCAAAGCGGTAATGTAAAGCTCTGGAATTCGTCCAGTGAACGCGAAAACTTTTTCGCCTTTGCTCACACCTAACATCGTCAGTATATTTGCAAAGCGATTGGACAATTCGTAAAGATCGTGATAGGTAAAATTTTTTGACGTGCGATCTTTTCTGATCCATCGTATAGCCGTGTGATTTCTTAGTGGGCCTAAAACGTGTCGGTCAACTGCTTCATGTGCAATATTTAATCCGCGTCCATCCGGCAACCAGGCAAGCCTGTCAGACGCATCTTTCCAACTGAATGTTCTTAAAAGGAGATCATAATCGATCAGGTTTGGATCTGCAGCGAATGTGTTTATTTCTCCCATGATCAAAATTACAGGCTTGCCGCGTAGATCTCACATGATGAAATCCCACCAGCTTTTATGACATTCCTCATGAGCAGGTCATTTGCATCTTGTTCATCAGATATCTTTCTATACCTGACACTTATCATAGGATGTCTGGTTGGCATCTCTTTATTTAATGAAAGGTAACAGTGTTTTAATTTGAATTAATCAATGACCCATTAAAAGATAAAATATGAGAAAGCAATTTTTATTTGATGACCACGTAGAGGAGTACGAAGAATGGTACGAACAATATCCGTGGGTTTTTAGGTCGGAAGTGGAGGCTTTGCGTGAGGTGTTGCCACAAGGTGATCAACTTAACGGAATTGAAGTTGGCTTGGGAACAGGAAGGTTTTCGCAGGCGTTGGGAATCAAGGAAGGTATTGAACCTTCTGTCAAAATGCGCCAGCTTGCTATTGACCGGGGCGTTGAAATAATGGATGGTACTGCTAATCATCTTCCTTATGGAGATTACCGCTTCGATTTTGTATTAATGAATTTTGTCATCAGCTATTTTGATGATTTGCATGCCCCCTTTAAAGAAGCTCATCGGGTATTAAAACAAGATGGGGTTTTAGTTGTTGGCTTTGTTGACCGTGAAAGCATTATTGGTCAGTATTATGAAAAAATCAAACCGGAAAGTACATTCTATAAACATGCCCGGTTTTATTCAGTCGACAAAGTTTTATCTGAATTGGGCCGTGCCGGTTTTAAACATGCTGTAACACGTCAAACTTTATTTAATGAATTGGATGAAATTAAAACGATACAGCCCTCGAGGCCAGGATATGGTGAGGGATCTTTTGTGGTAGTAGGGGCTATGAAGAAAAAACCTGAGGATGAGAAGTCCATTCCGTTAATAGGACAGTAGTGCTGTCACAAAGTGAGGGAAATTGAATTTTTGTTACACACGGCCGATGCCAGAATGTTGTTCATCATGCCGGACTTGCGAAAAAAGTGGCACGTTTAAGACCGATCGCCGTGATTAAAGGATAAGATTTTTATGAGACTTTTTGCACTTCATAGTAGTCGTAGCTTTGGTGAGCGCATAGCCATGGCCCTTGATAGTTCCCTTGACGCGCATGAAGAACGTGAATTTGAAGATGGTGAACACAAAATCAGGCCATTGGTTAGTGTTCGTGATGAGGATGCCTATGTTATTCACTCCCTTTACAATGATGAAAAGGAAAGTGTTAACGATAAGTTGTGCAAGCTTTTGTTTTTCATAGCAACGCTCAAGGATGCCGGTGCAAAAAGAGTAACCGCTATTGTCCCCTACTTATGCTACGCACGAAAGGATCGGAGGACCAAAGCGCGCGACCCCGTCACTATGCGTTATGTTGCCTCTCTTTTTGAGGCTGTTAATGTTGACAGAATTGTAACGATTGATGTGCACAGCCTGCAGGCATTTCAAAATGCATTTCGTTGCAAGACAGAGCACCTCGAAGCCCAGAAATTATTTGTTGCCTATTTTCAATCTGTAATTAAAACGCCTGAAAAGGTTGTAGTCATGTCACCTGATATCGGGGGAGTGAAGCGGGCAGAACAATTTAGAGACCGGCTGTCTGGAGCATTATCAATGGAAATTGATTTTGCCTTCATGGAAAAATTGCGCAGTAAGGGTGTGGTTAGCGGAGGGACGGTCGTTGGTGATGTAAAAGATAAAATAGTCATCGTCCTCGACGATCTGATTAATAGCGGAGTTACTTTGTCGCGCGCTGCAGCAGAATGCAGCAGGCGTGGTGCCTCTGCAGTCTATGCAGTGGCCACACATGGCGCATTTATCGAGAAGGCGAATATCGCTTTCCGGGAAAAAGCATTAAATAAAGTTATCGTTACGAATACCGTTTCGGTTGACACGCTAAGTGAAGTGTCTAAAGAAAAACTGGTAGTACTTGATACCTCGTACTTCTTTGCCGAGGTCATTAGAAGATTGCATACAGGTGGGTCACTCGTGACTTTAATGGAACTGGAATAAAATTCATGGACACTGAGGCAACCATACAGCTTAATAATACTGAATCTTTGGAGGCAAAGGTCCGGTTTCTCAGTTTGCCGGAGACCTATGGTGATACAGAGAAAGTCGAAGTATTGGAAACGCATATGTCGTGGGTTTTCCTTACCGACAAATATGTATACAAATTGAAGAAGCCGGTTCATTACGATTTCCTGGATTTTAGATCAATTGAATCTCGACAACAATGCTGCCTGGAGGAAGTCAGGATCAATAAACCGCTGGCAGGTGATACTTATCTGAAAGTAGTGCCTTTGGTGTCGAGTCGACATGCTTTGCGCCTTGCCGGGAGTGGAGAAGTAATTGATTGGCTGGTGAAAATGAAGCGTCTGCCTCGGGAACACATGCTCGACAGTATGATCCTTAAAAAGACAATACGGTTTGATTGGGTACAGCGGGCTGCCGAAGTATTGGCTGACTTTTATCTCGCCTGTCCTGCTGCAGATATAGGCGAGCGCGACTTTAAAAATCAAATTATTCAGGATATTAACAAGAATAGTAAGGGGCTGCTCCGAAAGGAGTTCAAACTAAATTCGGCATCAATTATCGGCATAACCGCGTCTCTTTTGCATTTTTTGGTGGAGAACAATGATCTTTTTTGTTCTCGTGTTCATGAAGGTAGAGTTATAGATGGACATGGTGATTTAAGACCAGAACACATCTGTCTTGCGCCAGGCCCTGCGGTGATTGACAGAATTGAATTTGATAAAAGTCTAAGGGTGATTGATGTAGCTGAAGAATTGTCGTTCCTTTCCGTCGAGTGTG
>DASUGQ010000089.1:0-22076 GCA_036273935.1 Cyclobacteriaceae bacterium | reverse complement strand
TTTTGGTAAAGCCTGAGATCCGAAAAAATAACCCTCGGCACAGGCAAATCTTCTCCACTTTTTTCGGCACTGAAAATATTGAACCCGGTTGGTCCCCCAAACACTAACTCACCGCGTTTTGTTTTTAATGACGCGTTCAGGTTGAATTGAAGTCCCTGCAGACCGTCAGACTCAACGTAACGCTTGAACGCTACGTCGGTGGCGTCATCGTTTAGCAAAGTCATTTCACAAAGCCCGTTAAGTGTGCCGATCCAAATTCTGCCAAGGTTATCTTCCTGTATCGTAAGCACCGCCCTATGTGGAAGATTCTCTTTGTAAACTCTGAAGCCCTTCACGGATTCATCGAAAAGGTTCAGACCATCCATCGTTGCGACCCAGATGCGTCCATTCGAATCCTGTCTTATGTCGACGATGCCATTACTACTAAGCGAATAAGGATTGGATGATGCTTCAAAGTGAGTAAAGTTCTTCGCGTCGGGCGACAGAACATCAATTCCATTGGCAGTGCCGAACCATATGTTTCCCTGCCGGTCTTCCGTTATGGCGTCGATGGTCATAGACTGCATGGCGTTAGGTCCCCAGGTCTTGATGCGTTGAAATTTATCGGTTCTTCTGTCAAGCAATGCCAGACCATCATTCAACGTACCAATCCAAAGACGTCCTCTTGAATCCTCGAACACTTCCCAAACGTTTTGACTGGGAAGCGATGATGTGTCTCCGGGAACATGCTTATACCTGGTAAATATCTTGCCGTCAAATTTATTCAGCCCCTCATTATAGGTTCCTATCCACAGATTCTTTTCAGAGTCGATGCAAAGACTAACGATCACATTACCGCTCAGGCTTTTTTCATTTTTCGGTTCATTTAAATATTGCTTGTATTGTCCGGTCTGCCGATCAAAATACAACAACCCCCCGCCATTGGTCCCGATCCAAAGATTTCCGTGCTCATCCTCCGCAAAACGGTTTATATCTTCAAAAGGCAAACTGCTTGCATCGAGCGAGTGACGCTTATAAACGTCAAACCGGTAAATATTCTTGTGATAATAGCTCACTCCGCGTTTATACGTTCCCGTCCAGATGATTCCCTCATCGTCTTTATGAAAGCATATTATTGAATTCTCAGCAACGGTCATGGGATCATCAGGCCGATGATAAATGTAACGCACAGTGGATTGTTTCTTGTCGATGATGTTGATCCCGCCGTGATCGGTACCAATCCAAATCGATCCGTCGTCCGCTTCAACAAAACAGGAGGCAGCGTCGGTATTCAATCGCAGAGAAGGTGAATTCGCTGTGACCTGGTGAAGTTTTTCACCTTTTAAGTCATAATAAAAAACACCCTGGTACGATCCGGCTGCGAGGAACCAAATATCTCCGTCCGTATCGGCAAGAAGACGGTAGCCGGTTTGATGCCCTTTATTAAAATTATAAACGTCGTAAATGCGTTGCTTAACCTGCCCCCTTCCCCTTACTTCTTCAAGCCTTTCGGCAATTCCATTGGAATGCACGATCCAACGGTTGCTATTTTTACCGATCGAAAAATCTGAAATCGAGTCTTGTAAAATTGAGGTGGTATCACCCGCATTGTTTTTAAAAACGATAGATTTTCCCTCCGATGGAATGCACCTCGTCACCCGGTGCGACTCTATAAACCAGAACGCTCCATCACGGTCATGTATAATATTTTTCAGGTGTTTTGATGTCCCATACTTTTCATAAAACGAGTCAAGATCTCGTTCAAACCGTTCACTCTCCGGATTGAACAAGGTCACGCCAAGGGGCGTCAGCACTCCGATCTGCCGATCAGGAGTTTCGAAGATTTGACGAATCGAATTATTAATTAAAGAGGTGCTATCGTGTGCGTCATGAAGAAATGACTTCACGGTATTGCCATCAAATCGATTCAATCCAAAAAACGCAGTACCGATCCAGATGAATCCACGGCTGTCTTTAAAAATGGTTGTGATTTCATGATGAGATAAGCCATTGCTGATATTGAGGTGTCGGAATTTTAATTGTTCCGTTTGCGCAAAAACATCGCCCACCTCTAAGGTGCAAAGTATAATAAGAGCGATAACCTGTCCGGTTCTTATCATAGGTTCAGTTTCTAAAAGCCAACCCCATCGTTTCGAATCTGCCTTTTTTGAAAGGTTCACTGACGGCCGCAAGGGGCCTACTTTCATTCAATTTTACGACATAATTACCGAGCTATACTTGCCGGCATATAATAACCATAAATTACGAATCAACTGAAAGTCTTCAACATCCAGGGTATCAAAAAGTCTTTTTGATGGGTTAAGTTTGTCTACTATCCTGTAAGAATTATCTAATCCATACCCATCATTTGAGTACAACCTCGTTTTTGAACCGGCCACGTGATTATATTTCGCGATCTAAACACCGTTTGCATGGTCGAAAATTCCTCAAACACCCATCCTTTAAAGATGAACTCAGTTTACAGCATCAGATTCTTCGCGCAAATGAAACACATTAGCCTGTTGCTGCTTTTCAGTTTAACGGCAGGATCAATCCATGCTCAGAATAAGAAACCATCAATACCTGCAAGGTTAATCAATGTGGACTTTGAAAACGAAAAGGGACGCTTAAATACCATGTTTAAACAATGCGTAGGAGCCGGTCGGGCCAATGAAGGTCTCAGGGCCGACTGGCAACAGCAACTGGCTTACGTGAAAAAAGAATGTGGGTTCAAATACATTCGCATGCATGGACTACTTTCAGATGACATGGCCGTGTACAAGGAGGACAGAATGGGAAACCCAGCGTATAATTATATGTATGTCGATGTATTATTCGACTTTCTACACAGCATCGGTATCAAGCCATTTGTTGAACTCGGCTTCATGCCATCAGCGCTTGCGAGTGGAGATAAAACGATTTTCTGGTGGCGGGGAAACGTGACGCCGCCAAAGGATTACGCGAAATGGGAGTCATTGATCCGCAATCTGGCCCAACACTTTACGGACCGCTATGGAGCTGATGAAGTAAAGACATGGTACTTTGAAGTCTGGAACGAACCCAACCTGGATGGCTTTTGGGCAGGAACGCAGGAAGAATACTTCAGATTGTATAAGCACAGCGTCAACGCAATAAAAAGCGTCAACTCTTCGTATCGGGTAGGCGGTCCGGGAACCGCAGGCGCAGCCTGGGAAAGTGAGATGATTGACTTTTGTGACAAGAATTCTGTTCCAATCGATTTTATCAGCACCCATTCTTATGGCGTGAAGCAAGGCTATCTTGACGAGTTCGGCAACACCGGTACTGTACTTGCGAATGAGCCAATGGCCCTTAGCAAGGATGTGATTCAATCACGAAAGGAAATCTCTGAGTCGGGGAAACCAAATCTTGAGCTTCACTATACCGAATGGAGCGCATCCTATACTCCGGCAGATCCCATCCATGACAGCTATCATGAAGCAGCTTATGTCCTGCAAAAGCTGAACGAAGTAGGGACGGCTGCAAACTCAATGTCTTATTGGGTCTTTACAGATATTTTTGAAGAACCTGGACCACGATTCACTCCCTTTCACGGAGGTTTTGGAATGCTGACGATCCAGGGAATTAACAAACCAGTCTTTTATGCTTATCAATTTCTAAATCGATTAGGTAACATAGAGCTGGTAAATAGCGATCGCGCATCATTGGTTTGCAAAGATTCAACCGGAAACCTTCAGGCTTTGATATGGGATTTTACCAATGCGCACCCTGGTGATTCGGTGAACAATCAAGACTACTACATTCAGGACCTACCTTCAAAAACCAAAGGAACAGTAAAGATCAACATTGAAAGACTCCCGGCTGGGGTGTACGCACTTGAAGTTTACAAAGTGGGCTACAGGAGCAACGACGCATTTTCGACCTATCTGTCCGTGGGGAAACCGGCACAACTGTCCAAACAGCAAGTGGAGCAAATCAAGAAACAAAATGATGGCTCACCATTTTTGAAAGCGTTCATTACTGTCCCGACTACCTCGTCCTTCTCAAAGGAACTTGACATTCGGGAGAACGATGTATTATTCCTGAGTTTGATTCGGCTGTAGAATTTGCTTCTCAAAATTAGCTAAGACAGAGGTCTTCCGCTTTTCGTTGCAGACGAAACATATACAGCAACGTGCAAGCTGATTCATGCACATTTTCAAAAACGTTTCTCCTTAAAATAGATCGCAACCGGTTCGGTAGACGATTTGTGTCCTCTTCTTGGATTTTTCATTACCCATGAAGTATTTTTTAACACCTACCTTGCCTGCTATTAATCAAAAACTTAATTCCAATTATGCAAGCTTTAAAGTTCCCGTTATGCGTTGCTCACTTTGCAGGTCTTTCAATCAGCACATTACAAAAGAGCCCCTTAAAAAAGACAATGTACTCGCTGCTATCCGTAATTCTGTTGCTTTTGATAGCGTGTTCAGAAGATGAAACAAATGCGCTCACGGTAGATAAAAAGGACATTGAATTCAGTGTGGACGGAGGCAACGTAAACATTATCATTCAAACCGACGCTAAGGCCTGGAGCATTGATAATCCGGCCTCCGACTGGCTAACGATTACCCCACCCAGTGGCAACCTGCCCACCACCACTGTTAATCTGAAGGTGACTACGCGCACACTTACTCCTCGTGCCGTTACATTGATTGTCTCTGCAGGCAATGCCGATCCTGTGCAGGTGGAAGTAACACAGCCATCCTCTGACTTTCTTTATACTATTACTGCAGATGCCGCCGCATTCGAATTCAAACACATAGGTGAGACAAAATCGTTAAAGATTGCGACCGACGCGCCACAATGGACGATTTCAAGTGATGCAGATTGGCTGCAGTTCAGCAAGACGACCGGTATAAAAGGAACCACTACCATAAACGTTACTGCCCTTGAAAGCACACCCGATCCGGCACGGACCGCCACAATCAGCATAAGTGGCACGGATGCTGGAGCAGTGCAGATTCCGGTTACCCAGGTAGCGTCTGTTTACCCAACCTATAACACCTCGCCAATTGCACCGGACGCAACAGGGATGGATAGCGATGTTGTGCAGTTAGCTTCTAAAATGCACCTTGGATGGAACATTGGTAACACGTTGGAAGCCATTGGCGGCGAGACGGCCTGGGGTAATCCAAAAATTACAAAAGCTTTCGTGGACGCAATAAAGAACATTGGGTTTAATGCCATTCGTCTCCCCTGCTCGTGGGATCAAAACTCCGATGCCACCACGGCGAAAATCGATCAGGTGTGGTTAGATCGCGTTAAAGAGGTAATACAATACTGCGTCGATAATGACATGTATGTCCTGCTCAACATCCATTGGGACGGAGGCTGGCTGGAAAACAACATTACACCAGAAAAGAAGGATTTGGTGAATGCCAAACAAAAAGCTTTCTGGGAACAAATTGCAACCCACCTGCGTGACTTTGATGAACACCTTATGTTTGCGAGTGCAAACGAACCTAACGCAGACAATGAAAGCGAGATGGCAGTATTATACTCGTATCATCAAACCTTCGTAAATGCCGTACGAGCTACTGGCGGCCGGAATAGTTACCGGGTGCTTGTCGTTCAGGGGGCTTCAGCGTTAATGAACACTTTTCCGACCGACGAGATTCCTAATCGCATCATGTACGAGGAACATTACTACACACCGTTTCAGTTTACATTGTTGAGTGAGGATGTAAGTTGGGGCAATATGTTTTACTACTGGGGTGAAGGCAACCACTCCACCATTGAACCCAGCCGAAATTCTACCTGGGGTGAAGAAGCTGAAGCTGTGCAATATTTCGAGGGGTTAAAAACAAAATTCGTTGATAAAGGAATTCCTGTTCTCATGGGTGAATATCTGGCTGCCTTGCGTTCAAACACAGCGGATCCGGACAAACACATTGCTTCCAGAGATTATTGGTTGAAGTTTATTACCAAAACGGCTTTAGAAAACGGTGTAATTCCATTTGTTTGGGACACTGGTGGTCTTGTCAATCGAAATACAGGCGCCATAACGGATCAGCGGGGAATAGACTCCATATTGGAGGGCGGAAATTGACCGGTAAATGAAACTCATGGATAATTGAAGTGGTGAATCGACCGAACACACAGTTTTTAATTTTTACTGCAATTTTGTTTTATTTCAAAGTCGAACTCAGCAATATGAACAGGCATTTTTTGTATAGAATCTTTTTTTTCATCGGTACGATCGGTAATACTTATGCTCAGACAAAAGCTCCGGAACCATTTGGCCCGATACCATCAGCTAACCAGATCCGATGGCAGCAAATGGAGTACTATGCCTTCGTTCATTTTTCAATAAATACCTATACCGACCAACCGTGGGGGTATGGTAATGAAGATATAAACCTGTTCAACCCCACGAATCTGGATTGCCGCCAATGGGCTCGTGTCTGTAAAGAGTCAGGAATGAAAGGGATAATCATTACAGCCAAGCATCACAGTGGCTTCTGTCTTTGGCCTTCAAAATATACTGAGTATTCGGTCAAGAATGCACCCTGGAAAAATGGCAAAGGTGACATCGTCCGTGAATTGGCGGATGCGTGTAAAGAATACGGTTTGAAACTAGGCATTTATTTGTCGCCCTGGGATAGAAACCATCCGGACTATGGCAAGCCTGAGTATATTACTTATTTCAGAAATCAACTTACCGAACTGCTTACCCAGTACGGTCCAATATTCGAAGTTTGGTTTGACGGAGCTAACGGAGGTACTGGATATTATGGCGGGGCTAATGAAGAACGCAAGATTGACCGCACCACTTATTACGACTGGAGCAATACGTATAAACTGATTAGAAAATTACAACCCAATATCGTGATCTGGAACGATGGAGGCGACAGGGGCGACCTGCGTTGGGTGGGAACCGAAGCAGGTTTTGTTGGTGAAACAAACTGGAGCTTGCTGAACGCCACGGGAGCAGTACCTTTTAACATGCTACATCATGGATTGGAAAATGGCGATTCGTGGGTACCAGCCGAAGTAAATACTTCCATCAGGCCGGAATGGTTTTATCATCCTGGTGAAAACGATCGAGTAAAAACAGTACCGCATTTAATGGACACTTACTACAATTCTATTGGCCGAAACGGCACACTGCTTCTCAACTTTCCGATTGATACGAAAGGATTGATTCACGAAAATGATGAAAAAGCAGCACTTGCATTTGGTGATGCGGTGAAAAAAGCATTTGCAGTAAACCTCGCTGCAAAGAAGAAAGCGATCGCTTCAAATGTTCGGGGCAATGCCAAACAATTTGCTGCGGGTATGGCTACTGATAACCAGGCAAATACTTATTGGGCTACCGACGATAACGTAATAGCCGCATCGTTAACGATTGACTTTGGCAAGCCAGCACGGTTCAATCGTTTCCTGGTGCAGGAAAATATTAGCCTTGGTCAACGCGTTAAATCCTTTACAGTCGAAGCCCTGGTGGATGGCAGCTGGAAAGAACTGGCAAAAGCAACTACAATTGGATATAAACGTATCCTTCGTTTTCCGAGTGTAACCGCAACACAGGTTCGCCTGAACATTAAGGATTCAAAAAGCTGTCCCACGATTTCGAATATCGGAATTTATAACGCGCCCCAGATTTTGACTCCTCCAGCCATCATCAGAAATCAAAGGGGTGTAATAAATATCATACCTGCCGATAAAGAATCGGAAGTATATTATACTGCGGATGGCAGTGTGCCTACATTGAAATCAAAAAAATACACAGAACCTGTCGTCGTGGAAGGAAAAGTGCAGGTAAATGCAATGGCTTATGAACCGGCTTCGGGCAAAAGCAGTCCGGTGACAAGTGAAACCTTTGACATTTCCAGAAAGGACTGGAAACTTGTTGGAATAGAAGATGAAAAAGCAAGTGCTGTTTTAGATGGCGACCCCGCTACCGTATGGCACCAAGGCAAAGACAAAAAAATGCCTGTTGATTTGATAATTGATTTAGGTAAAGAAGAAACGCTAGCAGGCTTTCGATATTTGCCAGACCCATCCAATTGGAACCCGAGCATCATTAGTAATTATGAGTTTTATATTTCAGATAACAATGAAGAATGGAAACTGGCCGATGCCGGCGAGTTCTCCAATATTAAGAACAATCCTTTGTGGCAGACCAAAAAATTCTCGCCCGCAAAAGCTCGCTATATCAAACTGCGTGCATTGCGTAATATCCATGGCAACGACGAAACGGGTTATGCTGAAGTCGATGTAATTACAAGATAGTGGAAAAAAATGCTTCCAGGGACAAGACGCAAACCTTCATCGGCCGTGAATCCACAAAATGGATGATTGCCTCTTAGTTCTTGTTTTTGGTACTCGAAAATCCTAGTAATTTCTGATTGTTGCATAAACGCCGTAGGATTGATCCTCTATATCAAATAGAGGCCGGAGTAAATAGGTTCTTCCATTATTACGTAAATAAAAAGTATTCATGACCCCACTCGCTCTTGAAAGTGAGCTAAAAATACTATCATGGTCTCCCTTCAATATGAGTTCTGATTCACTCTCAAATGCCAAAAGTGCAGGTCCATAAAAAATCGCGATTACATTCTTATCATCAGGCATTGTCCTTATATAAAAATCATAATGGAAAACCAATCTTATTTTATCATTCTTCTTCCATTCACGATTCAGGCTCACATATGAGTCGGGAGTGATTTCAATATTTTGATTTTCATTATTGATGAATACCTCAGCTATTTTTGCCCATGATGGGATCAATAACTTTATCGTGAATGCCGATTTCTTCTTTCCAACTATCGTGAATTCCACACTTGAATCTGAAGGGAAATTTCCTGTCTGTGTCAGGGCAATACCTTTGTCCTCCCAGCTGAGCGTAGATGGAATATAAAGATTCACCCATAGGACCGAATCGTTATGATAGTAGATACCTCCGTTCAGCAGTGAAAAGGCCTCTATGGTTGAGGCATTGCAGCAACGAAAATCATTCTCTTTCAAGAACTTTTTGTTTCTGGGGGAACCTAATGGCAAATGATACACACACGCACCCGTCCGACCACTTTGCAATGCCATTACGGAATTATAAAATGTATTCATATACACATCGGCATACTTTGGGTTTGCGGTCCAGCTAAAAAGAGTTGAGGTAAGTTTCTGTGTATTGTGAGACACGCATGATTCGGCGATTTCACTTGTCATGGTGTTGCTGAGATGTCCCGGCACACCCCAATGTTCGGCAGTGAGTGAGGTTTGAGTAGTGACATTTGGGCGAGGCCCGCTACTTGATCCATTTACGTACGCATGATCCTTAATTAACATATCCCAAAAATTGACAACGGCGTCGCGATAAGTAACCTCCTTTGTTATCGAATAGCGTTGAGCAAACCCGTTAACAAGGGCCAGGTGTGTATTGGAATGCAGTCCCGACAGTATATCCTCGTTTTCGGACAATGGAATAAAAAACCAATCCCGGTCAAATATTTTTGCTAATGATAAATGCTTTTGATCTTTTGAAACTTTATACAATTTATACAGCGTCTCGCTCATCGCCCCTGCTTCATTTGACGGATTAGCACCTGCACTGTAAAACACCTTTTCTATCGTTTCCTCATCCAGCTCAGACATTCTCTTATCCACATAGGAGGCCATACCTACTACCATTTCATATGCCTTTCTATTTCCACAACGAACATAGACATCCA
Source organism: Cyclobacteriaceae bacterium (assembly GCA_036273935.1). Taxonomy (GTDB): domain Bacteria; phylum Bacteroidota; class Bacteroidia; order Cytophagales; family Cyclobacteriaceae; genus ZC4RG29. The sequence goes on along the minus strand of DASUGQ010000089.1, from coordinate 12,402 downwards.
GCAGGCCTTGCATTATTTTCTGATAAGTGTAATAAGGCGCCCAGACTCCCCCGAACCGGGTTTCCAATGTATCAAAATCCTTTTCGGGAAAAGCGCTTAAGTATTCGCCGCCCAAAGCCTGCTGACACTTGTACAGCTCATCTACAAGGTAATTTACTCTTTTAGTCAAAACGGCATCTCCATTCTTTTCAACTACGCATGAAACAGCAGAAAGATAATGCCCAACAAAATGTCCTCTTAAACCAATACTTGGGGCCTCCCATCCTTCCAAAGGTTTGGCATTTGAAGGCAGCCCACCGTTAATTCTGAAATTATGCAACAATCTATCGGGATCAAGCGATTTCAAATACGCTATATTCAAATCTTCCCGGTGCTTGATCCATGAAGGGTTGAGTGTTACAGATGCATTTGAAAATGGTAAAGCACTTTCCACATCGGAATTAACCGATGCATCCTGACCAAATAGAACTGATTGAATAAACATTCCTACCCCTACAAAAAGAATCCTTATCATATCGTGTTATTTGCTCCGTTTCACGTTTGTCATCTATGGGTGCAAATCTAATCCATAAATCCTGTTGGAGGATATGAAAATGCAGATGTATCATGAAGAGTTGTTCACCTTCCTGGCTAAAATGTGAGCGGCAAAATGAAGTTTCTTCCTTTTCAGGCACTTCATTCAGAAATCACTCAGCTTTTCTGAACATTTTACTACCGGCTTTGTTATTCCAAACCCAAACATTCCTAATAGGTAACAAATGAAACCATCTCCAAAGCCAAAGTCACAGTTTCTTTTGAAATCAAGGCGGCAAAGCATTGTATTTGAAATTTTTTCGGGCACCTGTTGTATGGCGGTGTGCAAATTGGTCCGGCCATGGCGAATAAAAATTTTGCAATCTGCGAGCCGGTGGACCCGAAAGGAGAGTAACTCATTGATTGCTTGTGCGATCCATGATCGGATCATTTCTTAAAAAAATAAACCAGGAAAAATAAACAAGATTGTATCAGATGCGTTTATGATAGTAATACTATTATTTTCAACATAATGACTATCTTTTTGTTCAAGCTTAATTCAAAGCTGTACCTCAGGGATCCACAATCAACGCAACTGGGCCAAAATATCATTCAGGCGAGCATAAAACTGATTGACAATACAGGCTTCGAAGATTTCACATTTAAGAAATTGGGAATAGAAATGGGCTCGCCCGAGGCGTCGGTGTACAGATATTTCGAAAACAAGCATCGTCTTTTACTTTATCTGATCGATTGGTATTGGACATGGCTGGAATACAGGATTGACTTTCACAATCAAAATATCAAGAGCCCTATTCAACGGTTGCAAAATTGCATCGACCTGCTCGTTGAGGAGAAAACGGTGGATCCACAAATACCATTCGTTGATGAGCATAAACTTCAGCGGATTGTTAACACAGAGTTTGAAAAGACCTATTTGACACGGCAGGTTGACACTGACAATAAGGAAGGACTTTTTCTTCCCTACAAGTCATTGTGCAAAAAAATCGTTGGAATAATTAAGGAAATAAACCCTAAATATCCTTTTCCCCATTCCCTTGTGAGTACACTGCTGCTCAGTGCAAATCATCAGATGTATTATGCGCAGCATCTGCCGTCTCTGACAGATATCAGGGCAGATCTAAAACAAAAGCATAACAAGCTTGCTGAATTTCTTGCAACAATGGTATTCAATACAATAGGTGCTAAAGTCAAATGAATAATCATTGTATCATTCGGACACTGCGTGAAGCTTCACGCTTACTTAAACATGAGTTTGAATCCTCTACGCTGCGCTTTGTAGAGATCAACAACCGTGACTATTTAAAAGCTGATTTTCCGGAATTGAAAGCTGATTTAATCGAATCCGGAAATAGTGTCAGAATCCTGTTACTGGAGCAAAAAATATCGCAAGGAAACTTGTCGGCATTATTTTCAGTGAGTGATTCGGTAACACTGGTATTTAAGGTGGAAGGCGAAAGGTTAGCTCCGATTCTTATCTATCAACGGAATAAAAATCTATCGGCTATTGAAATGGGTGAAGACCAAACCCGCGAAATAAAGTTTTCCTCAATCGAAATGAATGCGTTATACAAAGACGACCATGAAAAAGTTATTGCGTTCGTGGTGTATTCGTACAATAGCCTTGTCAGCGAGTATTCTTTCGAAGGGCAATCCGCACCGAAGGCTTTAAGTCCCGTACAGCGGTTTCTCAGGCTTCTCTCAACAGAAAGGAAAGACATACTATATATTTTCTTTTACTCCATTATCATTGGATTAACCAGCCTGATCCTGCCCGTTGGAATACAAAATACGGTTCAACTAATTTCAGGAGGTGTATTTTTTAGCTCGATTTACATTTTAATAACTGCGGTCATTCTTGGTGTGCTCTTCACCGGAATCTTACAAATTGTGCAAATCTCGCTTGTGGAATATCTGCAAAGGCGGATCTTCACGAAGGCGGCACTTGAATTTGCTTTTCGAATACCACGCATCCGCATGGAATCCATACTTCAAAAGTACGCACCTGAGCTTGTGAATCGCTTTTTTGATGTAATCACCCTTCAAAAAGGATTGCCAAAATTATTGATCGATCTCACATCTTCTCTCATTCAAATATTATTTGGCCTTGTTCTTCTGTCATTATATCACCCGTTCTTTATCTTCTTCAGTTTGGTCCTTGTGCTATTTCTCGTGTTGATCCTTTGGCTTACAGGCCCGGATGGACTGAGATCATCTATCAATGAGTCAAAGTATAAATACAAAGTCGTACAGTGGCTGGAAGAACTTGCCCGGGCACTTAACTCTTTCAAGCTTGCAGGAAATACTGATCTGCCCATGAGGAAAGCGGATAATTCGGTAAACGATTACCTGAAATACCGAAAGATTCACTTTAAAATTCTTCTCACTCAATTTTCATTCATTGTGGTGTTTAAGACAGCAATTATTGGAAGTCTGCTTATCATCGGAACCATACTGGTAGTGAATCGGGAAATAACACTAGGCCAGTTTGTCGCCTCTGAAGTGATAATCATTTTACTGATGACGGCTGTTGAAAAGGTCATTACTCACATGGATGTTGTATATGATCTCCTCACCGCCGTTGACAAAATTGCCCAAATCACCGATCTGCCGTTAGAAAAATCTGGCGGCCTTGACTTCCCCAGAATTTTCACCTCGGGATATTCAATTGACGTTAAGCAACTCAACTATAAATATGCGTCGACACCATCCTACGCGCTGCAGGGAATAAATCTTCATATACGGGCAGGTGAGCGAATCTGCATTGCCGGGCCTGGCAACGCCGGAAAGACGACACTTACTAATCTCATCGCCGGTTTACATTCAGATTTCGAGGGCATTGTAACGATCAATAACTATTCTTTACGCGATCTGGACATCCGGCATTTACGCGACCGGATTGCGAAGAACATTTCGCCAGAAGATCTTTTTGACGGAACAATCATGGAAAATATAACACTAGGCAGTGCAACAAGAACGGTTGACGATGCCTTAAACGCCATACGGAAAGTAAAACTTGACGATGCCATCAATCGACTCCCGGAAGGTCTTAGTACGCGAATTGTGAGCGGTGGAAAGGGCCTATCAAGCTCCTTTATTCACCGATTAATATTAGCGCGTTGCCTTGCCAAAAAGCCGGCACTCATTATTCTAAACGACTTTTTCTCCGGACTAAAAAAACAAGACAAACTGGATTTACTTCAATCTGTCATCAGCCCTGAGGATCCCTGGACGCTTATCGCAGTATCCAATGATCCGCTGATCATGGCCGCTTGTGAAAGAGTCGTCCTTCTTCATGAAGGCACAATCTTAGATGAGGGTCCTTTCCAGGAATTGTTAAGAAATGAAACGGTCAAGAACTACATCGATTAGACTATGCTGAAACTATCAACCCATCATATTGACAAGCTGGCCGACGTAGAAAATCTACATTCATTAAGGGCTTTAAAAACACCACCCGCCGGAATTTTGCTGGCAAAACTTTTAATGTTACTGGGATGCGTTCTGCTTCTTTCGCTGTTTCTACCCTGGCAACAAAATATCCGCGGTAAGGGAAAGGTTACTATGCTTGACCCTGCAAACCGACCCCAGACTGTTCAATCAGTAATTGCGGGACAGATTCAAAGCTGGCATGTAAGGGAAGGTCAATTTGTCAATGCCGGCGACACAATTGTTACTATCCGTGAGGTGAAGGATAAGTACTTTGATCCATTACTGCTGTTAAGACTTCGTGAACAACTGGCAGCAAAAGAAAATGGTCTTCATGCCAAACAGAAAAAAGCCATAGCCTTGCAACGCCAACTTGATGCGTTGAATGCCGGCATGGCTCGCAAGATCGAACAGGCTACTGCCAAGCTCGAGGTGGATCGCGTTAAATTTAAAAACGCAGAAAACCTTTACCAAAGGAACAAACGACTGTTCGAGGCGGGCAACATTCCACTCACCAAATTCCAGGACATTGAATACAAGTACCACGGAAGTCTTGCTGATTTTCAAAATGCGAAGGTTGAAATTGAAAGACTCCGGGCCGAAAACCTTGAAAAAATCAGCAAGGCGCAGTCGGAATTGAACAACACCGAATCTGAGATCTTTGAGACTCAGGGCGAAATCTCAAAGCTTACCAATGAATATGCGAACACCAAGATACGAAGTGGCCAATACCAGATACTCGCTCCGCAAAATGGTCATGTGGTGCGAACAATGAAGGCTGGCATCGGAGAGACTATCAAAGAAGGTGAAATCATTTGTACAGTCATGCCAGAAGTCAGCGATCAGGCCGTGGAGATGTATGTCAAGGCAACGGATGTTCCGCTGTTGGCCAAAGGGCGCAAAGTCAGAATTGAATTTGATGGATGGCCGTCAATACAGTTTTCAGGTTGGCCTTCGGTGTCGGTTGGAACATTCGGTGGAATTGTAGAAGTGATTGACTACGTGAGCACGCAGCCGGGGGAATTCAGAATTCTGATAACACCGGACGAAAATGATGAATCATGGCCTGCACAACTCAGAGTTGGTTCCGGAACAAGGGGCTGGGTTATGCTTGACAATGTTCCCTTATGGTATGAACTCTGGCGGCAACTCAATGGCTTCCCTCCCAGCCTTTATGAAAGTCCACTGAAGGAAGCAGTTAGCAAAAAGCAGGAAGAAATTGTACAAGAACCGGAAGTAGAAATTAAGTAAGGTATGAAGACGACGTGGTCACTTATATTCTGTTTCATTTTTTTTGCAGCACAAGGACAACCGTTGGCATCGGATTCAATTTTCGCAGTCCCAGATACCGCTCACTCTTTTACACTTGGGGATTTTTACAAAATAATGATTCAAAATCACCCGGTAGCACGGCAAGCTGCTATGCTTTCGGATGCCGCCAAACAAGAAATCAGGCTGGCACGGGGAAACTTTGATCCAAGACTAGAATCACAATTCGACCTGAAACAGTATAATAATACCACATACTATCAGCTATTTAATAGTTCCTTAAAACTTCCGACGCAATCACCTATTAGCCCAATCGCAGGTGTGCAGCACAATGAAGGAAAGTATCTGAACCCGGAAAATTATATCGACGAAGGGTCCAATTTTAATCAAACGTATCTGGGTTTTCTCATTCCTTTGGGAAGAGGTTTATTGACCGACGAGAGACGAATTGCGATTAAGCAAGCTGAAGTATTCGGTGATTTGATGGAGGCTGAACAAATAAAAATCATAAATAAACTTTTGCTGGACGCCGCTAAGGATTATTGGCAATGGTATTACAGCTACTACAACTATCGGGCTGCTCTCAACACAACAAAAATTGGTGAGGAGATTTTCCGAAGAGTGAAACTGAATTTTGAAGGAGGAGAGGCTTCTCCCACCGATACTGTGCAGGCAAAGATAACTCTGCTTGAACGACAAGTTAGCCAGCAAGAAGCATTTGCTGAATGGAAGAATAGCACTCTAAAAGTGTCAACCTACCTTTGGGATAGCCTGGTGAATCCGGTTGACCTTCCCATGAAATTTGCGCCCGTTGCGGACCCCTCTACGGGTGTCTTATCCCAGAAAAGCCTGGAAGAACTGACGAATAATGCCAGGATCAGCCATCCGGAATTGCAAAAATTAGATCTAAAACTTCAGCAACTCGAACTGGACAAACGCCTTGCCAGGGAATACATGAAACCTAAACTTGACGTAACCTACTACTTGCTCAATCAACCTTTCAATCCAGTGGAACACGCGCCGTCCATCAATCTGACTGACAACTATAAACTGGGAGTAGATTTTGCCATCCCTCTATTTTTAAGAAAAGAGCGGGCGAAGCTCTCCCAAATAAAATTGAAGCTTGCTTCAACAAACTATGAACGCGACCTCGCGACACGACAAATTATGAATGATATCAATACGGCCTATAATTCCCTTTTGAGCAATGGACTAATTGTTCAGCAACAGACATCAATGGTTGAAAATTATTTCCGACTCATGAATGCTGAGTTGATCAATCTTGACAATGGTGAAAGCGATCTTTTCAAAATAAATGTGCAGCAGGAAAAACTGTTTCAAGCTCAGTCAAAATTGATTAAAGTAATTGCGGAATATGAAAAGCAAAAGGCTGTTTTGTGTTGGGCGGCCGCCGTCAACCCCTTAATAAAGTAATCTCAACGACAAAGGATATAACGAAATGAGGTGTTTCCGGAGAACACTGAACTTTATTTTCGACCGATAGGCGTCAACATTTCTCAGGAATCCTGGAGAGCTTTCGACACACTTTCTGTTGCCATTTTGCATGACCGATTGATACGAACGCAAGTAGTTGCTGACCGCGTACGTTAGAATTCTATAGTTCTCAGAATTTTTCCGGGCACCCCGCCAGCAATCGTATTCGCAGGAACATCTTTGTTCACCACTGCTCCAGCCGATCGAATTTACTGATCACAACTGATCGAAGGTCATCACCAGATTGACCATCCTAAACAATCATGACAACAGGCGATGTCATAAAATGTCCATCCCAAGGTAAGGCATTGGCATGTTGCAACTGCGAAAAGTAGTCCCTCGCCGAGGTATTTTGTGCTGAACTCTGAAAAAGGAATTGTAACTTGGTTAGACCTGTTACCGATGAACAATACTATTCAGGAAATTAAACAACCTCGCATATGGAAATTACAAGGATAGGATCACAACCTTCCGGCAAGGGTCCGGAAGACTGGTTCACAGGATCTGTTCGAATTGATCCTTTATTTAAGGCTAATGATCATAGACGTGCCGCAGCCGCCCTCGTAACTTTCGAGCCTGGAGCGAGAACAGCCTGGCATACTCATCCTCTTGGACAAACTTTGATTGTAGTTTCAGGAGTTGGATGGGTTCAGAGGGAAGGTGGCCCTGTTGAAGAAATTCATCCCGGGGATATTGTTTGGTTTGATCCAAATGAAAAACACTGGCACGGAGCCTCATCCACGGTTGCCATGAGTCATATTGCGACTCAGGAGCAATTGAATGGAAAAGTTGTTGACTGGATGGAAAAGGTCTCTGACGAACAATATGCAGGGAGATAAAACGATGCATACCAACGTCCATTTTATGAAACAAAAATTTTTGGTGATGCGATTTACGATGATAATTGCCTTTGCGGGATTCCTTTTGCCTGACACGCTTTATAGTCAGAAAAACCCTCCAATGGTTCGACTGGCGAAGATTGTGGTCGACTCTTCGGATTTGGAAGAGTATAAGGCGATTCTAAAAGAAGAGGCGGAAAAATCGGTGCAATTAGAGCCGGGAGTACTGACATTATTTGCAGTTTCCGAAAAAGAAAATCCAACACATTTCACGATTCTTGAAATCTACGCAGACTCCGCAGCTTACAGGGCGCATTTACAAACGCCACATTTTATCAGGTATAAAAACAGCACAAAAAATATGGTGAAGTCATTGCAGCTTATCGATTCGACCCCTCTGATCCCGGATATGAAGATCAAAAGTTTTAATTCCACAGCAAAGCAATGAACAAACCAATGTCACTTGTTAAATGGGTCTGAAAAAGGTCAAGACTTGAGGCCTGCCTGGATCTGCAGTGCCACACTCTCTTCCAACGCATCGATATTGTGGAGGCGATTAGGCTCTCTGTTATTCACGGAAATGTTTATCCTCTACTATTCAGAACGGCAAGTTTGCAACGTTGCGGACTAAAATAAAATAGTTCTTTGTTCGCTTGTAAAAAGCAGCCATATTGGTACAATGGTGATCATGTGAAATCCAAAGAAATTAAAATGAAATCGACCTGTACCCACGCCACTACAATCGGCAGTCTTTTATTAACTGCGATGCTGACCCTACCCCGGTGTGCTCCGCCAGCACCCGGATGGGAAAAGAAAAACAAAGAGTTGATAAAGCAATATCAGTTGACAGAAAGAACATTACCGGGACTTCCCGAAAGCTCTATTGCGTCGAACCTGGAACCTGCGCAGGTAACCAGTCTCGATAGTTTGACCAATGTGGAATTGACCACGGGTGTAACCGCCAGTATTTTCTGGGGCGCCGGCATATTGGTCGCTAACCTTGAGCTCGCACCTAACGCGGCAATTCTGGAAGAAGAATTACCGGCCGATCGATTTCTTTTTGTCCGGCAAGGATCGGTAGAACAGCTTATCGACGGATCTGTCGTTACCCTGATTGGTCAGGAGCGCGAAGCTCCCGATGGTGTACACAGCGCGACACCAAGAACGGATTTTGTTTACCTGGAGAAAGGAAGCAAGAGTGCCGTAACTGCCGGGGCGTCGGGAGCCAAACTATTGGAGATTTATAGTCCTTTGCGCCTTGACTATCTTCAAAAAGCGGGCATAAAAAATTTACCCGGCGAACTAGCCGATGTAGCTACGCACCCGGCGAATATAGAAGCAAACAAAGTGTACGATCTGTATGATCTGCAACTCACCCAACTTGCTTCAGGTGCCAACTCCAGGCTGGTCTCCGGCAGGAACATGCAGTTGAGTTTTATCTCCATGGATCCGAATTCTGTTTTCCCGCATCATATCCATCCCGAAGAACAGATGATGTTTGTACTTCGCGGCACATGTGAAGAAATTCTGCTCGACGGAAAACAACCTATGAGACCAGACAATGTTGTGCGTATTCCAGGAAACATGGTGCACGGCGCCGAGATCGGAGATCTGGGATGCGACGCCGTTGATATTTTCTGGCCCGCCCGTCCAGACTACCTGGAAAAAGAGAAAGCAAGAATGGATGCCTATCGATCCATTATACCCGCGGATGCAAAACTTGACCTGGTGGTTGATGGTAAGAAAACCAGGCCCGAATTGACGTTCAGTGAAGGTCCGAAATGGCTGAATGGCAAGATCTATTTTTCAAATATGTATTTCGATGCAAGCTGGGGTGGTGATCCAGGGAAAAGTTCAACGGTAGAACTTGATCCCAGCGGCAGTTATAAGAATATTACAGCGGGAAGAATGCAGACCAATGGACTCTACCCTTATAAGAATGGAAACCTGGTCGTGTGCGATATGATGGGACACAGAGTTGTTGAAATGACCACCAGGGGGGAAGTTGTAAAAGTATTGGCTGACAAATATGATGGAAAACCTATTGACGGCCCCAATGATGTTGTTACCGATGCGAAAGGAGGCTTCTACTTTACTGATCCTCAGTTCACCATGGAACCTGAAAAGTCTCAGCCTGGTCGCGCCGTGTATTATGTTTCTGCGGAAGGAAAAATCACGAGACTTACTGAGCCTAATGAGTTTGCCATGCCCAACGGGATTGTGTTATCGCCTGATGGAAAGACGCTCTATATCAACAATTGCTATGACGATGAATCATGGTTCCCGGTCAACAGCGAAAAAGATAATTTCATCTGGGCCTACGATGTAAATGAAGATGGTACGATCAGCGGCGGACGCAAGTTCGCGCAGCTGTTTCTTACGGGAAACGTACTCGACAGAAAAGGCAAGTCCTCCAGCGCCGATGGTATGGCGATAGACAAAGAGGGAAATCTCTATGTAGCCACCTACTATGGCGTTCAGATTTTTAATTCTAAAGGAGAATACATCGGCATGATCAACCTCCCTTCATTTCCCGTGAGCCTTTGCTTTGGCGATCCGGATATGAAGACGCTTTATGTCGTGAGTTACAGCAAAGTGTTTAAGATCCGCACGAACAAAGAAGGTTTCATAAACCATTTGTAGTTATCAGAAATACGAAAGGAGTTATTATTTACAAACATGCTTATGAAAAAGATCGTACTTTACCTTTTTGTGTTTTCCTTTTGCTTTTCTGCTTTTGCACAGGAATCAAAGCCCCCTTCAGGAACAATTGAATTTATTTCAGACGCGCTGGCAGGCATCATTAAGAAGGATGCAAGAGTTGAAGTTATCGCCGATGGTTTCCAGTTCACGGAGGGGCCACTATGGATCGAAAAGGAGAAGATGCTTTTGTTGTCCGACGTTCCGGGTAATACCATTTATAAATGGACAGAAGCGAAAGGCAAGGAAGTGTATGTGAACCCCGCAGGATACACTGATACAACAAAACGTGGCGGCTTTATGGGTCCAAACGGACTCGTGGTTACCAAAGATGGCCACCTGTGGATTTGCCAGCACGGCGATAGAAGAATAGCCATGATGAATGCCCCGCTCAAGGCTCCTCAACCAACCTTCACAACGATAGCCGGTGTGTATGATGGAAAAAAATTGAACAGCCCGAACGATCTGTTTCTTGCCAAAAATGGTGATCTCTATTTCACCGATCCATCCTACGGTTTTGAAAAAGGACCAAGAGATCCAAAAAAGGAATTGCCTTATCAAGGTGTATATCGAATGGAGGCAAAGGGAAAACTTACGCTATTACTGGATTCCATAAATCAGCCCAATGGCATAGGTATTATGCCCGATGGAAAAACATTGATTGTTTCCAACTCGGATTACAGAAAGAAAAGGTGGTATACGTATACGATTGGCAAGGAAGGTTCGCTGACAAACGGAAAAATATTCTACGATGCCAGCCGTGAACAGTCGCCCGGCTTGTGTGACGGGTTAAAAATAGATGACCGGGGCAATGTGTTTGCCGCTGGTCCCGGTGGCATCTGGATCTTTACCAAAACCGGCGAATTAATGGGTAAAATAAAGCTGGAAGGCGTAACTGCTTCCAATTGCGCTTTAACACCCGATAACAAAACACTTTATATCACGGCAGTTCAGTACCTGCTCCGGGTGAAAATGCGATAGTTGTCTATCGCTTCACCGGAATCACTTCCCAGCTATCCGTTCTGAAGGGAATAATCGGCAATCCTTCGTTATTAAACACGTTCGACATGCCTGTGTTACTAAATGAAAAACGGACTGCAACAGGGTTCTTTACCTTTTTGTTTGATACAACAATGTGATCCTTTTCCAATCTAACGTCTGCCGGCAGAAAATTCTGATCACTACCGGCAATCAAAAACTCGGATGGCTTTCCATTACCCTTAACAAGAAAGCCATTTGGAGCATTATCGAAATACAGATTCACCTTACCATGGCTGATGTCCATTTTCCTGTATACAGGATTCTTGTACGCAGGAACTGGAATATTTTGTTTATAAGTTTCCCCCAGTGCCAGATTTGCCAATCGCAACCCCACATCACGTTTGTTTTTAGGATGCAGGTTGTTCACGTCATCGACAAGATCCGTAATAACGACCATCCCTGTTTTGGGATAAGATAACGAATGGGCCTGTTGTTCCATGAGCAGTGCGGCTTCGTAAGTACTTTCATATGGATACGGAGCAATCTGCACATAATAGAAAGGGAAGTCCTGATCAAATTGTTTACGCCACGCCCCGATCATTCCCGTAAACATTTTCTCATAGGCATGCGCCCGTGTTGTATTTCCTTCGCCCTGATACCATATGACACCTGCAATAGTATAGTTGGCAATGGGATAGATCATGGCGTTATAAATAAGTCCAGGCTTGTTGGACCTGTAGGTGACATCTTTGATCTTTGTAGCAGCCTCTTTCATTTCCGGATCACTATCGATGACTGTACCCGGTTCCCATAGCTCCACCGGTGTTCCACTCCATGTTGATTGAATGAGCGCCACCGGAACATTCAGATCCGCGTTCAGTTTTTTTCCAAGGAAATAGGCGACAGCGCTGAATCTTTTTAATGTTTCCTCATTACAGGATACCCATTGGCCATCTGCGTAGTCTTGCGGGTATTCGGATGTAGCTTTAGCCACAGTGAAAAAACGGATGCGATCTTGATGTCTTTCAATTTGATATACAAGTCGCCCATCTGACACCATATAATGTGCAGTTGGGGTGATTGGAAAGGTAAATTAGCCTGTCATTTCACACGGGCAAGTTTCATCTCCCCCCGTTCATTCTTAATCAGAATCTCG
>DASUGQ010000088.1:0-3381 GCA_036273935.1 Cyclobacteriaceae bacterium | reverse complement strand
CGAATCGATTACTCCGATCACCTTATCCTGATAAATGATGGGAACAGTGATCTCTGAATACCGGCGCTCATCGTCAACGATATATCGATTGTCTTTTGATGTATCATGAATGACTTCGGCAACGCCGCTCCTGGCGACTGTGCCAACAATTCCTCCACCAATCGGGATGGTAATGGCGTTATCAATTTCAAATTCTTTTGGATTCTTCGGACCATAAGCGGCCTTTTGCTCAAGAATTTGCTTTTCATCATTGACCATATAAATCACGCAATCCTGAAACCCCAATTGTGAAATACAATTCTTTGCGATGTCCCATAGGATTTCATTAACCGTGTTCTTTCCGTAAAGACTCGTGGCAAAATAATTGACCGTGTCCTCCAATTCTTTTGCAGTCTTGATGATTGACTCATTTCTGATGTTTTGCCTGGCGTAGAGGTTAAAGTAGAGGAGCGCGATCACGATCGACAAAACGAAAGTGATCACCAGGTTGCCATAATAATACGCTAATTGTTCTTGTTCAGAGAGGTTGATGGTGAAGAGTTCATAGTCTGTGAACTCAAGTGTAATGAGGCTTATTACTACAATTGAAATAGAAATTATAAGGTTTCTTATTTCCGAGAAGTCGTAAAGCAGAACAGCACCAAAAATTACGGGAAGATAAACCAGCTGTTCACCCGCGGCTCGTCCGAAAGAAGATGCCGTGAGGAACAAGTATAGCGCCGCGTTGATCAGGACGGCATGTCTTGCAAATTTGTGAAACCCTTTGCGATTCAACCACACGCAGGCCAGCGAAATGAGTACAAAGACAATAGTGCTGTACCTGAGGTAATCCTTTTGAAAAATGAAAATGTACGGGAAAGCAGCTATGGCTGCCAGATAGCCAAAGAGGTTTATCAGGTAGATCTTTCGAGATGCTTCAAAAGACATTGTAGCGAGTTCAGGCTCTAATTGGAAACTAAGGTAGAGTTTTTACACGGTGGAGCGAAGGATTTTGGTCCGGAGTTGTACGGATATTGGTCACACGTATGTCATTGCCCGACGCATCAGCGTTTATCCCTTAACCTTTTTAAATGTTTTTCTTAGTTTTGCAAATTCAACCATGGCAAAGAATACATACAAGTCAAATAATTTCAAAAGTTCTGATAAGGAGAAGAGGGGCAAATCATCCAAGACCAAATTCGGCCTGGCTTTTTTTAAAGATCCGCGCTTTAAGTTAGCATTCGGTTTTTTTACGCTGCTCCTGTCGGTTTTCCTCTTCATGGCATTGCTTTCATACTTATTTACCGGCAAAGCAGATCAAAGCGTGGTGGAGGCGTCTGGTAATCCGGGATTGATCCAATCAGGTAAAGAGGCGGAAAACTGGTTGGGTTTTTACGGTGCATTGATTTCACATTATATAGTTTTCAGATGGTTTGGCATCGCTGCCTTTTTTATTCCTCCATTTTTATTCGTTTGGGGTTTTAAGATCTTGTTCAATCGCTCAATTGTGCCCGTGTTCTCATTTTTTATTTTCAATATGTTCTCAATCTTATGGCTTAGCCTCTTGCTTGGCTATATGACTTTAATTAACCAAGGTGTCAGCGAATGGAGTTTTCTGGGTGGCGGATTAGGCTTTGCTCTGGCGGAACTTTCCCAAAGCATGTTTGGATGGGGCACTTTTCTTTTTCTCATTCTTTCACTCTTTATTTTCATCATCTTCTACTTTAATGTGACTGCAATAAATGTATTGCAACCCAAAGATCCGAAACCGATGGGAAACGAAGCCATTCTCCCGGAGGATGAAGGCGACGATTCCCTGTTCTCATCTTATAGTGATGACAAGGACAATTGGCCTGATATTGTCGAGAAAGTTACTGATGAAAAACCCGAACCTTTGGAAGGAGCGACTTCTCAGCCCATCGAACTTGCCAAACCTTTGATACCGGATCCCCTAAAGCCATCCAAAGAAATTAAACTTGAAGTTGAAAACCCTCCCGGTAAAAAAGATATCAGGCAAGAACCTCTGTTTACGATTGAGGAAAAACCGGAGACCGACAAGATTGCTGAACAACTGGTAGAAGAACAAGGGTTCTACGATCCAACACTGGACCTCAGTGGCTATAAGATTCCTCCCCTTGAATTGCTCCGCGAGTATGAAACCGGTAAAGTACAGGTCACACAGGAAGAACTTAATCAGAACAAGGACCGAATCGTTGCGACCCTGGTGAATTTTAAGATCGGTATACAAAGCATTAAAGCGACCATCGGGCCAACGGTGACGCTGTATGAAATTGTACCGGATGCCGGGATTAAAATTTCCCGCATCAAGAATCTCGAAGATGATATAGCCCTCAGCCTTGCCGCACTCGGCATTCGCATCATAGCACCTATTCCGGGGAGAGGTACCATCGGTATTGAAGTGCCAAACAAGAACCGTGAAATGGTGACCATCCGTTCGGTTCTTAGCACCGAGCGTTTTCAGAAGAGTGATATGGAGTTGCCTATTGCCCTGGGCAAGACCATTTCCAATGAGGTCTTCGTGATAGATCTCACCAAGATGCCGCACTTGCTGGTTGCCGGTGCCACAGGACAGGGTAAATCGGTGGGGTTGAATGTTATTCTTACGTCACTGCTGTATAAAAGACATCCTTCTCAACTCAAATTCATTCTTGTTGATCCGAAAAAAGTGGAGATGTCCCTGTTCAGCAAGATTGAGCGATATTACCTGGCCAAGTTGCCGAATAGCGAGGAAGCCATCATCACCGATACGAGGAAAGTAGTGCATACGCTTAATTCCCTTTGTATAGAGATGGAGAATCGTTATGAGATGCTGAAAGATGCCGGCGCTAAAAACCTCCGCGAGTACAATGCAAAGTTTGTTTCGCGAAAGCTCAATCCAAAAGAAGGTCATCGATTTTTGCCTTACATCGTTCTAGTGATTGATGAGTTGGCAGATCTGATGATGACGGCGGGGAAGGAAGTGGAAACTCCGATAGCACGACTGGCACAATTGGCGCGTGCCATTGGAATTCATCTGGTGGTTGCAACGCAGCGACCTTCTGTGAATGTCATCACTGGCGTTATCAAAGCAAACTTCCCGGCACGTCTTTCATTTCGGGTAACCTCCAAGGTAGATTCAAGAACCATTCTGGATACTGGCGGCGCAGATCAACTGGTGGGAATGGGTGATATGTTGTTATCAACAGGCTCTGATATCATACGTTTGCAATGCCCATTTATTGATACGCCTGAAATTGATAGAGTTGTGGATTACATCAGTGCACAGCGGGGCTATGACTCAGCTTACCTGTTGCCAGAATTTGAGGGAGATGACGACAGCGGCGCGGCAAGTGTTGACCTGACGGAGCGAGACGCCCTGTTTGAAGACGCGGCGAGGCTTAT
>DASUGQ010000087.1:0-2968 GCA_036273935.1 Cyclobacteriaceae bacterium | reverse complement strand
AAGTCGGGATAGCAAAGGCAGACGTCATTAAAGTGGCCGGAGTTGTTGGACCAACCGCCCAGGCTGTACGTGAGGCAGCCCTTGCACGCAACTACGGCTACGATCTTGGTTTGGTGAGTATGGGTGGATTGAATGATTATTTTGAAAAGCAGTTGCTTGATCGGGTAAAGGCCATAGCGGAAATTATTCCCCTCTTCGGTTTCTATCTTCAACCGGCTGTGGGCGGGCGGGTATTGAGTTATAAATTTTGGCGCGCATTTGTTGATGTCCCCAATGTGTATGCAATTAAGATCGCGGCATTTAACCGCTACCAGACATTGGATGTCGTGAGGGCAGTATGTGACGGCGACCGCCGGGATGAAATAGCCCTTTACACAGGCAACGACGATAATATCATTGCCGACCTGGTAACGCCTTATCGGTTTAAGGTCAATGGATCATGGCGTGAAAAAAGATTTGTTGGTGGACTCCTTGGTCACTGGGCAGTATGGACGAAAGCTGCAGTTGATCTCTTGCACGAGGTGGAAATATGTGTAAAAGAAAATCGTCGCCTGGATAAGCTGCTGGCTACGAACGTTCATGTCACGGATATGAATGCCGCTATTTTCGACGCAGCCAATTCCTTTCATGGGTGCATTCCGGGGATCCACGAAGTCCTGCGTCGACAGGGATTGTTGGAAGGAACGTGGTGTTTAAACCGGGATGAAAAACTTTCGGGGGGACAAACCGCGGAGATCGATCGTGTATGTGCGAGTTATCCGGAGTTGACGGATGATTCGTTCGTAAACCAGTTCCTGCAAAGGGAGGAAATGATCTTGAAATAACACGTTATGATGAAAGAAACCATTCAAAATTTATCAAAGGAAATACATAACGAAATCATTCAGCATAGAAGACATCTTCATAGTCATCCTGAATTATCTTTTCAGGAATTCAATACGTCCGCTTACATTAAAAATCAACTGGATGAGATGAACATCCCCTGGAAGTCGGTTGCGAATACGGGCGTACTGGCGATGATAAAGGGATTGCCATCCGACGAGGTTGTTGCTTTAAGGGCGGACATCGATGCGTTACCTATTCAGGAATTAAACAGGGTTCCATATGTTTCTCAAAATGCCGGCGTGATGCATGCATGCGGTCATGATTTTCATACTTCCTCGCTATTGGGTACCGCCAGGATTCTCAATAACATGAGGGATGAATTTAAGGGCACGGTGAAACTTCTATTTCAACCCGGTGAAGAAGTGATACCGGGTGGGGCCACGCTGATGCTGAAGGACGGTGTGTTGGAGAACCCAAAGCCTCAGGCTGTCATTGGCCAACACGCCATGCCCAGGATCGAGGTTGGAAAGGTGGGAATAAGGGGTGGCAAGTTCATGGCATCAACCGATACATTGAAAGTAAAAATCATCGGCAAAGGCGGACATGCCGCTCAACCTCATTTGAATGTTGACCCGGTAGTAATTGCGTCACACATCATCATTGCCCTGCAACAGATCGTTAGCCGGATGGCCAGTCCGAAGGAGCCTTCTGTTTTGTCATTCGGGAAAGTTGTTGCAAATGGAGCATTCAATGTCATTCCCGATGAAGTGTATATGGAAGGAACCTTCCGCGCCATGAATGAGACGTGGCGCAATGATGCCCATAAAAAAATGATCACGATGGCAGAGAAGCTTGCCGATGGAATGGGAGGGAAGTGCGAGTTCAATATTGTTCGGGGTTATCCTTTTCTCATTAATGAGGAGAAACTCACAAGCCAGGTGCGCGCTTATGCGGAAGAATACCTTGGAAAAGACAATGTACTGGATGAAGAAATATGGATGGCAGCGGAAGACTTTGCCTATTATTCACAAGTAGCGGATTCGTGCTTCTATCTTTGTGGTGTTGGGAATCCATCAAGAGGAATCGATTCATCATTGCATGCCCCCACCTTTGATATTGATGAAAGTGTGCTCAGCTTCAGCCCAGGGTTGATGGCGTTCATCGCCTTGAAACAGTTGGGGAATTAATGCGCGAATTTTTCAACTCTCCCTTAAAACGTAACTTAACTGACCGAAGTAAAGTTTTGTGATGTATTCCATTTTCACAAATCCGCCTTCCTGGTATTGATCGAATATTTCCCTTAGTTTTTTCATGGATGCATCAAATGCAGGGTGATCTTGTTTGTACGCGTAAGATGCTGAGAGATGTCTGCCCCGGAGTCCGTCAAAATCAAACTCCTGGAAATGGTTTAACTCCATCCTACTGCAGGAGTTTGGTTCGAAGAAATCACGAATCTCGGGTACATCGACGTTGCGATGGTTTACCTGGACATAATCGGTCGAATACGCTCGCACAAAAGTTTCATAAGCCTGTGCGAACGGAGTCTGATTATCGCGGTCATTCCATATCAACACAACCCATCCAACCGGTTTAAGTATTCGCTTAAATTCCTTTCGCGCAGCCTTTTGATCAAACCAATGGAAGGCCTGACCTGAAACAATAATATCAACCGAATGGGAAGGGAGTCCCGTATTTTCTGCAGTTGCATTAATGCTAATGAAGTTGGAGAAGTTTTTGAATTCCGACTCCGCAGCGTTTCGCATAGCATCATTGGGTTCGATGCCATACACTACATTATTATTTGACAGAAATAGTTTCGATGACTTTCCGGTCCCAGAACCAACATCTGCGATGACGGACCGGGGTGTCAGATTGATTTCGTCATTCAGCACTGAGATAATCTCCTCAGGGTAACCCGGTCTGTACCTGATGTAGTCTTCCACTACATTTGAAAATCGGGTGATGGGAGAAATTTTATTTTTCACGTTTACCTTTTATCCTCGTAACGAATGATTCATTCCAGAGTTTCATTGAGTGGAGGGTTTCAGACAATAAAAAGCATTACTCAAATTCAGACGATACGATTTCAATTCTCCGCCGCAAGGAAGCGAATCACTCATCGGGCCAGTGTGACCGTTCCCTT
>DASUGQ010000086.1:0-3314 GCA_036273935.1 Cyclobacteriaceae bacterium | reverse complement strand
GCAAAACCAATAAATGAAAAAACACGGAAACTCTCAATCAGTCCGGATTATTGGTATGTTACCAACGCGGGGCTCACCATTCTTCATCCTTTCTTATCAGGTCTTTTTTATAATGTAGGTTACACTGAAAAGGACGAATGGATTAATGATGATGCCCGTTACCGCGCGCTTGCCTTAACCCAATATTTGGTGACCGGCAAAGAGGAATGTCCTGAATTCAACCTGATGTTGAACAAGATTTTTACAGGATATCCATTGGAAGAAACTTTCCCCGCCCAGGTCATTCTTAGTGACTTTGAGAAAGACGAAGCTGTGGACCTGCTAAAGTCAGTGATTCATCATTGGACTGCGCTTAAGAATACGAGTGTGGACGGGCTTAGATCAACATTTCTCTTGCGAGATGCAAAGCTGAGTACAAATGAAAACGGCTGGCTTTTGCAAGTCGGGCAGAAGACTGTTGATGTTCTGATGAACAAACTCCCCTGGGGGATTTCGATCATCAAAACTCCCTGGATGGATAAGAAAATGCATGTTGAATGGACTTAAAATGATGCAATGGAATTCTTAGCTCCTAAGATCAAGTCTGAAAGTAAAAAGAAGAGTGACACTTTTTTTAATCGAAGAAGAAATGCAAAATCTTTTTTCTTTCAACCAAAGCTTATTGTTGGTCCAGTCGATGACCCTTATGAACGTGAAGCTGATACGGTTGCAGAAAAAGTAATGCGGATGAGCGATCGCGATGAAGAGCCTTTGCAACCGAAGATTTCGCCTTTAAACGTTCAGCTCAAATGTGCGGAATGCGAGGAAGAAGAAAGGCAATTGCAGAAGAAAGACAATGGAAATGGGTCATACGATAGAGAAGTACCATCCCTTGTGAATAATGTGATTAACTCATCCGGGAAATCTCTTGATCCGGGGACAAAATCATTTATGGAGAGTCGCTTTGATTATGACTTTAGCGGGATAAAAATTCATACGGACGAAATAGCTGCCAAGTCAGCGCGATCGATTAATGCTTTGGCGTACACCAGTGGGAATAATATTGTTTTTAATGAGGACCAATATTCTCCTGGTAGCCAAAAAGGTCGACAATTATTGGCACATGAACTAACCCACGTATTGCAGCAAGGGCATGCCGCTCAGTCAAAAGTTATCCAAAGAGCGGCATTCGTCTGTGATGAATACCAAACCAGTTATCGGAGTTCTTACAATCCCGGTCCCGGCATCGCAATTACCTTGAGTGGAAACGCATTTGTCATCAATGCAAATATGGAAGTTTATGGGCCTGGGGCCACCGCTGCCATTGCCAGCCAGATGCAATCGACGATATCACGAGTGTGGAATGCCAGCTTTTCGAACGGGTACTCTGTAACTTCAAACATCAGCATTACGGCACGGGGGGCGACAGCTGATAGTTCTCGCACTGGCATTTATGTTTTAAATGCGGAAGGCATGACAAGAGTAATGCCTTCTTATTGGGTGGTGGGATCCAACGAAGTGAGATATTTCGTTGGCTCACCGGATACAGACATCAACTGGACACCGGCTCACGAATTTGGTCACCTGATCGGTTTGCCGGATCATTACTCTGAGTCGATATTAAGTCGTGTCGGAGGCTTATTTGGGGGAACTCGAACGACTACCGTTGACACAGGATGGGAAGGAAACATTATGGGCTCTCACGGAGGAGTGCTTGAAAGTAAGAACCTGGAAGAGTTGAAAAACCTGAGATTTGCCAAATACACCTGTGTGAGCGGGCACTTGGAGTCACCTTTATGATTTTTTTAGTAAAGCTACATTAATGGACAAAATATGCCGCAAGCATTCAGTGATAGGAGCGCCCGCAGTCATCCGTCTGACAAAAATCATGCGGCCAAGACAACATTTTTTGGATATAAGTATGCCAATTACGAATCTCAATTTTTTCAACCAAAGCTTACGATCGGCCCAGTGGATGATCCCTACGAACGCGAAGCAGATGCTGTTGCCGACAAAGTAATGCGAATGAGCGATCGCGATGAGGAGCATTTGCAGCCAAAGATTTCGCCTTTAAACGTTCAGCGCAAATGTGCGGAATGCGAGGAAGAAGAAAAGCAATTGCAGAAGAAAGGCAATGGAAATGGAACTGACAGCAACGTAGCACCATCTATTGTGGATGGTGCGATCAACTCCTCGGGGAATTCGCTTGATCCTGACACAAAATCATTCATGGAACACAGGTTTGGTTATGATTTCGGTAATGTAAAAATACATACCGGTAGTGTGGCGGCTAAATCTGCTGAAGCGATAAATGCACACGCCTATACAGTCGGAAACAATATTGTTTTTAACAATGGCAGATATCAACCTTCGATACCGTCAGGAAAAGAATTACTGGCACACGAATTAACGCATGTTATTCAGCAGAAACATGCAACGCCTTCTCCGCTCTATGTCCAACGGAAGAGTATTTATGAAGATGTAGCCAACGTAAACCCTAATCCTACCGGAGGAATTTTTTCAGGCACGGTAGATCGGTACGAGTACAATGATCGCGCGGCTTACAATGCGCGTCTGGCTAATAATCGCACGAACGTTATTCATCATGGCAGAACTAATGTCAGGTTTGACAGTAACCGGTGTGTCCTTGAAGTACCTGTTTCAGTTCAGTTTGTGAATCAGTCCACAGCAAATCAAACAACTTGTGGAGATATAACAGGACAACGCGCCGATCCACTAAGCCCAGTATCATCTTCAACCTTCACGAACGCAATTCCCAAAATCACCAGCACCCTCAATGATAACCTGAATGGATGGTTTAACGTTCGATTGGGAAATCCGCAGATTGCCGGCTGCAAATCATCCATTATTCCCATCCGGGTGATGGTTACACAGGTTACTAATAACCCGGATTATATCATTATCATCACGGGTAATTCCGGTCGTTCTTATGTTCGTGGAAATAATATGGTGATGTGCGGATCAGATGCATCTGATGAAGGCGTCATAACGCATGAAGGAGGTCACTTTGTTTTAGGACATGGTGATGAGTATCATGAAAAAACAGTACCCCGTCCGAAGAGCAGAGAAAGATTAGGCCAATATTCCGTAATGGCGCAGGATGCCCCAGGGCGTTTGCAGGAATTCCTTGAAAGGCATTTCAATTTTGCGAGTGAATTTATGAATAGCGCATTCCCGGGTTGTAAGGCGTCATTAGTTCGGGGTAGCAGAGATCAGGCAATCGAAGCGAATTTCTACTTGCAGACTGGCGCGTTAATAACACCATCCGGAGGTGGTTTGATGTATTCATTAGGCACACAATTTGGCATTCCATT
>DASUGQ010000085.1:0-5692 GCA_036273935.1 Cyclobacteriaceae bacterium | reverse complement strand
CCGTTGTTATTCATTCGGGAGCACCAAATAAAATGTCGTCGAAGATCAGAGAAATAATTGTTTCAGGAAAAATTTTTACCGGAGTCATTCAAGAACAAACAAAGGACGGAATTGATTTCTGGGTCGATGCGACGATTGTTCCTGTGAAAAATGAAAGTGGCCATATCGTTAAGTACATCAGCGCAAGATACCTAATAACGGATGATTTGATGGCCGAATACTTGTTCAATAAGCAAGTGGAAAAGTTAGCTTTGATAACAGGCGCATAGAGGACTATAAATTTTAGGGTTAATGTTTGGGTTAAGGTAGATGGAAGCTTCCCGGTAGATCCGGGGGCTTCTTTCTTTATGTAACGAAGCATGAAGGAGAGAGGTCATTCGATTGTGAATTCAATTATCTCTGAAGAAGAGATCAGGAGGAAGCTTCCCTCCATATTTACCGATTCCATCATTTTGGATTCAGCTTATAAAATGGTCGTAGTGAGCAATAATATTCTAGACCTGCTTGAGTTTCGATCGACAGAACTTTATGGGAAGGATGTCAATTATATAGCCGGGTCATTTGATCTTATTGCGTTCCTTGATGGTGCACTTCGGCCTGGTTTTTTCCAGGAGAAATATTTAGATCTTTTTTCGAAGAGCAACCGGCCGGTGTTAACAGCGGTCTCAGGGTTCTATCTTGGATTGATCAGCGATATCAATGGTTACATTATCCTGAAGGTGCATGACGCAAGATCGCTTCAGGCACTACATAAGGAACGCGAAGCTAAGCGCGTGGAACTGGATAATTTTATTTATCGAACGGCTCATGATTTGAGAGGGCCGCTGGCCACCATTCGGGGATTAATAAATTTGTACCGACTGAAAAAGGATGAGTTTGACGTTGATCACCTCATGCAGCTCATTAGTCTCCATGCAGAACAGCTGGATGAAAAACTCTTTAAGCTTCTTTACCTTGCTGAAGCAGATCAGATTGCCAAAGAATCATGCTACTGCCTTGATGTCAGGGAAATGGAAACTCACCTCAGAAAGCGGATCGAATCAAGCTCCTTTGTCGACTCCCTTGATTTTCAGGTGCATGCAAGTGACCAAATTATTTCTGGTGTCGATGAGATTCTGATTTTTGCATTGGCTGGAAATATTTTACATTTCCTTTTGAGCCTTGCTAATTCGACAGTTCATAATCACCAACTTATATTTTTTGTTTCTCGCGTGGATGACGTGATTGAAATGAAGATACGGGCAAGAGGCTTTGAAATAAATGAAGATACCCGTAACATAATTAATAATAGTGATACCTTTTACGGTGACATGTTAATTCACCCTGAATTATTCAACTACTTCGCCTCTCTGAAAATAGCCCTTCGTTTAAGAGCTTCTATTTATATTAAGATAACAAATGAATTCAATCATGAAATTGTCGTATCGATCCCGATAAGCAAAAAATAATTTAGTAGGGACGTAAACGCCAACTGCCGGGACAATGGATTTGGGCGCCTCGATTGGCAGGACAGATGCGCTGTATTTCTTTCGCAAGAACATTCCAGGAAACTGCCGAATATATTAATACACAACATATGCCACCCCGGTTTTACGAAGTCTTGCTGATCATCTAAACACAATTTGTGAACCGACGATTAGAGAGCCCTTTAACAGCCTAACAAACTACTTGATTTCTGTATTGCTTACAAAAGCGATCATCTTGCTGTCAGGCGACCATGATGGTACATTAATCGTTCCCTGGCCTCCATATACGTAGGCAATTACTTTTGGCGTGCCTCCGCTGATTGGCATTAACTTCAGGTAAACATGTTTGTAAAACGGATGCTCTTCGGGCTTTACGTCATTCATGTAACTAAGGAAAACAATCCATTTGCCGTCAGGTGAAATATGCGGGAACCAGTTGTTGTAGTCATCGTTGGTTATTTGTTCATGCCTGGTCCCGTTGGATTTCATTCTCCATATTTGCATTCTTCCTGTTTCGGTTGAGTTATAATAAATATATTTCCCGTCAGGTGTGTACTCTGACCCATCGTCAAGACCCTTTGATACTGTAAGTTTTACTTCCTTGCCGCCTTTTGAAGGAATTTTGTAAATGTCCCACTGATCGTCTCTCCCTCCTGTGTAAATGAGATATTTCCCGTCAGGCGACCAACTGTGAAAATACGATGGTCCCAACGTTGTGATTTTTTTCGGAATACCGCCGGTAGTTGGTACGGTGTACACCATTGATTTGCCATCATCATCTGCGCTGTGATGACTGATGCCCAACATTTTCCCGTCAAAGGACAAGACGTGATCATTATTGTTCCGGTTTGCAAAGTCTGTATTAATCTTTTCGGTTTGATTGGTTTGCAAATCAAGTTTGTATAATAAGCCATTGCTGTTATAGATCAAGGACTTTCCATCACGCGTCCAATTGGGCGCCTGCAGTGAAACCGGCTCACTGTAAAGAATTTTCCGATGCCCACGTTCGATGTCCATTACCTCGATGTGGCTTCCAATGTAGTCGCGGTAGGGAACAAAATCTGTTTTCGCGGGCACAATGATCCGGACGTTTTTAAAGATTGCTTTCTCGACAACTTCATCGTTGTGGGAGCAGAGAAAAATTCCAATATAAACATCGTTACCCAGGGTAATGTCACGGAAATGGGTAGTTACAAAAGGCTCTCCGAACTTCGCGGTAGACATGATGTACCAGTCTCCTTTTCGCTCAAGTTGAATGACATTGGGTGCTTTATTTTCAGATTGAACCTGTTCAGTGATTGCGCCCGGTGTTTTTCTAAATTGAAGGGAGGTAAGCCCATCACCGTGGACAACCGCGTTGATGTGCGGGGAGTTTGGCTCGAGACTATGACGAACCATCCAACCAACCTTGCGATGGGGATCCACACCTTTTCCGATAAATTCGACCTCGGCCCGAAGAATGAAATCACCCTTCATCTTTTTCCATAGAAAATAAAAGTCATCAAAATCATTCCACATGTTGCCGCTTGCACCTTCGAGCATATAGTCCTGAGTGACTTTATCGTAGCCGACTACTCCTCTTTTATCAGGATTGTTGATGTGTGTGAACCCCTTGAATATTCCTGTAGATGAATCTTGTGAATACACTGCGAAAGTTACAGGTAAGGTCAGGATCAAGAGGAGGAGGTGCTTTAATGTGGTTTTCATAATTGGGATGGGTTAGCAAAATTTGGTTGACAAAACTAAGAGTTTACTTGTTATTTCAAATTACCGTTCAGGCAAATTTCCCTTCGTAGGTTGAGCTTCTCCTTACTTTTTGCGTCATTATCCACCCATCAAAACAATATGAGTTGATTCAGTGACGATGTTTTGATAACTTATCCTTATGGATGTCTTTTTTCATTCCGATGCAAAATTAAATTTATGGACCTTATTATAAACAACAGGAAATACGATGCCGGATCGGATGGCAATGCATTGTTACTTGATTTGCTCCGTGAAAAACTTGATCTGACGGGAAGTAAGTATGGTTGTGGAGAAGGGGCATGTGGTGCCTGTACAGTTCTTGTTGATGGCAACCCAATACGATCTTGCATCACAACCATTGGAACACTAAAGGATAAAAAGATAACAACAATTGAAGGGCTGGAGCAAAACGGCAAACTTCACGCGGTGCAGGAAGCTTTTCTCCGGGAAGATCCCTTCCAATGTGCCTATTGTGCGTCCGGGATGATCATGGCTTCCGTTGCTTTATTGGAGAAGAGATCGAATCCGTCAAATGCCGAAATCGTCAACGCCATGAACGGAAATATTTGTCGATGCGGAACCTATCCGAAAATAATTAGCGCAATTAAAAAGGCTTCGACGCTTTAATGTGTAAAATGGCAATGCAAAATACTCAAAACACTAATCCTCAAATGATTTTCGAAGACACCGAACTTCAACCATCACCACTGCATTCGTTTAACATCGATCGGAGGAAGTTTTTTAAAATATTGGGTAGTGGTGTAGCTGTTGCTTTTATTCTGAATGATTCGGTGGCTGGGGGTATTCTAAGTGATAGCAACATCGCTGATGAATCTCCGCTCAGTGCCTGGATACATATCGGTGAAAATAATGTGATTACTATCTTTACAGGTAAGGTGGAAGTCGGGCAAAATATTCGTACGTCGTTGGCGCAGGCAGTGGCGGAAGAATTGCGCGTTAACGTGAATACGATTCAAATGGTCATGGGAGATACCGATCTCACCCCTTATGATCGGGGCACCTTCGGAAGTCTGACGACGCCAACAATGGCACCTCAGTTGAGGAAGGCTGCGGCGTCGGCGAGAGAATTATTACGGGAGTTGGCTGCCACTGAATGGGGTGTTGACAAGTCATCGCTGAAAGTGGAAAATGGTGGGATATTGAATCCAAAAAATAAACAACTGAAGACGTTTGGTGAAATTTCAAAAGGAAAGAAACTGATAAAGAATATAGACGAAAGCGCGGTGTTAACCCCGAGCGAAAAATGGACGATTGCAGGGACCTCTATTCCAAAAGTAAATGGAGATCATTTCGTGACGGGAAGACATAAGTATGTTTCCGATATGCAGTTGCCGGGCATGTTGTATGGAAAAGTATTGCGTGCGCCATCATTTGAAGCCGGTGTTATATCTGTTGACCTGTCCGCTGCGAAAAGTATGGCAGGAGTGACGGTTGTTCATGACGGAAACTTTATCGGCGTAGCAGCGCCGGATGGAAAGACGGCGGAGAAGGCGATATCACAAATTAAAGCCGATTGGAAGATTACGCCACAGCCTTCACGCGACGAGATCTTTGATTACCTTGTTAAGAACAGTGAAGATCGAAATGCGGTTGAGTCAAAGGGAAATATCAAAGACGCTTATGATGAAGCTTCTGTAAAGAGCGAACAAACATTTTACGTTGATTACATTGCTCATGCTCCTCTCGAACCACGTTCAGCGCTGGCAGAATGGAAAGATGGTAAGGTAACTGTTTGGACCGGAACTCAGCGACCATTTGGCGTTCAGGAAGAATTGACTAACGCTTTTCATATTTCTAAAGATAAAGTAAGGGTGATTGTTCCTGATACCGGGTCAGGATATGGTGGAAAACACTCCGGAGATGCTGCCCTTGAAGCGGCGCGCCTGGCGAAGGCCGCACAAAAACCAGTGAAGGTAGTGTGGACACGCGAAGAGGAATTTACGTGGGCGTATTTCAGACCCGCAGGTGTAATAACGGTGAAAGCTGGAGCAAACAGCAACGGCATGCTGACATCGTGGGAATTTCATAATTACAATTCCGGCGGCTCCGGCATAGAGACACCGTATGAGGTGCCCAATCAGGAAATCAAATATCATCCTGTTAAATCGCCGTTGCGTCAGGGGTCCTATCGCGGCCTGGCAGCCACCGCCAATACGTTTGCGCGTGAATGTATTATGAATGACCTCGCAGATGATTTGAAAATCGACCAACTGGAATTCCGTTTGAAAAATTTGAAAGATGAGAGATTGAGAGATGTACTAGTAGCGGCGGCAGACAAGTTTGGCTGGAGAAAAACGAACCCTGGTCAGCATCATGGTTATGGCATTGCCTGTGGTGAAGAGAAGGGAAGCGTCATTGCGACATGCGCGGAGGTGATGCATGATCCTTCCGGTGGTGACGTTAAAGTACTACGGGTTGTTGCTGCTTTTGAATGTGGTGCTGTAATTAATCCTCGTCAC
>DASUGQ010000084.1:0-28827 GCA_036273935.1 Cyclobacteriaceae bacterium | reverse complement strand
GAGACTGTTTACACCCGCCCGCTACGACGGACTTCCAGGAATGCCCTTCCCGGCACATGCTCATTATTTTCCAACGAAAGATGAGATGGCCGATTTCCTTGAGCATTATGCGCAGACATTTGAGCTTCCCGTAATGAATGGTGTCAGGGTCGACAGTCTTACGAAAGAGAACGGTAGGTTTGTAGTGCAATCGGGTAACCGTCGCTTTGAAGCTGATCATGTGATCATCGCGATGGCCAACTATCAGCAACCTAAAATTCCGGCGTTTGCAAATGACCTTGATCCCGACATCGTTCAGTTTCATTCACACATTTATCGAAACCCCAACCAGGTCCAGGCAGGCGGCGTGCTGCTCGTGGGCGCCGGGAATTCCGGCTCGGAAATAGCCATGGAGTTGTCGCGAACACATAAAGTTTATATGTCAGGAAGGGACACGGGGCATATTCCCTTTCGCATAGCCAGTCCAATAGCGAGATTCTTTTTTCTCCCCCTGGTTTTAAGAGTACTGTTCCACCGCATTTTCACCATCGATACACCAATCGGCAGAAACGTTCGCAAAAAAGTTCTTACCATAGGAGGGCCGCTCATCAGGGTAAAACCTAACGACCTCAAAAAAGCTGGAGTGGTTCGTGTTTCAAAAGCTGTTGGCATGCGGGAAGGCAAGCCATTGCTGGAAGATGGAACGATGCCGGACGTTAAAAATGTAATTTGGTGTACAGGTTTCCATCCCGGGTTCTCATGGATAAAACTTCCCGTAATGGGTGAGCACGAACCCAATCATCGTGCAGGTATTGTTGAATCAGTATCCGGACTTTACTTCACCGGACTACATTTTCTTTATTCCTTTTCATCCACCATGATCCAGGGGACAGATCGTGACGCGAAGCGCATTGTACGACACATCCTAAATCGAATGAAGGAGACTGCGCCGGCCATCATCTGATTTAATTCAAGTTTCTTCGAAAGTAATTTCATTGCTTCCCAAAATCCACGGTGACCTTTCCTTTTGCTTTGGTCAAATCAATTTCCTTTGCCACGCCATTGACAGTCACCTTATACTTTCCGTAAAATGCGGGAACAGAAAAAACGCCATCCTTACCTATTATTCCCGGACTCTTCGTCCACCACTCTTTATAGATCAGATCATGGTAAGCCTCTGCTGCTGGTGTTGGTGACCAGTCGCGCCTGTAAAGTGAAGAAGCGGGAATCCAGTTGGCGCCTGCCCAAAATCCCCACATGAGGATACCTTCAACAGCCGGGTGGGCAAAACATATTTTATAGTAGTCTACGATTTCCTTTGCCTTCAGCGCTTCTTCTGCGGGTGTCATCGTCAGTATCCGGTCTGTAAGATATTTTGAGCGTTGACCGGGCATGTTAAACTCCGTGATCCGTATGGGCAGTTTGAAAACGGCCAGCGAGTCCAGGGCTCGTTTTAGTTCTTTGCGATCAAAAGTGTCCGTGTGCAGATGTCCCTGAACACCGATCCCGGCAATGGGCACACCCTGGCTTAACAATTTCCGGATGTGTGCCATATACTCAGTCAATTTGTTCCCCGTCAGAATGTCGTAGTCATTCAGGAACAGTCTGGCATCAGGGTCACCGTTATGTGCCCATTGCGCCATGAGTTTGGTAATCCCGGGACCAAGGCGTTGTTCATAATAATTCCCATGGATCATTTCATTATTCAGGTCATATTCCGCAAACCGCCCTTTGTAACGTTTCGTAACTGTTTCCGCCCTGTTCTGCAGCGTCCGCTTGAGTTCATCGTCATTCAATTCTTTTAGCCACGGCTGCACAAACTTGTCGATGCCCCAAAAAAGGTTGTGGCCCCTCAGGGGAATATGATTTTTATCTGTCCATGCCAGGATTCCATCCACGGTAGCATAATTCACATGGCCTTTCTCGCGCTCCATGCTCAACCACTTCACGGCATTCTCCGTCACCGCTGAATTGAAGTTCTTCAGAAATTTTTCGTTGTACTGCTTCACATCATTTTCCGACATCGAACCATCCACAAAACCATTGCTGATGGCACACCCGAACCAGAACTCATGACTCAACTGCTCAACCGATACCTTGTCTCCCGGTTTTGCTCTAATGATCAATTCACCTTTCCGGTTCTTCGCGATATCTTCATTGATACCCGGGAACTGTGCATTTGATTCCATGAAAAGAAACTGAAGAATTGAAACCATGAAACAGGGAATCAATCTTGTAACCGAGCCATTGAAACCTTTCATATAAATTATCCTTAAATTTTTTGAAGTTAACTGTCACCAACGACCGTCTAAACTGTCTTGTGTGAATATTCCAATGACAATTTAAGGTATCGTTTCTGATTCACGAATTCCGTCGACAATTTTACGGGGAAAACAGCTATGGATTTAAAGAATATCTTAATCTTTGGACCTTACTGCTTTTTCAAATAAACCAGAATTAGTACGAAATGCTGAAGAAATTCTCTTTCCCCCTCATCATCGCCCTTTTTGCAACTGCAATTCTTCCTGCTCAACAATCGCCTTCACCTTTTCAGTATGTCAGGTTTCATGCCTGCCGTCAGCAAGATGGCATTTATACTGAAAGTGAGTACACACATTTTGATAAGGTGAAGTGGAAATTAGATGCAGGCGGCAAAATATTCTCATCGCCCGCTGTACTTGACGGAACGGTCTATGCCGGCAGTGAAGATCATTACCTGTATGCGGCAGACCTCAAGACGGGTAAATTGCGTTGGAAATTCAAAACGGGAGGAGCAGTCCATTCTTCTCCGTCTGTATTTAACCACACCGTTTACATAGGAAGTTTTGACGGCTACTACTACGCTGTTGATGCCGGCACAGGGAAAGAAAAGTGGCGCGTGAAAACCGGTGGTGAAAAATGGATGGGTGGCATTGGATATTTTGGTATGAAGCCGGTCGATCAATACCTCGAAGATCCATGGGACTTTTTTCTTTCGTCAGTGGTTCCCGATCCTGACGACCAGGGGCGGACAATTTATTTTGGAAGCAGCGACGGCAACCTGTATGCCGTGAATGCTGAGGATGGAACGATCCGGTGGAAATTTCGTACCGATGGTCCCATTCACACGACGCCTGCTGTTATGCATCAAACTGTTTACGTCGGAAGCTGGGATGCAAATTTCTACGCTATCGACTCAAAGACAGGTCAGTTGAAGTGGAAGGTCCGTACGGGTGACAAACCAGGCATGACCGGAATCCAAAGTTCAGCGGTCGTGGATGGCGACAATGTTTATTTTGGAGCGCGGGATGCTCACGTTTATTGCCTCAGCGCTGCCACAGGCGAAGTGGTCTGGACTTATGATGCCGAGGGATCGTGGATTCTCAGTTCACCAACAATTAAAGATCATGTCCTCTACGTTGGCACGTCCGACTCTTACCTGTTGCTTGCCATTGACGCACAGACGGGTCGTGAAAAGTTCAGATTTAAGACTCACGGTTATGTTTACAGTTCACCTTCTCTTGCCGGAAACACTGCTTACTTTGGAGATTTCACAGGGGCGCTATTTGCGCTTGACCTTTCTTCTGAGGGAAAGTGTTGGGATGAATTTGCGCTGGAAAGCCGGAAGAAAAATGCCGCGCTGGTACTGAAAGACGACCACATGGATTTCATGCTGGCTGCCAGCGGAAAAGATGTATCGGTTTATGCCAACACGGTGGAGGTCATGAATAAATTCTACGCGCTGGGACCCGTTGTTTCTTCAGCTTACATATATGAAGGTGTGCTTTATGTTGGCAGTGCCGATGGTTTCCTTTATGCCATCGAGCTAACGGGCGGCAAATGTGACTAACGGAACCCTGCGCGAAATTGCCTTCCGGCGCCTTCTTGGTGTTACGACGAGTTACAGTAACAGGTAACGGCGCGTTCATTCATTGTTTGAAATTCGTAAGTAATGCATTGAATTTCGTTTCCAGTAGGTTGAAGGATGATCTTCCTTTGCCGATGCTCCATTTTAAAAAAATGTTGCATCAATTCCTTGCGCAGGAAGTGTCCGGTAAAGGATGACCCCACGTGATGTGAATTGCAATAGAATTGACGGCCAGAATTTTGTAAATTGATTGTGATGGACAAGGCGGAGACACTACAGGATTTATACAAAAGAAAATTCGACTGGGTACCGGATAATCTCAGGGATGAAATCGGTCATTTTAACCTGTTCCATTTAGAGCCCTATGTAGAAGGGAAACCGACGAACATACCTTACCGAAGGCGGGACTTCTACAAGATCATGTTGGTGAAGGGCAACAGCGAGGTGCATTTCGCGGACAAAGTAATTGAAGTAAAAAAACAGGCCTTGTCATTCTCCAATCCCCAGATTCCCTACAAGTGGGAACATCTCGACAAGATTCGCGAAGGGGTCTACTGTATTTTCAATCAACACTTTTTTCATCAGTTCGGACAATTGAATCAGTACGAGGTCTTCCAGCCGAATGGAGCCCACATCTTTGAACTGTCAGACGAAGAGGCCCTCCTGGTAAGCGGAATTTTTTCGCGCATGGAAAAAGAACTCAACTCCGATTATAAATACCGATATGATGTAATCCGCAATCACATCTTTGAACTCTTGCATTTTGCCCTGAAGATGCAGCCTTCCGAAACGCTGGAGAGGCACTTGCCCAATGCCTCTCAAAGAATTTCGACAGTATTCCTGGAGTTGCTGGAGCGCCAGTTCCCCATTGATGAGACGCACCGGAATATCAACTTTCGTTCACCTTCTGATTTTGCCAGCCAGCTCAATGTGCATGTCAATCATTTAAATCGCGCCGTGAAGGAGACGACACAAAAAACCACTTCACAGATCATCTCCGAACGCATTTTGCAGGAATCGAAAATCCTCCTGCGACACAGCAACTGGAATGTCTCCGAAGTCGCTTACGCACTGGGATTCACCGAGGTCACTCATTTCAATAACTTCTTTAAGAAACACACGCAGACAACTCCCCTGAAGTTTCGGAATGTTTCAGTTTCGTAGGGGCGCTCGCCTGTTTCTAGTCAAATGAAAATTTTCCATTCCTAATTTTGAAACTGAATAGTTTTGAAGTATCGACCTCCTTACCATTCAACTTTCCCGCCTTCCAAGCTCCCAACGAATTAAACACGTCTTCTATTTGCTTATCCAATTCTGACTTTTTCGTCTTGTTATCCATTTTGCATTTGACCACTTCTCCCCTGCAGTTAATGATGAGTCCAATCATTCCCTTATCATCATACTTTGGGTTGTCCTTTACGAATTGAACTTCATTATTCAGCCGTTCAAGAATCGCCTCATTCGTCGCAGGACAGATGGCTTCCTCCTGACCTTTGAACATGGGAAAGATTGCATAAACTTCTTTTTCATTGCAAACGCCAGGGATAGGTTCCTTCACCTCCATCGTTGCAACAAATTGTCCGGAAGCACTTAAATAAGCAGTCAAATGGAATAAAGTAAAAAGTGTTAATCGCATAATTATTTCGTAATGGAGTCGATGTTGTTTTGTGAGTTTCCAACCTCAAAAATAAATTTAAAGCAAGAATTGCCGATAAGGCCCTTCCCCCTGATCGGCAATAAAACCTTTTGACTACTTCTAGAATTACTTGTACGCCGTCACCGTCTGGATAGTCCCATCCGGATTGTACTTCAGCTCCGTCACCTTTACACAACGTAAATGCGTCTTCCCGCCAGACAACGTGCTGTCGTGATAGAACAAATACCACTTGCCGTTGATCTCCACGATGGAGTGGTGATTGGTCCACCCGACCACCGGGTTCAGCACTACGCCTTTGTAGGTAAAGGGTCCGTAAGGGCTGTCGCCGATGGCATAGTTGATGTAGTGTGTATCACCCGTTGAATAAGAGAAGTAATACTTGCCGTTGTATTTGTGCATCCAGGAGGCTTCAAAGAAACGGTGGTCGTGATCTTTGCCCAGAAACGGTTTGCCGTTTTCATCCAGGATCTGTACCTCACGGACTGGCTCGGCAAATCCAAGCATGTTCTTGCTCATCTTCGCCACCCGTGGGTTGATGGCCGGCTCTTCATCTTTCTGCAGATCAGTTTTTGACCCGGCCGAATCGTATTTGCCACTGGCCCAGCGCTGCAACTGTCCGCCCCAGATGCCACCGAAGTACATGTAGAAGCTTCCGTCGTCATCTTTGAACACAGCCGGGTCAATGCTGTAGCTTCCCTGTATGGGTTTCGCTTCAGCCTTGAACGGACCAGTGGGTGATGAACTCACCGCTACACCGATGCGAAAAACATCCCGTTTGTCCTTCATGGGGAAATACAAATAATACTTTCCATTGCTGAAGGCAGCATCCGGCGCCCACAGTTGACGTCCTGCCCAGGGGATATCTTTAATATCCAGCGCTACACCATTGTCGGTCACCGGCCCGCCAATGCTGTCCATGGAAAGGATGTGGTAATCACGCATGTCGAAGTGATCGCCCATATCATTTTCCGGTATGCCGGCATCAACGTCGTGCGAGGGATAGATGTAGATTTTTCCGTTGAACACATGGGCAGATGGATCAGCCGTATAGATTTCTGTTACTAACGGCTCGGATATGGGTACAGGTTCTTTTTTGACTGTATCCTGCGCCACGCTGTCGGCTGCTGCCGTTTCCTCCGTCGCCGGTTTCTTGCAGGCGGTGAAGAGCACAACAAGGGAAAGAGAGAGACTTTGAAGGAGATTAAGTTTAAGGTTCATTGATATTCTTTATTTATCGAGTATAGGAATAATTGATCGTACTTCCAAAGTACAAAAATCAACCTCAAGAAAAGTAAAATTTCGAGTACATATAATACATCTCACTGGAATTTTGCACGCAACAAGCGCAACAACAGACAATGAGCGATTGAGCGAATGAGTGCGTGAGTGAGTGAATGAGGAAATGAGCGAATGCCAATTCAACCTCTCCTTATTCCAATCCCCATCGCCTCCGCGGGATTTCGCACCAGCAATTGATTAAAATCTTTTTCATCAAATCCTTTTTTCTTCAATCGCGGAAAGAGCTCCCTAAAAATATTCGTATACCCCTTGAACTCAGCGTCAGGCTCATCGGGCTTATACCAACCGGCGTCGTGTGAAATCAATACGCGGTCAAGCAGCCCGGCTGACTTGAGCCGTTCAAGTGAATCTGCATAATTATCAAAGTCGCCCCAGCCAACACCATCGAGACTTACCCATGCGCCCATTTTAGCTGCGCGATTGTGAAGGGTTTTGTCACCCTCCGTCTGTGCATGCACCCATACAAACGCCTCGGGTCTCACTCCCGACGCTTTAATAATATCAATCTCCTGAAACGCAGTCTTCCCTGGACCTGTATGCGAAAAAATAGTTAACCCTGTCTTAAGGTGAGTTATCGCTGCTGCCTCGACAAGCTTCCGGTGCAACGGCGAAAGTTGTTCTCCCGCGTCGACGCCAATTTTTATAAATCCGGGTTTCACGCCTGTCCCCTGAATGCCATTTTCAAATTCATCAGTCCACCTTGCCGCAAGTTGCGCCGCAGACTCAGTAAATGCCCAGGGCGGCAAATGCTTGTTTTCGCGTGCGCCATAGTAACCGGTGTTGGTGATGATTTGTAATCCGCTTGACTTAGCGAGCATTTGAAGCAACACGACATCACGACCGAGAAAGTCAGGTGTGCAATCGAAAATACTTTTTACGTGGTATTGTTTCACCTCATTGAGAAAAGGCAAAACCTTTTTAACAACTTCGTCAGGATTCCATCGATCAGAATTGATCTTGTCAGCTCCGATGAAATCAACGAGAAAGTGTTCATGGACAAGTGCGGTACCAAGCTGACTGGTCGCAATGGGTCCGTTGACTGTCATAATTTTCCTTTCCCGCTTCTTCATACCGAGGGTGAGGCCCGCAAGGCCGGCAAGAAGAAATGATCGGCGTGAAAGAATAGTCATGACTGAAATTAATGGCCATTGATCTCCAACACTACTTTTCCAATATGTTCACTGCTTTCAAGCAAACGATGCGCTGCGGCGGCCTCTTCCAGGGGAAAAGTTTTGAACACGATGGGTTTGACCTCTCCGTTGATCAACCACGGCCAGACATTTTTTTCCAGTTGTACAGCAATACTTGTTTTAAAGGACACGTCCCTTATCCGCAAAGTTGAGCCGGTCACGGTCAATCGCTTTCGGAGGATAGATGAAAGTTTAATTGATGTTTCGTCACCGTGCATAAAGTTGATGAGCACCAGCCGCCCTTCCTCGGCAAGGACATCCAGGTTGGCCTGTGTGTAATCTCCGCCAATCATGTCGAGGATAACGTCAACTCCTCTATTGTTTGTGATCTCCCTGATAACTTCCCTGAACTGTTGCGTTCTGTAGTTGATGGCTTTTTCGGCACCGAGCTTTTCGCAGAAGCTGCACTTGTCATCCGTCCCCGCTGTAGCATAAACCGTTGCACCCCAGGCCTTCGCAATCTGAATGGCGGCCACACCGATACCACTGGTGCCACCGTGCACCATAAACGATTCGGTTGGTTTCAACCTCCCCCGGTCTAACACATTGCTCCACACTGTAAAAAATGTCTCTGGCAAAGAAGCCGCTTCAGCAAACGACAGTTCTCCCGGAACGGGCAGGCATTGTCCTTCCGGCACAGAGCAATATTCCGCGTAACCACCACCGGCAACGAGGGCGCAAACTTTGTCGCCGATTTTCCATCGGGAACCGGATCGGCCGGTTTCAACTACTACCCCGGCAACTTCCAACCCGGGTATATCAGGTGATACTCCGGGAGGTGCGGGGTAGTGTCCCTTTCGCTGGGAGATATCAGGCCTGTTGACACCTGCGGCGAATACTTTCACCGATACCTCTTTGATACCGGGTACAGGCTTCGGTCTTTCCTGTATCTGCAATACTTCCGGCGCACCGGGTTCGGTGATAACAATGGCCTTCATGACGTGAGAATGTTCTTTAAACAAGCATCACCTGATCCGTGATGCGTAAAACTCCGATTGTCATTAAAACTATGAAATGAATTGAATAGTTTTTATCCGAAAGTAAAGTTTAGTTCTGCATGACGCCATCAGGCGGCCGCAGCTCTCTTCTCTCTTAAATGAAGGGCTTTGTGATAAATGATGGGAAACACGAGTAAGGTGAAGACAGTGGCCGTCACCAATCCGCCGATGATCACGACGGCCAAAGGCTTCTGGCTCTCCGATCCGATACCGGTGCTGATCGCTGCCGGAAACAGGCCGATCGCCGCCATCAAAGCGGTCATGACAACGGGCCGGGTCCTGATCTTTACAGCATTAATGATCGCCTGGTTCAGATCACTCAGTGTTTTAGCCTGTTTGTGAAATTCGGAAATGAGAATGACACCATTCTGAACGCAAATACCGAACAACGCGATGAATCCTACCCCGGCAGATATTCCGAAATTAATTCCGGTAACGTGAAGTGCAAGGATACCGCCGATGATGGCGAAGGGAACATTTATCAATACATATCCGGCATCTTTTGCATTTCCAAACATGATGAACAAAAGGACGAAGATAATGATGAGACTCAGAGGCACCACCTGGCCCAGTCGTTTCGTTGCGCGCACCTGGTTTTCAAATTCCCCCGTCCAGCCAATAGAGTAGCCGGGAGGAAGTTTTACGTGGGCCATTACATTTCGCTGTGCTTCGGCGATGGTACTACCGAGGTCCCTTTCGCGAACAGAAAATTTAACGCCGATAAAACGCCGGGTATCGTTCCGGTAAATAAAAGCAGGGCCTGTGATTTGTTTTATTTTCGCAATTTCCTTCAGCGGAATCCGCCCGCCCGAAATGGTGGGAATCATTAACATTAAAATATCCTCTTCATTTTTGCGATAGGCCTGGTCATACCGGATCCTGATGTCGAACTTCTTGTCGCCTTCATATTTTGTCGTGGCCGTCTTTCCTCCTATTGCCATTTCAATAACGGCCTGTGCTTCTCTCTTGGTCACACCATAGATGGCCATCTTCTCTTCATCGAGGATGACGCTGATCTCGGGCTGGCCAATGTTACGGAGGATACCGACGTCTTTAATACCCGGAACATTTTTGATCTGTTCGATGACCTCGTTTGCGTATCCATCCAACGCGTCAAGGTCATCACCAAAAATCTTGACTGCATTGGAAGCGTTCATACCGGCCACCGCTTCCGCCACATTGTCTATAATCGGCTGCGAATAATTATAGTTTATACCCTGGTACCTTTTAAGCCTGGCATCCATTTCCTCGACCAGGTCATCCAAATCGATCTTTCGCTTCCAGTCATCCCTGGGTTTCAGGTTTACCTGCATCTGCACATAGTAAAATCCACTTGGATCTGTTCCGTCGTTGCTTCGTCCGGTTTGCGATAACACCCCATTCACTTCAGGAAATTTCATCAGTTCCCTGCGCAAGACGCTCACCATCGCAACCGTATTGGTGAGTGAATAGCTCATAGGCATCTTGGCCTCTACCCAGAGTGCACCTTCATTGAGTTGGGGAAGAAACTCCGTTCCCATCCAGCGGATCGATATCATCGTAAGCCCAAAGCATACGAATGCCACCACCAATGTCAGACGCTTTCGTGCAAATGTCCAGTTGAAACATTTTCCAACAGTGTTGCTGATGAACCGCGCAAAAAAATTATTCTTTTCACGAACGTTCCTGTTCAATAAAATGGAACTGAGTACCGGCACCAGCGTCAGTGTAAAGATCAGTGCCCCGAGTAGAGCAAAACCTAATGTATAGGCAAGGGGTGAAAACATTTTGCCCTCCACTTTTTCAAAAGAAAAGATGGGCAGGAGCGCGGAGATGATGATCAATTTCGAGAAGAAGATGGCTTTGCCCATTTGCGCACCGGTGGCCTTAATGATGCCCATCTTGGCGAGCCGGTTGAACTTTTCCATTCCTATCTGGTGTGCCTTATGATCAAGCGTTACAAATATTCCTTCCACCATCACCACGGCGCCGTCGATAATAATGCCGAAGTCGACCGCGCCCAATGAAAGCAAGTTCGCACTCATTCCTTTTATTTTCAGCATAAAAAAGGCAAAGAGCAACGATAAAGGAATAATCAGCGCTACGATTATTGTTGTTCTCCAGTCCGCCATAAAAAGAAAAACAATGACGGTTACGAAGACAATACCTTCTGTTAAGTTATGCATAACAGTATGTGTGCAATACGCCATCAGGTTGTCGCGATCGTAAAACGTAACCATCGTCACATCTGCGGGCAGGATAGCGGTATTCAATTCAGTGATTTTATTTTTAACCCTGCTTAGTACGTCACTTGGGTTCTCTCCTTTCCGCATGACGACAATGCCTTCCACGACGTCGTCGTCATTATTTAAACCGACCTGTCCCACGCGGGGCATACTGCTTTCATTTACCTTCGCCACATTTTTTACGAGGAGCGGGTTACCGTTGAAGATATCGACGATCGTATTTTCGATATCAGCTTTTGAATCCAGCAATCCGATTCCCCGAACGACATACGCCTGTCCGTTTTTTTCAATCACATCGCCTCCGACATTAAGATTTGACTTACTCACTGCGTCGAAGAGCTCAATTGACGTCAGATCGTATTGTTGAAGTTTGAGCGGGTCAACGGAGATCTCATAAATTTTCTCCTGTCCGCCGAAGGCCACGACATCCGCCACGCCCGGCACGGCACGCAGCTGGCGGTCAATAACCCAATTCTGTAACGTCAGCAAGTCGCGGGTATCGCGTGAATCGCTCTTCAGCACATACCTGAATATTTCCCCGGTGGGACCATAGGGCGGCTGGACATCCGGCTCCACACCTTCCGGCAGTTGAACATTTCTCAACTGGTTATTGACTTGTTGCCTGGCAAAAAAATCTTCGACGTCGTCCTCAAAAATTACCTTAATGACAGAGAGGCCAAACATAGTGATGCTGCGAACGTTGGTTTTCCGTTGCACACTGTTCATCGCGATTTCGATGGGCGTCGTGACAAACCGTTCGATTTCCTCAGCGCTTCTGCCATTCCATTCAGTAACAATAATGATCTGAGTATTGGTTACGTCGGGAAATGCTTCAATGGGAATTTTGATAAAGCTCACCACGCCGGCGATGACAACGAGTGTTACCCAGAAGAAGGTAAAGAACTTGTTCTTCAGCGAAAATGAGATGACGCCTTTAATAAACTTATTCATAGACCGCTAATCGTTGATCGCATCATAGACCAGGAGACCATTCTTTGTGATCACGGTTTCGCCTTCAGTAATACCACGGCTTATGTAAGTGACATTTCCAAGATCGCGATAGATGGAAACCTGGCGAGTCTCTATGTTGTGACGGTCCTTAAACACCATCACCCAGTACTTGCTCTTGTCAAAAATAATGGAGGACGAGGGTACAGCAACCATATCTTCATTTTCCGTAAAATGGACGCCCACAGTGCAATTCATTTCGGGCTTGAGCCTGAAGTCGTTGTTGGGGATTTTCACTCTGGCCTTCATTGATTTTGTCTCCGGGTCAATGGCATTAAACACCTTATCAATTTTTCCCTTGTAGGACTGATCGGGGAAGGCGAGCGTCTTCACTTCAGCATCGTATCCCACTTTTATCTTTGAGATGTCACTTTCATTCACATTGGCCAGAGCCCATATCTCATTTATCTCCGCTATTGAAAAGAGTGGCTCCGACATATCCGACGGCAGTTGCTCATTCTGATTTATTCTTTTCGACAAAACAAATCCGCTGATCGGCGCAATGACATTGTAAAGAGAGCCGCTTTTCAAACTGTAAATTTTATAAATGTCGTTGACGCGGTTTAGCTCAGCCTTTGCGTTGTCCAATTCCCGTTCCGCCACGGTAACATCCTTTTCAGAATTCAGCTTGCCGGCAAAAAGATCGTTTGCCACCTGGAGGTTTTTCTCCGCTATTGCAACAGCGTTGATGGCGTCCAGTTTTTCTTTTTGGAATTGCGCCACTTCGCTGCTTTGGATTGTTGCCAGCACCTGTCCCTGGTGTACATAGTCGCCCAGCTCTGTATTGATTGCGGTCACGACACCGCCCACGATCGGGTAAACCTGGGCCGTCTTGTTATTGTCGGCAGTGATCTTCCCAAACAGCCGAAGTTCATTTTCAACTTTCTCCAGCTTCGCCTGCTGAAACTCACACCTGGCCATCATGGTATCACTCAATGTAAACGCGATCTCATCTTCATTGTCATGTTCCGGGTGACACGAAGTAATAAACACCATGCCTGTTAACAGCAGGTGAGCCAACACGATAAACTGACTTTTCATCTTATTACTAATAGACATCTTTTCCAATTGACAAATTCAACAACTCTGCTGAGGTAACAAGCTGCGTTTTCATGCGCGCCAATTCCGCCAGCACCTGGTTATAGGATTCAAAGAAATCCACGAACTCTATCATCGATACATTTCTCTTCTGAAAATTATCCGCCATGCCCTTGATGGTAACTTCAAAATCAGCGCTATACAAGCCAGTCGCCTTTTGGTACTCAGAGACTGTCTGAGAATAAAGGGCAAAATTATTCTGCACATTACTTAACATCTCCTGCTGCTTCGCCTGTTGATAATAACCCTCTTCCTGGATTCGAAATCCGGCCGACTTGATGTTGCCCTGGTTACGATTCCACAAGGGCAACGGTATGGCAATGCCTGCATTGATCTGATTGAGGAAGGCTCCCCCCCGCTGATCGTATGATGTAAACAAATTAATGTCCGGTATCGCCAGCTTTTTTTGATATTGAAGATATTGCTCTGCAAGGATCTTATTCTGGCGCATGATCTGTAGTTCAGGATGATTGGCCAGGGCTTCAGCTTTCAGGTCATCCAGGTTCCTCACCTTTATGTATGCATCAATATCCTGGTCGGAAAATTCAAACGCGATGTTCTGTTGGGTTTGCAATAGAGTCTGTACGTCGGTCTGCGCCTCAAAATATCGATGCAGCAATTCAGCGCGGTCGTTGTTAAGATTCAGGTAAACACCTTTCAGCCGCACAAAATCCTTTAGCGGAATATTTCCTTTCGCAACCTGGCGTTCGTACGACGTCATAATGGTGTCGAGAAAGACGAGCTGGGCATTGTACTTCTGAAGCAAGACCTGTTGCTGTCCGATTTCAACAAGCTTTGTATGAAGTTTGAATTTCAATTGTCTCGTAAGATTTTGAAATTCCAGTTCTGCGATAGCCGTGTTGGTTTTGGCCATATCGATCTGGAATCTCCGCTTGCCTCCCAACAAGATCAACTGATCAATCTGAAAACTCTTCTGGCCTGTCTCCCCTACGTGAAAGAATTCATCATTTTGTGGATCGTATGCATTGAAATCGGCCGTGATGACGGGGTTGATAAAAAGCCTGGCCTGGAGTTCCTGCGCTCTTTGCGCTTCAATATTCATGGACGAGGCCAGTAAGTAGTAATTTCGGGTTATAAAAATGCTATCGGCCTGGTGCAGCGTCACCGTTAGAGTGTCTGCCGCCGCAGCTTTTAGTGTGAATGGCAAGAACAAAATACCAGCGATGAAAAGGGATTTCAATCCGTTCATTTGACCGACGTCCATTTGACGGGTCAAAGGTTATCCATACCTTCTTAAAAAGGACTTAAAACGAATAAATTTTAGCTTAAAGGAAGCGATATTGTGAATACGTTGACATCGATGTTATTAGTGTGATAGGAC
Organism: Cyclobacteriaceae bacterium; assembly: GCA_036273935.1. Classification (GTDB taxonomy): domain Bacteria; phylum Bacteroidota; class Bacteroidia; order Cytophagales; family Cyclobacteriaceae; genus ZC4RG29. Next base: position 14,184 of record DASUGQ010000084.1, on the reverse strand, counting down.
ACCTTACCTCCATAGAGGCCCATGATTTTATTAATAAAGACCAAACCCAAACCAAATCCTCTTTTTCCCTTGCTGTTTTCTCCACGGAAAAAATGCTGGAACAAAAACTGTTGCTCCCGCTCACTGAGAACAGCACCCTGATTCGAAAAATCAATTTGCAGATTCTCACCACCCGGCGTAATGATCACCCGGGCCCGGTGGTCGTAACTATACTGAACGCAGTTCAACATAAGATTTGAAAGAGCGGCTTTCATCAGGCGTAAATTAGCCGAAATGGTAAGACCCCCTTCATTCACAACATTTTGTGAGTAATCAACCGAGAACTGAAAATCGGGATGAATAACGCTGAATTCCTCTGCCAGATCAAATATCATTTCATCTACCCTGATGTTGGATTGGGACGGGCTGCTGCCTGACTCAGCTTTGGCAATCTCCAGCAACGAGTTTATGACTTCACCAAGGCTTTTCGTGTTCTCTTTTTGAATTTCTATTAAAGATCTGATCCTGTTAGCATCCGTTTCCTTTTCAATTTTTTCAAAATCAGAAACTAACACGGCGATTGGTGTTTTCAGTTCGTGTGAAATATGGTGCACGGCATGCTTTTGAAAAGCAAAGGCCTCGTTCATGCGACCCATCAACTCGTTAAATCGTTGAACGAGAAGAGAAATCTCGTCACGGGAGGTGGTTGTGATAATCGGATTACCCCGTTCGTTAAAATTAAAATCCTTAATCTGTCGGGTGACGTGAGCGATAGAATGAGTTATCCTTTTCGAGAGGTAATAAGAAACGAGAACAACGACGAGCGAGATGGCCACAAATGTCAGCGAGAAAACATATTTCAAATAATTGAGCTTGGAGTAACCCGATATGTCATAGGCCTTGCTGATACCGTAATATGCCTTCTCATCCTTCTCCAGGTATAGTCCGACTACATCATACAAACCATCTTTCTGTTCAACTAATGTATTGTGGACAGATAATTCCTCGAGTATCTTATGGGAAAAAGAAATTGGCGTATCGTCAATGCTCGTATAGACAAGATTTTTACTCCTGTCAAAAATAAGAAGCTTCTCATCATACAGGTCATGAATCGTTATGCGATCCATCGCTTCGATAAGGTTTTGATTTATTTCCTTAAACTCAGTTAAGAACTTCAGCGTTGTATTGATTTTGTCTTTCTGCAACTGTTGAAACTCCTGCTCCCGAAACTGCGCAAAAAGGGTATAGATGAAAAAAAGAGCAGCACCAACCAGGGCGATGGTCACGACAGAAAAGTAAAGGAGGATTTTGTTGCGGATACTCATTTGTCGTCAAAGTAATATCCAAACCCGACTTTAGTTTTAATGGAATCCCTGCCAAAAGGTTTATCCACTTTCTTGCGAAGGAAATTGATGAACACCTCTATGGTATTAGTATTGGCATCGAAAGATGAGCCCCATATTTCGCCGATCAGAGTTTTTTTTGCGACCACCTCTCCCCGTGAAGAAACGAGCCTCACTAAAATCTGATATTCACGCGGCGTGAGGGCAATTTCAATATCACTGCGGGTAACTTTTTTGGTCCCTGTGTTGATGACGAGATCGCCGGCCACAATAGTTGAATTGCCGGCCTCATCTTTCTGTGTGAGATTCCTTCTCAACAATGAGTTGATGCGAAGGACCAACTCCTTCATGTAAAAGGGTTTGGTAAGATAATCGTCGGCCCCGCAATCATACCCCTGGACTTTATCTTCCAGGTCATCGAACGCAGTAAGAATAAGAACTGGGGTTGCTGAATTGTATCTTCGATAGTCCCTGCAGAGATCAAATCCATTTTTTCCAGGCAGGTTGATGTCAAGGACAATACAGTCGAAGCCGTTCTTTCTGAGGAATTTTTCAGCGAGCATCCCATCAAACACTGAAGTCACTTCAAATCCCTCTGCGATAAGGGACTCTTTTACATTCTGGTTGATGGTGGGATCGTCTTCTACTAACAAAATTTTCTTCATAGCCGTGAGGATGCGGAAAATTAGGAATTATTCAATTGTGCTACGCCGGTCACCGTCATGTTTATCGTCCCTTTTAAATCATTCCCCGCGGATAATCCTGCCATTAGCTTACTTTTGTTTTTCAATAACATGAAATACTTACCCTTTTTAACCGGCTCTTACTCCACGGCACCGGGGCTCATACCCCTCACGAAGGGTGAAGGGAAGGATAAATTAATTTTCCAGATCGATGATACCTACGAACATTACATCAACAATAAAAGTGTCGGCCGAAAGGAGAATATTTATAAATACTTCCTTAAACACGAACTCAGGGACACCACCATTTCAACCGTTAATCGCTTCATGGTTAACCAGCTCGTATCGGAGTACCCCAATCTGTTTGAATTGATCCAGGAAGGAGAACGAATTGAATTGCTAAATCAACGAACGGGCGAGAAATTGAGTTGGGGGCGCGACTGGCAAACTTTTGGCGGCGATCGATATGTTGACCTGTTCGATGCCCTTTGTTCCCAGGTGCAGGAGGATCTCGCTGTTTTTCAATTAGAGGAGAGCAATGACTATTTGAGCGCCATCCACCTTTGCTCACCCAATCATTGGGCTCCTTCTGACAAAATTGGAAAACCATTTTCCGCGATCCATGCACCGGTTCCTTCAATGGAAAGAACACTCGTTCACTACCGAAGAATGCTGGAATCAATTGTCCATTCTTCCTTCCCATCAACGCGATTTGCCTGGGGGATCGCCACCGACACACGATTAAATCATCACCCGGAAGCGCCACCCGGTGTTGATCGGATAGAATGGCAAGGCAGGCACCACGATGTGAATACGACTTGGTACATTCGAAGTGAACGCCAGAATCTTGTCGGGTTTCCCCAGGTAAACGCATTTCTGTTCACCATCCGCACTTACTTTTATTCCGTTGATGAATTATCACAACATGAAAAGGAAATGCTGTCGTCTGCGATTAAGAGTATGAGTCCCGATACCTTGAAATACAAGGGGCTGACGGAATCATTTGGCCTACTTGAAAACAAACTGAAGGGCCCGAAGTTGATCTGAAAGAAAAAAGCAGAGGGCAACCGAAGCCGTCCTCCACCTTCCCAAACCCGACTTATTATTCAAATGTATAATCAACATCAACGTATCGTTCTACGAGTACCTCTTCGGTCTCCTCGCTTTCAATATAGATCTGCAGTTGATCAACATTAACCGGTTCTGCGCTTTCATCAATTGAAATCAAAACCTTTTTCGACCCTTTTCCCTTGTACACGGGAGAAGAAGAATAGATATATCCGGGCGAAAAATCCCCGTCTGTATAAGGCACAATCCAAATTCGCGCACCCTCTTTGTGGGAAATATTATAATCATACTCGATGTATACCCGATCATCGGATGATGTTTGATAGAACTTGAGAACAGCAGGTGAATCCGGCGAAATTGACTTAACAGTGATGTCATTGACATTGGATGAACCTTCGTCATCTCCGCAAGAGTTGACGGCAATCATAAATGCACACGCTGAGACAACAGCGCAAAATCGATTAAAGCGAAGGGTTTTCATTTTAACTGAAGTTTAAGTGGTCGTACTGAAAAAACTAAATAAAGGAAACCGGAAGAGACTCCGGGCGAATGCAATAGCGAAACAAAATTGCCGCGTAAAAAATAAAACACATGAAACTATTGTCACAAATACCGGCTCTATTGTAACGATATGTAAATTGTGTACCTGAATACGATTACAGTTTGAGGATTATTAATATGTTGTTGATTGAAATCAATCCGCGTAAAAAAATAAATCTGCAATCCTGAGGTGATATTTTTGTTGCAACAAACACTTATAAGGAAACGAGCTCTATGGAAATTTTAGAAATAATACCCCTTCAAGCGGAACACCAGCAGCAGATCAGGCTATATGAGCGCGCATTTCCCCGTGTTGCCAGGTTCGTCAGTAAAATGAACGGGACACTCGAAGATGCCAAAGATATTTTTCAGGATGCGCTTGTAATCTTTTATGAGAAACAAGCGAATGAGAATTTTAATCTTACAGCGTCGGGTGAAGCCTACATTCTCGGCATTGCCAAGCATTTATGGATACGGAAATTCAAGAGGGATCATCACCTGGTTTCCCTTGATGACATTGAATGGGCCATGTCGTTACCTGAAGAATCCAACGAACAGCCAAACGAAAATAAATTGCTGAAATTCCTCGAGAACACCGGGAAGAAATGTCTGGACGTACTGCGGGGGTTTTACTATGAGAAACTTCCAACGAGGGAAATTACTGAGGCCCTTGGCTACAGGAATGATCACACCACAGCAGTTCAAAAATTCAAATGCCTTGAAAAACTTAGAAATACCATTAAAGAAAAAGCATTAGACTATGAGGACTTCCTTGAATGAAATCGAACAGGTGGAAAAATACCTGTTCAAAAAGATGAATATCGATGAATCGCTCCTGTTTGAAGCACGCATGCTGATCCACCCTATGCTGCGATTAAATGTAAGTGCTCAGAAAAAAGTTTATTCCCTCATAAAACTTTACCACCGCAAAAAAATAAAAGAAGAAATAGAAGTCATTCATCAAAAACTATTCACCGATCCGTCAAAGAAAGAATTCCAGCGTTCCATTCATCAACTGTTTAAACTCTGAATCAATGATCGAATCCAACATCATTCCCATGGTAATTGACAACAGCGGCCGTGGTGAGCGGGCCTATGACATTTTTAGCTTGTTGTTAAAAGAGCGAATCATCTTCCTGGGAACGGGAATTGATGACGCTGTCGCCAATGTGATCGTCGCGCAACTGTTGTACCTCAACAGCCTGGATCAAAAGCAACCGATCAATCTTTATATTAACAGTCCAGGTGGACATGTCTATGCCGGGCTCGCCATCTACGATGCGATGCAAATGATAAAGGCTCCTGTATCGACCGTCGCCGTTGGTGTGTCCGCAAGCATGGGCACGGCACTCTTAACATCTGGCGCAAAAGGAAAGCGCTATGCACTCCCGCATGCAACTATCCACATGCATCCAACCGGCGGTGGTGCACGAGGATATACCGAAGACGTTCGGATAGCAACGCGTGAACAGGAACGGTTGCAGGCGCAATTATTCCACCTTATGGGAAAACACTCCGGTCACACCTGGAAAGAGATTGAAGAATACTTTTTACGGGATAAGTACATGAACGCCCCGGAAGCGAAAGACTTTGGATTAATTGATGAAGTACTTGGCGACGTGAGCGATGTTGTGTTGCTGAACAATCCTGAATTTACAATCAATCTTTTTCAGCCGGTGGAAAAGGATTAGGCACCTCACGTTCCTGAAGTAGGGGCACCGTCTTTTGCTTTTTTACATTGAAACGTGCATTCAGATAATTGCGTGCGGGAACTTCAACATAACGATAAGTCAGGGCCGCAATCACTAACGTTGAGGCAAATATGACAAGAAAGAAAACAAGTCCCAATCCATAATTTGGTGGCTTACTTACCAGTTCCAGAAAATTGGAAAAAAATTTAGGGTCATTGTAAACGTTAAACACCCAAAAGATACTGATGATGGGAACATGCACCATATATATAGAGTATGACCAATCTCCCAGGCGCTGCAAAACGGATGTGTCAAGTATTTTTTTAACACGCTCTTCATTGTAGGCGGCAGCCAAAATAATAAGAGGAAAGAAGGCAATGATCAGTAAATCGTTAATACCAAAATGCATGGCAACTAAAACACCTGCAAAAAGAATGATGAACATTCCACTCTTTCTGAACAAAGAATAAGCTGTGCGCGTCTTATAGACTTCGTGAAGCACCATTCCCAATAGAAAACCGGCAGCACAACGAAAGAACCCAAAGTCGGCGACAATGTCCATCGTAGGATGACCACTTGCAAACGGTCCGGCCATTGCAATTGGACCAATGAAGTACATAATGAAGAGATATGCTGCAACCAATAAGGCAAACACAAAAAGTTTTCCCCCTCCATTCATTTTTGAAAATAAGGGAACAACAAACGGAAAGATCAGGTACATCCACCACTCAGTACTGAGCGACCAGGAGGGCGTATTTAAGGGGGCGGCCCAAAAGACTCCCATCCCTTGCAAAAAAACCAAAGAGGCGGGAAGCGCTCCCGGGTTGATCATTTCCGCAAAGAAGTCATCAAGACCATCCGCCCGTCTAACAATGATGACGGCAGTGACGAAACATACGATAAGGGTAAACAGGTGAAGAGGATACACACGCGCAAATCTTGCTCCCACGTATTTTAAATAACCTGAACGATCGACGCGTTCCTTAAAATTTTTGCCATAAACATAAAACATGATGAAGCCGCTGAGCACAAAAAAGAAGTCAACCCAAAGCCATCCCGAGTCAACGATGTGTGTATATCCTTGCGGAATAAATTGGGCACACATAAGGTTCGAATGAAAGACAACAACAAGCAACGCAGCAATACCACGTAGCGGTGTCAACGTTGTAAGGTAGGGGGTGGTTGGGTTATTCATGGTCGGGTTATTCGAAATATAACTCTTTTTAAGGAGCACGCACGAAATGAACGGGAGGAAGGTTGCGTCTGATTAACTTTTTCCTGAGATATTTTTGGTGACTGTCTAAATGTTCACAGTTTTCAGGGACACTTGATTAAATAAGGTTCGCTCCTTAAACTTGCGTCCGAATTAAACTTAGAGGAATGAAAATAGCAGAAATTCACACAAAAAAGGGCGTAATGAAAATCCGGTTCTTCGAAGAAGATGCACCCAACACCGTAAAGAACTTCGTTGATCTCGCGGAACATAACTTCTACGACGGACTGATCTTTCACCGCGTCATCCCCAACTTCATGATCCAGGGCGGTTGTCCAAACGGCATCGGCAATGGTGGACCGGGATATAAGATCAAATGCGAACTCACCGGAAATAATCAGTATCACGACCGCGGTGTTATTTCGATGGCCCATGCCGGCAGAGATACCGGAGGATCACAATTTTTCATTTGTCATAATCGCGAAAACACCAAACACCTGGATCGCAATCATACAGTTTTTGGAAAAGTTTATGAAGGACTGGATATAATCGATCAGATCAGACAGGGTGACGTGATGGAGAAAGTTGTCATCAAGGAAGTAGAATCTGTTTGACCTCCAGGTTTCAACAATCGATGCATCAATTTGGAGTATTCAAATTGATGCATCGGTGTTTGATGATCCGTCCCGGATTACTTTTATTTTTGTGGGGTAACTCAACTTGTAGTCCTTCCCGCGCTCGTTCATCTTATAACGGGCATTCACATAACCCTTCCTGTATTCCTTTATCCTCGCTTCAAATTGCAACCGCATTCCTTCTTTCAACGCAATGCCTTCGAAACCTTTCGAATGGGTAAACCAAACATGGTCGGCCACCGATTCATTTGTCTCCGCGTCGACAACATCGATCAACAATATGGTGTCTTCGCGGTAGCCGCGATAGTTTGTCTTCTTTCCCAGCCGGCTAAAGGTCGCCTTAAATACTTTTCGGTCACCGACTGATTTCCCAAGTCTTCGCCTCATGATTTTTGTGAATTGTGAGTCCCTCTAAAACCCGGCAACGAAAGTCTGAATTTAACAGCAAGCAGTCGTATGGTAAAGATTAAGAGGATTGCGACGATGAAATTGACGTTGCGGTCAACATTGAAGCGATAAAGAATAAGGTAGAGGATAGCTCCCGCAAGGCAAGCGGTGGCGTAAATTTCCTTTCGGAAGATCACCGGCATCTCATTGGTCAGTGTATCACGGATCACGCCACCCATTACGGCGCTGAACATCCCCATGATCGCGGCAATCTCTGGGCGAACACCCAGGCTCAATGCTTTCTCAACACCAAGTATCGTGAAAAAGGAAATGCCGATTGCGTCAAAAAATAAAAATGTCCTCCTAAGCTGAATAAGGAATCTGAAGAAAACATAAGCTATAATAACGCCGACAAAAATTGCATAGAGAAAATAGATATCGTCAATCCACACCAGCGGGTAACTCCCCAGCATCATGTCCCTTAACGTTCCTCCCCCAATGGCGGTAACAAACCCGGTAAAGCCCGCTCCGAATAAATCATTATGCCGGTCCTGAATGGCCAATGCACCAGAGATAGCAAAAAAGAAAGTCCCTAACAACTCAAATGTGTACTGTAAAATATCCTGCGCGGGAAGTGATTCCATATGTTACCTACTCGTTAACTTCTACGATATCCCACCCCTTCAACTGAACAATAAAGTTGGTCAGCTCCGTTGCATTTTTGAGGTGCTGCTCGACGGTGGGATGATAATCGATTCCAATTCCCAGGTCACCCGTTTGTTGCGACATCTCGAAAAAGTGTACCTTTCCCGTCTTCTTTTCATTCGCAACAGCAACAACCTGTTGTACGTAATGTCTCACCTTCGCGAGATCCTCTCCTGACAGCATGGGGCCAAGCAAACAAATAATGTCAGCCCCACCATTGTATTGCTGAACGGAATCGATGAAGGTAATGTAATGGCTCACGTACAGGGCTGAGTCACCACCATCCGTACTGAAATCGTTCGTGCCTAAATTAATGCAAACCAAATCAGGCTTGTCTTTAAAATCATATTTCGGTTGCTCATCGTAAAGGAAAATTCGATTGTAGTAATTGGGCATGCAATCCTCATTGCCTTCTGGCGGGCCGTCATAGTTTCGATAAATACCTATCCCGGATTTACAAACTGCAAGATGTCTTGCATTAAAGTTCCGCGATGTAACCGCTGCATAAGTGAGATAATGATTCTCTGTTGAGGCACTGAACTTTGCCTGGCCATTCTTCCCTTCATTGCCATAGCCACAGGTGATAGAATTGCCGATGTATTCGATGAGGTGGTCTCTCTTATTCTCAAGGGGAATCAGTTCACCTGTTATCGCGAAACCCCGAAACTTCGTCTTGCCAAACATTTCTTCAGTGAGTTTGAAGATTTCAATTTCATCGGCACTGTCCGGCAGATCTTTTGCAAGTTCATAGGTCTTGAGTCCCTTTTCCGGTTTGAGTCTCAGAATCACGTCGCCATCGAGAATGATATTGTAATAATTTTCCTTGCCTTCATCATCAAGCCTGATAGAAACGCTACTGCCTCTGAAAGCAGCGCGGATGGAAACGCCGGAGTAAGAAAAAGCAGGTGAGCCCGGATCGGTAAAATCAATCCGGCCGGTATACTCAATCCATTTATGATCCGGTTGAACCGAGACAGGTTTTAAAGAACAGCCGGCAATGATCAGGCTAATGATCAGTAAGGGCAATCGATTTAGAATTATCACTCTCGTAAATTAAAAATTGCAGCAATCAAAGATAGAATAAACATCCGATTACCATCCTGACTTCGACACAATACAACCGGTGCGTTTATAAAATTGATCAGTAAAAACTTTTTTAATTACATTCGTCTGAACATATCCGTCTGATGAAACCTGTACCGATCTGTCTGGCCTTTCTTATCCTCATCGTAAGCAGGAACTTCGTTTTTGCGCAGGGATGCAGCGACGCCGGCTTTTGCACCATGGGCGCTATGAAACCAGACCAACCCTATAACAAAAAGATCGAATTCAAACTTCGCACGATGGAGATCAGCTTTTACCGGGGGACAACGACTCTAACGCCCATCATATATTCCGCCACTGCGGATTTTAATTTCAGTATAAACAACAAAACATCATTCCAGGTTAAGGTTCCATATCAGGCTGTAACGGGAAGGTTGGCTGACACAAAAGGGCTTGGTGATATCTCCCTTTGTCTGACACGAACTGTATTTTCCTCAGAAAGATTTGACATCAACTTTTCCGTAGGGACAAAGCTTCCGACCAACCAGTCCGACAAAGATGTAAATGGTCTTCCTTTACCGATGTATTATCAAACCAGCCTCGGATCGTACGATTTCATCGCCGGCCTTTCACTGATCAGTCCCAAGTGGTTATTTGCCACTGGTGTCCAGCATGCCTTCAACGAAAATGGAAACCAATTCCTCTGGACCGCCTGGATCAACGGACCTGAAGACATTGCATATGTTCAGAAATATGCGAATGCAAAAGAGTTGAAGCGAGGGACCGATATTATGATGAGGGTGGAGCGGAACTTTCGGTTTTCACGGCTGAATTTCACAATAGGATTATTGCCCATTTACCGTATCACGAAAGATGAAATTACCGATGGCACTGGCAACCGGGTTAAACCTGCCGGGACAACCGGCATGGCTTTGTCGGCAATTGTTACAACCGGTTACAACTTCAATGTTCAATCCGGAATTAAACTCCTCATCGGCCACAAAATCACTCAGCGCGATGAAAACCCCGATGGATTAACACGCGAGCTTGTGATAACCCTTGGTTATTATTATCGGTTTTGACAGCATGAGAGCAGTCCATTACATTTTTGTCTTTTTCTTGTTGATAACGTCAGCAGCATTTGCGCAGGACGACGAAGCACTGATCGATTCCAGCCCGGGTCACGAGATAGAATCAGCGCAAGAGATATTGCATGAAAACAAAGAAGCTGAAGCCCTGATACAATTGGGAAAATTTGAAGACGCAAGAATGCTCTTGCAAAGCACAGGTTCGAAAGCAGAAAAATCAAAATTTCTCACCGCGATAACACAAACCACTTCAGGTCTATTGTACCTGAATCAGGGAAGAAATGATCTTGCCCTCGACGAACTTCAAAACGCCATGAACAACTTTCAGACAGTCGGAAAATCCGAAAGCCTCGAAGCCGCGCAGGCGTTGGCACACCTCGGAAATTTATATCGCGCCACAGGCAAATATGCACAGGCAGAAGAACAACTTATGATGGCCCTTGATCAGCGGCAGAAAATGCTGGATGAAAAAAATGAATTGATCGCGGCAACGTATAACGATCTTGGACTTGTATTCAGCATGACCGATGCTGATAAGTCACTCGATTATTATGAGAAGGCGTTGGCCATCTATAAGGAGATTCACGGAATGGATCATCCTAAAATTGCCATTGCCAATACAAACATCGGTTTTGTTTATGGGCAACTGGAGTTATACGGTGATGCGATACTGAATTTTGAATCCGCCCTCGCCATATGGGAAAAGGTGTACCCGCAGCAAGCGCATCCTTCTAAAGCTTTCTCACTCTTCAATCTGGGTGAAACGTATTCAAAAATCGGCGATACAAAAGCCGCGGCCGGATATTATGAACGCGCCCGCCAGATGTATGAAGCTTCCTATGGCAAAAAGCATCCCGAACTTTCAAGGGTACTGAATGCTATTGGCAGCCTTACGTTCGCTTCCCGAAATTATGATGGAGCGCTTCAACATTATCAGCGGGCATTGATAGCAAATGTCAGCGACTTCGACAATCCCGACATTCGCAGTAACCCCACTCTTCTGAATTTCTACGATGGAAATGTGTTGCTCTACTCCATGATGCTAAAGGCACAAGCGCTGGAGGGACGCTACTATGGAAGGTCATTAAAATTCAGCGATCTCTCCCTGGCTCTTGAAACCTTGCATCGATGCGACTCGCTCATTGACAAACTAAGGCAACAGATCACCAATGAGAGCGACAAGATAGCCCTTGGTGTAATTGCCAATGAAGTGTATGCTGACGGTGTTCGCATCTCCGCTGAAGCGGCGAAGGTGGCTTTCAAAAAACGACCTTATTTTGAATTGGCTTTCTATTTTGCCGAGAAAAGCAAAGCTGCTGTCCTCATCGAAGCTATCGCAGATGCCGACGCAAAATCATATTCGGGGATCCCGTCCGCCCTGTTGGAAGAAGAGAAAAGTCTGAAAGCAGCCATTGCATTATGTAATCAAAAGCTCGCGCAAAAACCGTCCGCCGATGAAGAGAAATATCTGCGTGAAACTTCATTCACACTCAACCGCACATACGAAACTTTCGTAAAAAAACTGGAGACCCAATTTCCGGATTACTTCAACCTCAAGTTTAATACGGCAGCTCCGTCCATTGTCCAGCTTCAATCAAAGCTTACAGTTGGCACAGGGATGCTGAGCTACTTTATCGACGACAAGAACAATCGCTTGTATATTTTCCAGATCACACCTTCTCGATTCAAAATCACAGAGCGCGCCCTGCCAAATGATTTTGACCGTCTCATTAAGGGGTTCCGAAACAGTTTATTCTTCGATGACCTGAAAACGTACGCATCGACAGGAAGGGCTCTTTCCTTATTATTACTTCCAGGAAAGATACCCGCATCCATAAACGACCTCGTCATTATACCCACGGGAAGAATAAGCATTATTCCTTTTGAAGCCCTGCTCACCGATGAATTCAAATCTGAGGCACCGTACCCGTCACTCCCCTACCTCGTTAAGAAATACAGCGTTCGCTATAATTTTGCCGCGGAATTAATTTTACAAAAGTCACAATCGAAAAAGGTCGCATCTCCATCAATTCTGCTTTGCGCGCCGGTAACGTTTCCTGAAAAAGACAACCTGGATGACTTGCCGGGTACAGAAACCGAGGTGAAAGGAATTGATCAGCTCTTTGCTTCAAAAACTTTTAACAGCGACGTTTATGTTCGCAAACAGGCGGATGAAAAGCTGATAAAGTCTGAAGGAATAAAAAACTACACGTACATTCATTTCGCAACACATGGTGTCGTGGATGAAACGAGTCCTGAACTCTCGAGAATATTCCTGCAATCCGATGAAGACTCCGAGGACGGCAACTTGTTTGCCGGTGAGATGTATAACCTACAACTCAATGCCAACCTGGTGGCCCTTTCTGCCTGTCAGACCGGGCTGGGAAAAATATCAAAGGGTGAGGGAGTAATTGGATTATCGCGTGCGCTGGTTTATGCAGGCGCGCGAAACATTATCGTTTCATTCTGGAGCGTCGCCGATCTGTCAACATCAGAATTAATGAAAGATTTTTATAAGGAGGCCCTTGACCATCCATCCTCAGGTTTCGGCGAGAATTTACGGGCGGCAAAAATTAAAATGATCAACAGCACAAACTATGCGGCTCCCTATTATTGGGCGCCGTTTATTTTGATCGGCGCAGACTAGGTTTGTTAGAATATCAGATACAGGAGAAAAAGAATAACCAGCAAAACGGCTACCCACTTGACCACCACGCTATGATCAGAAAACTCATACCCACAAATGGGGCACACCTTGCTCTTCGTGTCGATCTCCATGGCACAAGACGGGCATTCTTTCTTTTTCATTATTTGTCAGACTTCTTTCACAGTTTCAGGATCCCACTTAATAATCTTTTTCTCGAAATAGCTCTTATTGCTGGCCAACGCCGGTCCTGCTGCGCGCATCCCAAAGAGCGCATCCTCTTTTATGACCGCATGCTCACGGATACCTTTGTAGAAATTTACATGATGATCAACGTTCGCACTATATCCAGCAGGGGCGCGAAATTCTTCACCGGGCTCTGATTTCGGCTGTTGGTCATCACCGTATTTCGCCTTATACCATTGCTCGTATTCTTTTTGCTGCGCGGCCGTAAACGTATTGAACGAATCCCATCCGCCATAGCCCGGATTTTTTGGCGTTTTGTTTCGAATCGCCTTCACCGACCCCCAGCCCATGAGAATGACGCCATCCGTACCGATTAATTTTATACTTTCTCCTCCCCTGCTGCCATCTTCAAAGTTAACGCGCATTTGCAAATTAAAAGAAGGATGCTTCTCCGACGCAGGGTAATCATACAACCCTGTAAGGATATCCGGCACATCGCGTCCGTCTTTCCAGTAGCGTAATCCGCCAGTAGCATAAATGCGATCTGGTCCCTTAGAACTCGTAATGGTATGCAACGTAGAAAACAAATGGACAAACAAATCACCGGCGATGCCTGTTCCATAGGCCTGATAATTTCTCCATCGGAAGAAACGAACCGGGTCGTATGGAATTTTCGGAGCGTCCCCGACAAATCTCTCCCAATCTACTGTGTGGGCGCTGGCATCTGTGGGGATGGAATATTGCCAAGCTCCTAAACCGTTCTGCCGGTCAAGGTATGTTTCAACGACAACCAAATCACCGATGATGCCCGACTCAAAAATTTCGCGGGCCTTGTTTGTCACAACCGAACTCACCCACTGACTGCCGACCTGCAACACCTTGCCGGTTTTCTTCTGCGTTTCGATCACGGCAGCACCTTCTTCCAGGTGATGGACCATTGGTTTTTCGCAATAAACATGCTTGCCGCTATTCATGGCC
>DASUGQ010000083.1:0-11685 GCA_036273935.1 Cyclobacteriaceae bacterium | reverse complement strand
AAAGAATACATACCAGGGGAACGAACTTGTCCTTAACCGAACGTTTTGTGAGAATTCCAAAGGAGAAAAGTCCTAGAAGCGGACCATAGGTATAACCTGCAATGCTAAGTACAGCGTCTATTACTGAGCGCTCATTTATTTCCTTGAAAATCAAAATTACGATAAGGAAGAGAATCGAAAACCCGATATGCACAATCAGTTTCAGGCGTTTACGTTGTCCTTCAATGCGATTCTTGAAATTCAAAAAATCATAACAGAATGAAGTGGTCAACCCCGTGAGCGCTGAATCGGAACTGGCGTAAGTTGAGGCAGTGATGCCAAGGAGAAAAAAGACTCCCGTAACAAGGCCCAGATGATTTAACGCCAACATAGGATACAAATCGTCCGTCGCCTGTGGTATCGCCAATCCTTTCGCATCGGCATACAGGTACAACAAAGCACCGAGCACCAGGAACAGTGCGTTTACAAAAACGAGAAGCAAACTAAACCAAAACATGTTCTTCTGCGCGTCACCAATATTTTTACAAGTCAGATTCTTTTGCATGATCTCCTGATCAAGCCCCGTCATCGTTATTGTGATAAAGGCACCACCTAAGAACTGCTTAAAAAAAAATAACGGTGAGTTAATATTCTCAGTATAAAAAATCTTATCGAAGCCTGACTGATTAATCGTGGTGAACAAACTTTTGAAAGATAATCCTAACTGACCCGAGATATGATAAACACTTATGCACACAGCAAGAATCAGAAACAAAGTCTGAAAGGAATCCGTCCACACGATCGTTTTAACGCCTCCGCGAAAAGTGTAAATCCATATCAACAAGATTGTAATCGCGACGGTAACCGAAAAAGGGACACCCCAGCTTTTGAACAGAAAAAGGTCAAGCACATTTGCAGCGAGATAGAGTCGAAGGGAGGATCCAATTGTTCTGGATAGAATAAAAAATGAAGCGCCCGTTTTATACGACCAAAAGCTAAAGCGTTGTTCAAGGTAAGTGTAGATGGAGACCAGATTCAAACGATAATAAAGCGGCAGAAGGATTAGTATTATTACCATGTAACCGATCCAATAACCGAGAACAACCTGAAAATATCCAAAACCAATTTTACCTACGCTGCCTGGAACAGAAATGAACGTAACACCGGAAATCGATGAACCGATCATTCCGAAGGCAACGAGGTACCACGGCGATTTACGGTTTGCTGTAAAGAAAGTGTTCGTATCGGCTTTTCGGGAAGTAAAAAATGCAATGGTCAACAGAACAAGAAAATAACCGACGAGGATATAGATAACAAGGCTTGAAGACATTCTCCGTTTAAATAATAAGTAGCTGTCGCAAAGATTAGGATTAAAGCAGGAAATACAAATATACTCTTGTCGTAAATTGCGGGGATAATCGTTAACTTTGTGGTTTAAATTTCAGAGTCATGAAGGCAACTTATCAGGAGGAACTGGCGGTAGATGTGCTGGAAGCTGTTGAGACAACTGAGGTCATGGATCTGGTTGTTTTTAATGACGATGTAAACACATTTGCCCACGTAATTGAAACGCTGATCCGTGTATGTGAGCACACACCGGAACAGGCAGAACAATGCACCATAATTATCCATTTCAACGGAAAATGCGCCGTTAAAACTGGTTCGTTTGACTATTTGAAACCCATGCGTGAAGCCATCTGCGAAGTTGGAATCGACGCGCGCATTCTCTGATCATTATGATTGACGGTAATATTTAGGGCTGTGGATTTTTCTTCCAAACTTATCGAAGAGGCCGTAAACCAAATCTCGAAACTTCCCGGGATTGGAAAAAAGACAGCGCTCCGCCTTGTGCTTCACCTGATCAAAGAAAAGGAGGAGAGCACCTATGCGCTCACAGAAGCACTTAACAAACTTCGCACAAACATCCGGTTCTGCTCTTCATGTCACAATATCTCAGATACAGAATTGTGTGTTATCTGCAGCAGTGGTAAACGCGACCGAAGTTTACTTTGCGTCGTTGAGGACACGAGGGATGTAATGGCAATTGAGAATACTGCCCAATACCATGGATTATATCACGTACTGGGTGGAGTAATTTCACCAATCAATGGTGTGGGACCGTCGGACATCAAGGTGGAGTCCCTTGTGCACAAACTGAATCATGGACAAACAGAGATAAAGGAAGTTATCTTGGCCTTAAGTCCAACCATGGAGGGCGATACAACGGCGTTTTATATCAACAAGCGGATAAAAGAACTTCCCTTAAAAGTCAGTGTCATTGCACGGGGGGTCCCTGTTGGCGGCGATCTTGAGTATGCCGACGAAATTACTTTGGGACGGAGCATTACCGGCAGAACCCTTTTCACCTAATCAACGTACATTCAAAAGCTTAAAACGCAATTAGCGGATTGATTCATACGCTAATTGACTAAGTAATTATTTTCGTCTTCAAAATTAAATCGTTTTCTTTGCACGCTTTTCCAATAAAAATTTATGAATCGACTATCGAATCGCCTCGAAGCAATTGAAGAATCAGCAACGCTAGCGATGGCACAAAAAGCACGCGAGTTTAAAAGCCGTGGCGTTAATGTGATAAGCCTTAGCCTGGGGGAGCCTGATTTTAAAACACCTCAACACATCTGCGAAGCTGCAAAGAAGGCCATTGATGAGGGAAAATATTTTGCATACCCGCCGGTTGCCGGATATCAGGACCTTCGCGAGGCGCTGGCGGCAAAGTATCAGAAAGAAAATAATGTGCCTTATAAGGCTGAGAATATTGTGGTGTCGAATGGAGCGAAGCAATCTATTGCCAACACTATGATAGCATTGTTAAATCCCGGCGATGAGGTGATTGTATTTTCTCCTTACTGGGTCAGCTATGATGCATTAGTACGTTTGGCTGAAGCCACACCTGTAATGGTGAAAGGTACACTGGAAAATGATTTTAAAGTTACGGCTCAGCAACTGGAAGCGGCAATAACACCCAAGACAAGGGCGATAATATTTTCTTCGCCCTGCAATCCTACAGGATCAGTTTTTTCTAAGAAAGAGTTAGAAGCAATTGCCAACGTTGTCCTTAAACATCCTGATGTGTTGGTAATTGCCGATGAGATTTACGAGCATATAAACTTCTCAGGTGAACAAGTTAGTATTGCTTCGTTCCCCGGGATGTTTGAGCGCACAATCACCGTGAATGGTTTTGCAAAGGGTTTTGCCATGACCGGTTGGAGAGTGGGCTACCTCGCTGCGCCCAAATGGATCGCTGATGGTTGCAATAAAGTGCAAGGCCAGGTGACTTCCGCCAATTGCTCCATAGCTCAGCGTGCTGCACTTACAGCAATAACGGGCGATCTGGAACCCACGAAAATGATGGTGGAAGAGTACAGAAAAAGAAGAGATATTGTTTATAACTTGTTGAAAGGGATACCTGGAATTAAATCCAACTACCCCGAAGGTGCGTTTTATTTCTTTCCGGACGTGAGTTATTACTTTGGAAAATCAGATGGTAAAACCACAATCAAAAATGCCGACGATTTTTGTATGTATATGCTCGAGCATGCTCACGTCTCGTTAGTACCTGGCGACGCTTTCGGGGATCCCAAGTGCGTTCGGTTGTCCTACGCGGCTTCCGAGAAAGACCTTGTCAGTGCATTGGGTCAAATGAAAGAAACATTGTCCAAATTAAAATAAGATTGCCCGACCAATGGTCATGAGTTGAAGCGTCAAGGAAACCCGACTTAGGTGTGGCATTTTTTTATGCCTTATTGAATTTTCTTTTTCAACGCGCTGGCTTTCTCATCCATGGAGTTAAAAAATCTATTTCTCTCCTTTTCACCAGTTGTGCTGATCAGCACTGCTTTGTTGAGAAGGTTTGTGAGGTATTTTTCCGTTTGCAGGCAATAGTTTTCCTGAGACGTTGTCAGATATTCAACACCATTATGTACAACAAATGAAATTCGTTTTGCTCCCATCTTGAAGAAGATGGTATTGTCTGCAATCATGATTTCATTTTTGTAGAGTTTGAATGACTCTCCTGTTGAATTCTTAATTCCAGCGGCGGCCCATTTCCTCACATTAGAAAGCATCGTGCAATACTGTTCCAGTAAAATTTTTGCGTCATCAGGGTTAGCAAAAAAACCACAATCGTAAGTAAATTCAATTTGTCTCAGGGTGATGTTGGTGGTTTCTT
The DNA here is from genome assembly GCA_036273935.1 of Cyclobacteriaceae bacterium. Lineage (GTDB taxonomy): Bacteria > Bacteroidota > Bacteroidia > Cytophagales > Cyclobacteriaceae > ZC4RG29. Next base: position 7,517 of record DASUGQ010000083.1, on the reverse strand, counting down.
CGCTCCAGAATTCCGTTGAAGGGAGGGCGGCATATTTTTGCCATATTCTTTTGGCGAGCGAAATAAGATCGTTTGAAATCATTTTGGGGTTGAACTTCTCCTCCTGAAAACTTGCACCTAAAACGGTCTTGTTCCAAAAATATATTTTGAACGCCGTCAGATCGGGGTAATCAAAATGATAGAAAACGGGAACATCTTTAGCTGAATAAAACAATTCCTTCTCAGGTACAGCATGAATCATTTCAAGATTAGCCAATATTGATTTCATCCAGGATTCAAACGCAAATGTTTTTTCGTCTACTGCCTGGTAGCGGAAAGTAACGGTATTCGAAGTGGTTGAGAGAAGAGCGTCAAGAGAGACCCCATAATGATTGCAGATTAGTTTGACCTCATCCAATGACAAGACCGTCTCGCCACGAATTCTGCGATAAGCGCTATCCCGGCTGATGCTGAGAATTTCTGAAAGGTCATCGGCAAAGGATATGTTCGAGGGTACTCTCTTTTTGACTTCGTCCAAAAATATATTTTGGATGTTGCCGGGCGCTACTATCATGGTTTAAGGCTCGTTAGGTAGGTGGGGTTCTTTAATTAAAGATAAGAAATATCCTTCAGCTCAGTAAAAATATATGGATAGAGCGGTCCACGAAACAGGTCCGAAGCAATAAATTTTAAAATGCCTTTTTTCAGGGAGAGATGAGAGGTCCTAGTTTTCAAATTGCTTGTCCAATGGCGCGACCTTTTCCAGGTCGACCAGTACCTGTCTATCAAGCGGTGTATCTTTGATCACGTTGTAATTGTCCCAGAATTTTTTGTTGTAAGGCAGATCCTGGTACTGCAATCCGTAGTTTTTCATTTTCTCGGTCGACCCGATTTTTTGTGCGGTATTAGGCCTCACTTTATTAATCAGTAATTGCTGGTGCAATTCGGTTTCAAAACTGAGTTTGTGAGTGTTTACGTCGTACCAGTTAATCATCGAAGTAGAGCTTATGAAGTTCAGGTACATTTTATTGTTATACTTTTTGAAATCAATCGTCTTCTTCAAACCATCGAACTTGCTATATAACCCCTTCCTTGTCTCGATCACTTCGTCTGTCGGCCCGGTTTCATATTCAACATGGATAATTGAATAGTCATCTTTATCAACAAAGAGCTTAAGTGTAGTTTCATGGTTATAGGACAAAACGTAAATGCGGTGACCATCATAGTAAGAATCTTTCTCTCTGATAATTTTCTCCGTAATGTCGGGAGCGGTTTCCAGATAATGGTAACGGACATTATTTTGCAGCAATAAATCTTCCAGCAGATTGTCCTGATCAAAGTAGGCAGTGAAGCGATTTTCGTACCCAAGGCTCTGGCGTACTTCGATCAGCTTAACCCGTTCCCTAAGCTTGAATTTATTTCTGGGTTCTTTGTAATCTTCGTCGTAGATTTTGACGGCGGCCTCCAGCAAAGATATATAGGTACCCCCTACCTTTTTAATATCACGATAAAACCCGTCCAGCATAAAAGGCTCAACGGGGTAGTTGCCGTCAATTCTGGAGAGCGCGATGCGGAAAATATCACTTCCCATCAAGGAGTCCGCTACAATTACTTCGTCCAGAACGGTTGACACTTTTTCCATTTGTATGGACTGGACGCCATCAGAAATGAGTGACCAAACTGGCGCCTCAAAATTTGGATAGCCCAGCATGCTGATGACCAGGATCTCATTTCTATATTCTGCCGGTAAATGAAAATCAAACTCACCCTGAAGGTTAGTGATGGAGTTAATGGGCTTACCTTTAATTCCAACCGAGGCAAAGGGCAACGGCTCACCGGTCGAGCGGTCTGTTACGCTACCCGATATCGTTATGGTCTGGGCGGATGAAATAAGATAGCCGAGACAAAAAATAAAAGCCAGGGATAGCCTCATGACTATTTGCTTAAGTTACGAAGATGGGCAATGACTGGCGTCTTTCAAATTCGAAGTATGATATTCACTCTTTTTGCATATTTATCGCCTAATGGTAGAATTATTCGGGTTTTGGTTTCCCAATGCGTAACTTTATTAGTCAATTTACCATGGCGAAATGAGCACCATGTGATAAGCCAAATGATATTTGTAAAATTGGATACATGTGTCCATAGGTAAAAGAATTTTTAACACATGAATTTTTTAGATAACATACCAAGAGTTTGGAAGCGAGCTTATTTCATAATATGCCTGTGGTATGCAATTAACTTCACGGTTGGTACTTTTCTGGAGTGGAGATTAGAAAATCACTATACATATATCTTTTGGAACGCATTGCGTCTCTATGAAATGCTGTGCCTTTTGATCATCGTGATTTTACTCTATGCGAATTGGCTTTTTAAATTCAATGTATACATCCAGGTTGTTGGCCACATAATGGGAGTCATGATACATTTTCTGATTATGGGTTCTTTTTCATATTACCTGGAAGATTACGTCGAGGGGTTTGACCATTGGGATAACTGGAAAGACCATTTACTTAGTCTATTAAAATGGAAGGGCCTTCATTTTCACGATCAATATATCATTTCAATTGGTGTTTATTATGTAATACGTTACTTTCAGGGGCTGCAGAATCAAGTGTTGGAAAAAGGTGAACTGGCTATCAAAAATCGTGAAATGCAAATTTCGTTACTCAAATCACAGATCAACCCGCACTTCCTGTTCAATACACTGAATTCCATCAGCACGCTTATTGGTTCCAGTAAAGAACAAGCCCGGAAAGTAATCACTCAGCTATCGGATATCTTTCGTTATGCGCTTGACTCGCATAGCGACCAAATGGTGAAGCTTATCCACGAACTTGACTTCATCGATAGCTATATTCGCATACAACAAGTGCGGTTTGGAGATCGCCTGCAATACATCAAACAGGTAGATTTTTCTTGCCTGGGTGTAATGATTCCACCAATGATTTTGCAACCTTTGGTAGAGAATTCTGTGAAGTATGGTATTGCTCCGAAAGATGATGGAGGTACGATCATTCTTACCGTTAAGCGTTTTAACAATATGATCTTTTTTGAGGTGAAGGACGATGGATTGGGATCAAATGCAACGAAAGTTATGGACGGAAGCTCAAGCGGTGTCGGTATGAAAAACACAGATGAACGATTAAAGAATATTTTTGGTCCAGGTTCCGGGCTGCGCATCCGATCAAATGAATATGGCTACTCCGTTAGCTTCTTCATTCCTTTTGACGAGCAGGCCCAACAAAATGCAAGTGTTAACGAATTAAACAAAGCTGTATGAACATTACTTGTGTCGTCGTTGACGACGAAAAATTAGCCCGTGATCTTTTGCTGGAATACCTTCAGCAAATGCCCCAGATACAGGTCATTGGTGAATGTTCCAAGGGGAAGGAAGCTGTTGAGAAAATAGACAAACTCAAACCCGACCTGATCTTTCTCGACGTACAAATGCCAGGCATGACAGGCTTCGATGTGCTCGAAGAGATTGTTCATGATCCCTATGTAATCTTCTGTACAGCCTATGACCAATACGCAATTAAGGCATTTGAAAAAAATGCCGTCGATTACATATTGAAACCATTGGATCAGGAGCGCTTTAAACTGGGGGTGGAACGCGCTATCAACCGGATGAAAATGGAACAGAATAATGTTGGCGAGTTGCTCCGGAACCTCAAGACAGAAAACAAAACTTCTTACGACTCTCACATCTTTGTTCAAAAGTCTGAAAAGCTTCTCAATTTACCCGTAGAAGAAATCGTTTACCTCGAAGCTTCCGGTGACTATACAATCCTAACCACCAAAAACGATCAGTTCGTCAGTTCATCGGGCATTGGCAAGCTTGAAGAAATTCTCAACCCGGAAACCTTTATCCGGGTTCACAGAAGCACTATTATTAACCTCAACTACCTCAAAGAAATTGAAAAACATTTCAATGGTGGCATGGTGGTTAAGATGCAGAATGGAAAGAGTTTCCCGGTAAGTCGCACTTATGCTAAATTGATTCGTAAGAAGGTGGTATAGCCCTTTCATTTCTAAAGGGAAGCACTGCCTTTAAAGGAAGTCGATAACCGAATTACTGCAAGGAAACTTCAAGTATGATCAAGATTAACTATCAGGCGAGTTACGCGTCAGTCGATTGAGTATTTTCTGAGACAGTCTTTTTTCTTGTGCGGATCAGAATGATGATGCCTGCAATTACCAGGGGAATACTGAGAATCTGACCCATGTTCAAAGGCAACCCCTGCTCAAAAGGCTCCTGCACTTCCTTGAAAAATTCATCGACAAATCGCAAAGACCACAAAACGACGAGGAACACACCGAAGATGAAACCGTTGCTCACCCCATCTCTTTTTTGCTTCCAGATATAAAAGAGAAGCGTAAACAAAAGAAAGCAATAGATCGCTTCATACAGCTGAGCAGGATGCCTGGGCAGAGTATCCACCCGTTCGAAGATAAATGCCCATGGGACATTCGTTGGCTTTCCTAAAATTTCTGAATTGAGCAAATTGCCCAGTCTGATGAATCCTCCGGTAATACAGACCACGATCACGAGACGATCTACCATCCATAGGTAGTTATAGTTTAGCTTGCGACAAAAGAAGAACAACCCGATTAAAATTCCGGCAGCGGCACCGTGACTGGCCAGACCCGAGTAAGGCGGAAGAATTATTTCCAGTGGATCGGTAATGAAAACGGACGGATCATAAAACAGGAAATGACCAAGACGTGCACCCAGTAAGGTGGCAATAAGGATATACAATGTAAGGGTGTCTACGTCTTTTATAGGTTTGGCCTCGGCTTTAAAAATGTAGTACATTACCTGCTGGCTTACAATAAGGCCCATTGCCCACATAAACCCGTACCAGCGTATGGGCCAGTCAAGTCCCGGGATTACGTAAATGTCAGGATTTGGATTCCATGTTATGAAGGTTATCAGTAATTGCATAAACGCCGTTAATTCAAAAATTTATTAAGGTGGATTTAGTGATAGACGTATTCTCCGTGCGGACTTTTCACGGTAACCTGTTTTGTCGCAGAGGTTTCTACATGTCCGACAATTCTTGCATCAACGTTATGGGATTTAGCAATGGCAATTATGTTGCCGGCATATTTTTCATCGATATAAATCTCCATGCGATGCCCCATATTAAATACCTTATACATTTCTTTCCAGTCAGTTCCGCTTTCTTCCTGAATAATTTTAAAAAGTGGCGGGATATCAAATAAATTATTTTTTATGATGTGGAGTTGATTAACAAAATGCAGGATCTTGGTCTGCGCTCCCCCGCTGCAGTGTACAACACCGTGAATTTGATTTCGCAATTCCTTTAATACCTCGATCAGGATGGGTGCATAGGTTCGCGTAGGAGATAAAACCAGTTTGCCTACGTTGACATCAACATCCGGGAGAGTATCCGTCACTTTATACTTTCCAGAGTAGATCAGATCGCCGGGTATATCTTTATCATAAGACTCTGGATATTTAAGCATGTAGTCTTTGTGAAAAACATCATGTCGGGCAGAAGTCAGACCATTGCTTCCCATCCCGCCATTGTACTGATCTTCGTAGGAGGCCTTTCCAGATGAGGCTAACCCGACAATCACGTCACCCGCCCGGATATTGCTGTTGTCGATGACGTCACTTCGATTCATCCGGGCGATAACCGTACTGTCTACCACGATGGTGCGGACCAGATCACCCAGATCAGCTGTTTCGCCTCCTGTGCCGGTGATGGACATACCGTGCTGGCGTAGCATTTCCAATACTTCTTCAGTTCCATCGACAATAGCGGCAATGACTTCGCCTGGTATTTTATTTTTATTTCTGCCAATGGTAGAGGAAAGTAGAACATTCCCGGTTACACCCACGCACAACAAATCATCAATATTCATGATGACAGCGTCCTGCGCAATTCCTTTCCATACCGAGAGGTCTCCCGTTTCCTTCCAATAGATGTATGCCAGGGAAGATTTTGTGCCGGCTCCATCTGCGTGCATGACGTTGCAAAAAGTTGGGTCATTGCCAATAAAGTCCTCCACTATTTTGCAAAATGCATTTGGAAACAATCCCTTGTCTAACTTGCTAATGGCCTTGTGCACATCTTCCTTGGATGCGGAGACACCCCGTTGATTGTAGCGTTCTGACATTTTGTTTCTCGCCTTTTACGGATTGCAAATGTGCAAATTAATCATGGTTGTGTGAAGAAATCGGGAGGCATTTCTCAAACATTGGTTTCGGTTAGGAATGGAATGATGAATGGGAAACATGAGACCTATGATTTTAATGTTAACTTTTTAAAAAATTCCCACATCACAATTCCCAGGCATACTGAAATGTTGAGGGAATGTTTTGTCCCGGCTTGAGGGACCTCCAGCGCAAATTGAGCATGAGGCAATATCGCTTCGCTTACTCCGTTCACTTCATTCCCAAAAACAAGACAATACTTTTCATGGCCGGCCGGGCTAAAATCATTAAGGGGTATACTGGATGTAGTTTGTTCAATAAGGACAATGATATAGCCGTTTGCTTTTAAGTTTAATATTGCTTCCTCTGCCTTTTCGATATATTCCCAAGTCACAGATTCAGTAGCCCCCAGTGCGGTTTTGTTAATCTCACGATGGGGCGGCGTACCTGTGATACCCGTAAGGATTATTTTCTCCATCCTGAAAGCATCTGCGGTGCGAAAAGCCGAACCAACGTTATGAAGACTTCTCACGTTATCCAGAAGGATGATGACTGGTAATTTTTTCGTCTCTTTAAACGCTTCAACCGAGATGCGACCAAGGTCTTGCAGCTTAAGTTTTTTCATAGCATGATTCATTCTTTTGACTCGATGTTGATGCGTTGTTCGCCAATCCTAAGCTCGGCTTCTTTAACGTGAGGTTTCAAAATGCCAATGAGTTTCTCCTGCATATTTTTTGACGCGTCATTAACAAACTGTGCCTGGCTGGCAAAGCGCCTGGCATCCTTGGTGAATGCATTAACTGCTCGGGCGCGATCTTCTTCATGAACCCAATTCCAAATGCCGTGTTCATCCCTGAATTGAATATCGCCCATCGACTCAACCGATAGAATTTTTGGTTTGGGAAATGTTACAATTGCCTTTTGTTTTTCAATTACAATATTGAATTTTTCCCTGAGATCAAATCCTGCCTTTGCGTCAAACGTGCCCGATACTTCAATTTCTTTTGTACTGCCCATCCAGGTATTTTTCCAGGTATAGGTGTGATGAAATTTTTGAGACAAAGTTGCCAGTTCAAGAATATCTGCCTGTTGTTGAATAACGATGGTGTTATTCACAGAAATTTGTGGTGTAAATTGAAAGGCCTCTCGTATATCTTTGCCGATCTGTTTGGCTCCTTCATAACTCTGGGCTGCGAAACGAGTGGGGATATAAATGAGCAGAACATATGCCGCAAGGCTTGCCGTAATCAGTAATAGAATAATGAGAATAATTTTCCGGTTGTTGAACATTTACTTAAATATCGAATTATCAATTCCGTGCTGCAAGATTTGTACATAAGTTTTCGTTTCC
>DASUGQ010000082.1:0-11092 GCA_036273935.1 Cyclobacteriaceae bacterium | reverse complement strand
AGCGAATCCCTCACACTGCAAGTGGTAATCGGGTCGGTGATTTCCACTTTATATTCAAACACACCTGGCACTGATGTATCTACCGATTGTGTCTGCGATGTTCCTGCGGCGACACCGTTAATTTCCCATTGATAGTTTGCACCAGGGTTCTGGGCGTTCAACGGGAATACAGCTATGTTCTGGCAAAGAGTAAGGTCAGGTCCCAGTTCAATGATGGGCCGGTTGTCAGCAATGATGAGCGAGCCATTCGAGGAGCAACCGACATTATCAACAATTGTAACGCCGTAGTTTCCTTGCTGATTAACAACAATTTGTCTCGTCGTATCCCCGGTAGTCCAGATAAAATTCAAATTTGAAAGGTTGGGGTTGGAAGCTGGCGTTGCCTCCAGCGTTAATTGACCCGTGCACAAGACGGGGAAATCGCCAGGCTGCAAGAACGTAGGCGCTGCAGGTGGGGCGGTAATGACAATGGTGGAGAATAATGTCGTATCCTGATCGCAACGGTTATGCAGCAGCACCGAAACATTGTATGTTCCGGGAGCCGCGTAAGTATGCTGGGCCGTAGGATCAGTATTCGCGGCTGTACCGGTACCATCGCCGAAATTCCAGGTAAAGAATTCAATATTGGGATCTCTGCCTGTGGCATTGTAATCCGTGGGTGTTCCCAGGCAGGTTCCTGTTACGGCAATTGTTGGTCCCTGTATGGGGCTTGAAATGTTTTGAATGAAGTTAGGAAGACCGAGTGTACTGGACGAGCCGCCAGCAAGAGGGAATTGCTGCAACATGTTTAATGGCGTCAGCATCGTCGTATCCTCCTGCGCCTGGAAGTAATACAAAAAGTTTTGTCCGTTGACGGCCGTGTAGATCTGTCCATCGGGTCCGATCTGCAATGCTCCAAGTTCTTCGGCCTGTGAAACTTTTTGTTGGAAGTAAACATTGCCCAATGAATCAAAAGCAAATTCGTAGATATCCGAAGGTGAAGGACTGCCTTTCAATGTCGCGAACAATTTGTTCCCGGCGGGAGAAAACTCAATTCCATAAACCTGACCCGATGTGCTGTTCAGGTTGGCGATCTGCGGATTGCTCACAACACCTGTCGAGTCATTGAAGTCAAAAATTTCAATAGTGTTCGAGACCCCGGGTGTGGACAAAGCGACGGCGAGTTTGTTGCCTGGGCCCAGCTTCATGTAACCCTGGGCATTTTCGGCAACAGTGATGTCATGATCTGATCCGACACCCGATATGACCGGAGCGCTGATGCCATTGGTTGTGATTTCGTAAGCACGGAAACTGTTATTCCCGTACTCATGAGCAATCAGCCAATTACCGCTTCCCGTTAATCGTTCAGTGCTTGGACCGAACAAAAGCTGGTTGTACTCAACGAGGCCGCCATCACCGTTGTTTAACTTAATATCGTACAGGGAATAACGTACCTCATAGGTGCCCGTTCCATATACTTCCTGGGTCGTGAAGATGTAGTAAAGGGTTTCGTCGCCCGGGACGGGCATGATAAGGGCAGATTGAGTTGCATTCGGGCTGCCCCCAATGCCGGGTGGATTAGGCAGTGGTGTAATGTCATTGTTATTCTTATCATAAATGTTTACACCATCCGTAGAAAAGACCACCTGTCCATTCCTATCACTTATTACGGATACACCTTCAGGAGAATTGACTGGCCCTGGAATCGCTACTGCCGGATCGTCGGGTAATGGATTAAAATCAATCCCGGCATCCTGCCCAAAGTACCAGATGTTTGCCCGCTGGTCCTGCACATCGTATTCACGAATGTTTACACCAGCGTAAGCAGCACAGCCTGTAGCATCCGTGACAACCAGGTAGTAGTATCCGGCGGAGTCCGGCTGTAGCGTTAGTCCAGTATCACCATTGGACCATATCTCAGAAACAGGCGAGCCGCCTTGAACCGTTGCCGTCAAAGTGAATTGCCCACATTGTGGCGGCGGAGGTGTAGCTTTTGGAAAGGGTAGCTCACAGCTGCATGCTGTTGTATCCTGGACAAGGGTTAACTGCAAATCAAATTGCGTTATAGTAACCGGAACAGTGGCTGTCTGTGTTTGCCCGTTGAGATAAGCCGTCACGGTTACATTGTAGGTTCCTCCATTCTGATAAGTGTAGATTGGACTCCATGAATTGGAAGAAAATCCATCACCAAAGTCCCAGACCAAACTATCCACGGCAGGTGAAACAGTGGGGAAGAAACTCGTTGGTGCTCCTGAACAGGTTCCTGAAGTTGTGAAACTGATGGTTATGTTTTGATCGAGATAAGGTTGGAAAGAAGGGAATTGTGTTCCATTGAAATTACCCGCGAAAACACTGGGATCATAGGTGACCGCCGTGGCTACGGAGTCTGTGTCTGTTATTCCCCCCAATAGGTAAGGCCCTCCGGATGTCGCTTGGTATAAGTGGTATATTGTGCTGTCCGGTCCCATTTGCAAGCCGTAGCTGGCAAAGATGCTGTTGGGTTGTGGAAGAATAGACGTAAGAGAGGTGGTGGGATTCAGCAAATCGTATTGCAGAACATCCGCCTGAACGCCTGCACCGCCGGCAACAGAAATGTAAAGGTACTGGCCATTTGTGCTCCACTCGACGTCGTAAATAGCCTGACCACTGGAAGCCGGCACTGCGGTATTGACGATTGTCTGGTCAAAACTCAACGCGCCCGTGGTGTTGTCAAAATTTAATAAATGAATGTCCACGTTTGCCGTTTGTGGCGATACTGCTATGTCCCCTGTAGCATCGTTATAAGCAAAGTTTCCTGCAGTCATAGCGAACCCCAGGCCAGAGTATACGGTTGTGGTAAATGTTCCTGACGCATCAACGAGTGTCACTGCATAATTTGTCGTTCCTGCTTCCTGGGTAATCAGCCAGTAGTCAGTTCCGTTACTATGCGGTATCAGGATCATTGCTTCGGATCGTCCCGTGAGCCCGGGTATAGCGACATTTTTTGTAGCGGTTACATCGCCGAGAGCAGGCGTAGGGGATACGGCATTTCCAGTTTGAGTCATGTCGACGACGGTATAGGAAATCGTTCCCGCGGCGGTATTTGTAAAAATGAAGTACTGCCCGCTTTGACCGGGAACAGCACCTACTGAGACGGATTGATTACCTGCCGTGTTTGCATTCAGGCCCGCGCCGTTAGGCATTATTGTATTGGTTACATCATATACATTGGAGCCATCAGTATAGAAGAGCACATTGCCGGTAACCGGATCGGCTGCGACAGCTCCGCCGCCAGTACCCATAGGGGATTTATTGTTTATTAAAGAAGGCGTTGTGGTGCCACGGCCAAACCGTATACCCAATGCGCTGTTCCCGAAATACCAGTTATATCCGCCAAGACCTTGCGCATGCAAATCGATTGTCGTAAATGAAATCAACAGCAGGAGATAAAGAAGTGGGTATTGGTAGTGTCGTCTCATGACTATAATCTTCACAGTTAACAACTTACACCTGGATCAACTTATCAATCAAACATAAAACGCCCAAGTTCCACGAAAGTATACAATTTGTCATAAAATAACGTTAAGAACCATAACCGGCGGAATTCAAATTATTTCATATATCAATAATGCCATATTTCTTCAACGGAATATCCATGATTATTAATGATCTCCGTAGTTATTTGGTGTTCGTGGATATTTCGTTTTTTAAAGTTTTATTTATACCGTTAATTTGCTTTGATTGGACAATCGAAAATCAACGTTGATGTACAGGATCATCCTGCTTTTTAATGTGTTAATGCTTGCATGCCGAGGTACGGTAACTGCTCAGGACCCTCAATTCTCCCAGTTTTATGCTGCTCCATTATATCTGAATCCGGCCATGGCTGGATCTACAGGGCAGGCCCGTGCTGGTATCAACTACCGTAATCAGTGGCCCTCTATTGATGCAAACTTTACAACTACATCAGCCTACTTTGATTACTTTATCGAAGATAAGAGAAGTGGCGTTGGTTTCATACTAACACAGGACCGTGAGGGGCTTGCTGGTCTCCGTTCTGTTAGTGTTGGTCTACAATATTCATACGAGCTGAGAATAACCAAGACCCTCGGCTTCAGTCCGGGATTCCAGGTAGCCTACTTTAATAGAGATGTCAATTTCAACCGGTTGACTTTTGGTGATCAATATGATCCGGTTACGGGAGATTTTATCAATCCAACAACAGCTGAACAATTCAATACGGATTTTAAAAAATCCTTTGTTGATCTTTCCGTCGGAGGATTGTTCTTTACACCAAGGGCCTGGCTCGGCGTTGCAGCATTTCACTTGACGCAACCGAACCAGTCAATCATTGATGAAGATGCACCGTTGCCAATCAAACTTTCGGTTCATGGTGGGTTCAAGTTTCCGCTGAGACCGGGTGTGGTAGGAAGTGGAGTGTATTCCCATCCCTCGGAACGAAGCATATCTCCGGCATTTCAGTACAGACACCAGGGGCAGTTTGATCAGCTTGATCTTGGTATGTATTTTACTCTTGAACCCCTTGTCGTGGGAACATGGTATCGCGGCGTCCCTTATAAGAAAGTGAATGGATACCAGAATAATGAGTCGATCGTTCTGCTGATTGGCTTTACGAAAATTGGTGGAAAGGATAAAAACGGCAACCGTGACGGACTGACCATTGGCTACAGTTTTGATTACACGATCTCAGAACTAGGTATTGGCGCCGGAGGTGCCCACGAGTTCAGCCTGGTGTATACCTGGCCCATGCGAAATCCACGCAAGCCACCGCCAGACAAGATGATCATACCTTGTCCTGATTTTTAAAATCCCACCCGGAAAGGAAGCAATGAACTCCGGAGGGTTGTTCAAATTCTGATTGTCACATCGCGCCTGCAGTGCGAACGACACCTGTCTCCTTTAAGCGTTTAGCTAATCATCGTTAGGCGTCAGAAAATTATTTTTAAACTTGGTACGACTTTTATTATCTAAATCCAAACTTTATCGTTTAATTTTGCATTATAAAGCCACTATGCTTTTTCTTTAGTCTTAACCGATTAAACTGAGTTAAAGAAATTGAAAACATTGATCACCATATTTGCAGACACTTCTGCACATCAATCGCTTAGAACTTTTCAGTTCTTACATGCCATTGCCTGCCCGGTGACTACCCGACCTCGCCCTGCGCGTATCGCGCGTATTTGATATCTCCATCACAACACTTTGTGAATGCGGAGCATCCAGGATGCCTTCGCCTGCATTGCTTATAGCATGCTTTATTATTAATACCAGTTATCTAACAACACTTGAAGTAAATTGGAAAATTCAAATATCATTGTCAGGCCAGCCACTACCGACGATCAGCACTATGCCGAGGCGATTACAGCGGAGATGGCTGAATCAGCGAAAGCCCGTGGCACCGGGATTGCCAGGCGTTCACCTGAGTATATTCAGAAGAAAATGGATGAGGGTAAAGCCGTTATCGCGATCACCCGAGATGGTACCTGGGTAGGCTTCTGTTACATTGAAGCATGGCAACACGAGAAGTACGTCGCCAATTCAGGACTCATCGTTGCGCCTGCGTTCAGGGGTACGGGTGTCGCTAAGGAAATCAAGAAGAAAGTATTCGAACTGTCCCGGAAAAAATATCCAGATGCCAAAATCTTCGGACTCACCACCGGTCTTGCCGTTATGAAGATCAATTCGAGTCTCGGTTATAAGCCTGTAACTTATTCTGAGTTGACAACGGACGAAGAATTCTGGAAAGGTTGCCAAAGCTGTGTCAACTTCGACATACTCACATTGAAAGAACGGAAGAACTGTCTTTGTACCGCCATGTTGTATGACCCCACCGTTGAGGAGGTGTCCAAAGCCGCTGAACAACCGAAAATCAGTTCAACCGTGGTAACACGTATGGGCAAGCTTCGGAAAAAGCGTAAGCGAGACCTTAAAAGCAATCTAAGGTTGTTCGAACGATGGGTCCGTTACAAACAATTTATTATGCTCAAAAGCCGCAAGAAGAGTGGCGCCACCGATCCTGGCAAATCAGAACGGAAGTTTACGCTGTTTGGATTTTCACTGTGGTGAAAGAAATGTCTTGAGGGAGAAGTAGATGGCCAGCAATAGCTGGCGTTTACTTCAAACTTTAAGCTTTGACCTTTCCACTTTCCATTCTACTTTTGACCCTTAAATTTTAAACAAAATTCTAATCAGGCAGGAATGCCCTGAAGCTCGAAAATCCTTTTTGCTTCAGGGGTTCTGCTTTAAGTATCGAAATGCTCATGAAAAAAAGAGTTGTTCTTGCATTTAGCGGCGGTCTTGATACATCCTACTGTGTTAAGTACCTCGGAGAGGATAAGGGGTACGAAGTTCACACGATCACCGTGAACACCGGCGGATTCAGTGAGGATGAATTAAAGGAAATTGAAAAACGTGCCTTGTCATTGGGAGTGGCTTCACACAAAAATGTTGATGAGACTGAGAACTACTACGACAAGGTGATCAGATACCTCATCTACGGCAATGTACTGAAGAATAATACCTATCCTTTGAGTGTAAGCGCAGAACGGATGTCACAAGCCCTGGCGGTTGCAAACTATGCGAAGGAACTGAAAGCAGATGCTGTGGCGCATGGGAGCACGGGTGCAGGAAATGATCAGGTGCGCTTCGATATGATCTTCCACATTCTCATTCCTTCCCTGGAAATTATCACCCCCATTCGTGACATGCAATTGTCGCGCGAAGAAGAGATTAGCTATCTGAGGTCGAAGGGCGTGCAGCTGAATTTTGATAAGGCGATGTATTCTATCAATAAAGGTATGTGGGGCACTTCAGTAGGAGGAAAAGAGACTTTGAACTCGTTGGGAATGTTGCCCGAGGAAGCTTACCCGACACAACTCAAGAAAAAGGAAAGCGAAAAGGTAATTTTGAGATTTGAAAAAGGTGAACTGAGAAGGTTAAATGACAAAACGTTCGATCATCCTGCCGATGCAATACAACATTTGCAATCCGTCGCCGGCCCGTTCGCCATTGGAAGGGACATTCATGTGGGGGATACCATTATCGGAATAAAAGGAAGAGTGGGTTTTGAGGCTGCTGCTCCGATCATTGTGTTAAAGGCGCATCACGCTTTGGAGAAACATGTGCTCACAAAGTGGCAGCTCAGTTGGAAGGATCAGCTGGGGCAATTCTACGGCAACTGGCTTCACGAAGGACAATACCTTGATCCTGTAATGCGCGACATTGAGGCGTTTCTCACCAGCACTCAAAAACATGTGTCGGGCGATGTGCACGTACAGCTTTATCCATATCGCTTCCAGGTCATGGGCATTGAGTCAAAATATGATTTGATGTCATCCCGGTTTGGCAAATATGGAGAAATGAATTTGGGGTGGTCAGGCGACGATGTTCGCGGGTTCTCAAAAATATTTGGCAATCAAACGATGATTTATCACCAAGTCGAAGAAAGCACAAAGGAGGCTGACAACTGATAACATCTTATCAACCTCTTGCATTTCTTAAAAAGGTAAAATGGAAAAGAAAATAACGACAGGTATTATCGGTGGAGCAGGTTACACTGGAGGAGAAACCATAAGGCTTTTGCTATACCACCCGCAGGTTGCGTTGACGTTTGTTCACAGCCGGAGCAATGCCGGCAATCCATTGTATTCGGTTCACGAAGATCTGATCGGAGAGACAGATTTGAAATTTACAGACACCATTCATCAGGATGTTGATGTGTTGTTCCTCTGCCTGGGACATGGGGAGAGCAAAAAGTTTCTCGAAGAATATTCCATCAACGATGCCGTGAAGATCATTGACCTGAGTCAGGACTTCCGGTTGGGTGAATCTGTCAATGGACGTGAGTTTGTTTACGGTTTGCCGGAATTGAATCGCGAGGCTATTAAAAGAGCAGGCAACATCGCGAATCCGGGTTGCTTTGCGACAGGAATACAAATGGGTTTGCTGCCGCTTGCAAAAGCCGGCTTATTGGGTGAGGTTTATTCAACGGGGATAACCGGATCAACCGGGGCGGGACAAAAACTTCAGGAAACAACGCACTTCACCTGGCGGGCAAATAACATTTCTGCCTACAAAACTTTAACACATCAGCATCTACGGGAAATCAATCGTTCGCTGAAACAATTACATCCATCTTTCAGGAGCTCAATAAACTTCGTTCCGTGGCGGGGAGATTTCACCAGGGGAATATTTGTGAGCTCGACCATAACGTTAGACCATTCCCTGGACGAGCTTCTGAAATTGTATAAGGACTTTTATCACGGCCATCCTTTTACGGTAGTATCAGATGACATCATCGATCTGAAACAAGTCATCAATACCAACAAATGTCTTATTAATCTGGAAAAGGAAGGAGACAAACTGGTTGTTCATTCGGCCATTGATAATTTATTGAAAGGGGCTTCCGGACAGGCTGTGCAGAATATGAACCTGATGTGCGGCCTGGAGGAGGTTACCGGTTTGCGACTTAAAAGCATTGTTTTTTAAGATTAGGGCGATGCAATTTTAAGAAGATAAATAACAGGGGCTTTAGTCTGTAAAGAAATTCGATCATGAAACTATTCGACGTCTATCCGCTATTCAACATTACACCTGTCAGCGCTAAGGGCTCATGGCTTTGGGATGATAAGGGCGAAAAATATCTTGATCTCTACGGAGGTCACGCCGTCATTTCCATTGGACATAGTCACCCGCATTACGTGAAGGCGCTAACTGATCAATTGAACAAGATTGGATTTTATTCCAATAGCGTGCAAAATCCTTTGCAGGTGCGATTTGCCGAAAAGCTGGGTCGCGTATCCGGTTATGACAATTATCAGTTGTTCCTTTGTAACTCTGGTGCCGAGGCGAATGAGAACGCGCTGAAGGCAGCATCTTTTATCACCGGCCGTAAAAAAGTAATCGCTTTTAAAAACTCTTTCCACGGCAGAACATCTGGAGCTGTCGCGGCAACGGACAATCCCAAAATTGTCTCGCCATTCAATGCCGGACATGATATTGTATTTCTTCCGCTGAATGATGAAACTGCACTTTCAAACGCACTCGATAAGGATGTTGCAGCTTTCATCATTGAGGGCATTCAGGGCGTGGGTGGAATTCAAATGCCAGATGATTCTTTCCTGAAGTTTTTGGAGAAGAAATGTGCTGAAAATAATTCGCTTTTGATACTGGATGAAGTTCAAAGCGGTTATGGTCGCACCGGAAAATTCTTTGCACATCAGTATGCCGGCATAAAGCCACACCTGATCACAACGGCCAAAGGCATGGGAAATGGTTTCCCCATCGGCGGAGTAATGATTCATCCGGACATCAAACCCTGGAGCGGGATGCTGGGTACGACTTTCGGTGGCAACTATCTTGCTGCAGTTGCGGGACTTGCTGTATTGGAAGTGATTGAAAAAGAAAAACTGATCGACAACGCCTTGAAAGTAGGGTCTTACCTTCTGGATGAGTTGAAATCTTTCTCCGGCATAAATGAATTGAGAGGAAGAGGGTTAATGATTGGAATTGATTTGCCGGAAAACCTCAAGCAGGTTCGGAGTAACTTACTCCATAATCATCACATCTTTACTGGAGAAGCAAAGCCAAATGTCGTCCGGCTCTTACCCTCGCTGGCGATGACAAAAGAAGAAGCGAACATTTTCTTAAAAGCATTTAAGGAAGAATTGAAGGAAGTGGTCGTTTAGCGGTTAGTTTGTATTTTTGAGTTATGGCGAAAGCGGAAATATTTGATAGCGTAGAATCCCTGCGTCAGCGCAGATGCAGGATGAAATAAATATGACACCCGCACAAAGGGTGGAACTTGTCTTTCAGCTTATGGACCTCGCTATCGCATTATCTCCAAACAAGAAAACTTGAATCAAGTTATGATGGCGAAATTCAATGGCTGGAACTTCAACTAAAAGATCTGCTTGATGAGCAGACCCGATTGATAAAATTGATGTAGACGAACTGTTAAAACGAAAAAAACCAGATTGAATTTTTGAATCCCTGTTAAATGAAGCATTTTCTTTCTGTAAGAGATGTCACTAGTCCCGGTGTCTTGGCTGACCAAGCACTGGAATACAAGAAAAATCCTTTCCAGGATAAACAGCTTGGCGTTGGCAAAACCTTAGGTATGCTTTTCCTTAACCCAAGTTTGAGGACAAGGGTCAGCACACAGGTTGCCGCAAGAAATCTGGGGATGGAAGTCATTGTTTTCAACATTGACAAGGAAGGATGGCAACTTGAATTTGGTGATGGTGTTGTCATGAATGGGAACACAACTGAGCATGTTAAAGAAGCGGCTGCAGTGTTGGGGCAGTATTTTAACATACTTGCCATTCGTACGTTTCCTTCGCTGAAAGATAAAGAAGAAGACTATAGTGAACACGTTATTGGCCAGTTTGTCAAATATGCCGGCGTCCCGGTTGTAAGCCTGGAGAGTGCAACGCTGCATCCGCTTCAGAGCCTGGCAGACATTGTGACTATAAAAGAAATTTTCAAAGAAAAAAGAAAGCCAAAGGTCGTGATGACATGGGCGCCTCATGTGAAAGCCCTGCCGCAGGCCGTCCCGAATTCTTTCGCCCAGTGGATGAATGCGTGGAATGAGGTTGACTTTGTGATTACACACCCGGAAGGATACGAACTGGATAAAAAATTTTCGGGCTCCGCAAGGATCGAGTATAATCAGGAAAAAGCGCTGGTGACCGCTGACTTCGTTTACGTGAAAAACTGGTCGTCAGTAAACGAATACGGAAAAATAATTGACACCGATCCGTTATGGATGATCACAAATAACAAGTTAGCAAAAACGAACAATGCCAAAGTGATGCACTGCCTACCCGTGAGAAGAAATGTCGTTATCGCTGATGAAGTTTTGGATGGACCAAACTCAATTGTAATTCAACAGGCGGGCAACAGGGTGTGGGCGGCGCAGGCCGTTTTGAGTGAACTTCTGAAGAGTAATTGAATAATGACGAAGGCTAAACTCTTTATTATCAAGATTGGTGGAAACGTCCTTGACAAGCCGGAAGCGTTAAGTGAGTTTCTTAATGACTTCGCATCAATCCGGTCGCCAAAAATACTCGTTCACGGTGGTGGAAAGATTGCTACCAAGTTGGGTGAACAACTT
>DASUGQ010000081.1:0-9644 GCA_036273935.1 Cyclobacteriaceae bacterium | reverse complement strand
GATGTCATTGACCTCCTTCTCTCCTCCATGTCGGTAAAGGTCGTTTTCCAAAATAATAATCGTATCAACAGCATCCGCACGGTTTTGAATTTGTTCGAACGGTTCTCCATCCAGCAAGGAAAGTCCCAGTGAATTACATTCCCCTAAAGTATAAACGACTCCGCCCTTGTCATTTTTCCTTTTTAAAGCGATCGCAACATTCGCAGCCGCTTCAATGATCGACGATGATCCGAGTGATGTTCCAGAAATAACGACAGGGCATGCTGCCTCCATCAGACTATTGCCTATTGTTTCTGCGAGTCTTAGCTCATCATCACGCAAGTCACTAACCGGTGGAGCATCCCTATCAATTACATGTGCTATGGCGGATGCCATCCGGGCGATCCCATCAGGCGACACTTGCCGCGAAGCAGTAGCAACGGTGTCTAACTTGGTAGAGGCAACGCTCACAATAAACAAAGGCCCCTTATCGTCCTGAATGAGCTCCCTGACGGCGGCGTCATTCCATTCCGGAATTTTTGCTTTCATTGCCATGGACAAAGGTTGTTGTCGTACCGACTGCTGGACGGCGAGGGCCAGCATGGGGGCCGTATTGGTAAGATCTTCGCCAAGAATCAAAACGGCATCGGATTTTTCAACCTCCTTCATCGAGAAGGAACGGATTCCGGATGAAAGGATCTTTGTAACCAATGACGCGAGCTCGTGTTCACGGGGAGATACGCCATGATAAAAATTATTTTCTCCAACGAGTTTCTTCAAAACATAATTCGATTCAAGGGAAGCCCGGGCCGATCCGACACCAACAATTTTCATTTTATCCATTGTCTCGAATTCGCCAACGAGCTTGTCGAAAGCGATCTCGCTGCTGACGCCATTTTGCCGATGGGGTATCCGTATGCGGGTGTCACCATTTACAAACTCATAGCCAAACCGCCCCCGGTCGCATAGAAAATATCCATTCACTTCTCCGTTATAGCGATTACTAATCATTCGCAAGGAACCATACCGCTCTCCTGCGATGGTATTGCAACCAAGACTACAATGCTGACAAATCGACGGCGCCATGGTGAGGTCCCATTTGCGGGTGTAATGTTGCTTGAGGGTTTTGTCTGTAAAAACACCGGTGGGACAAACCTCAGCCAGATTACCGCTAAATTCATTTTCTAAAACGCCGTCTTCAACTCTTCCAAAATAAACGCGGTTGCGGGAAGCGAATACATCGAGGTCATTGCCCCCTGCATAGTCTTTATAGAATCGTACACATCGGTAACATTGAATGCAACGATTCATTTCATGGTTGAGGAAGGGGCCAAGGTATTGGTTTTTGTAGGTACGCTTTAGAAAATTAAATTTTCGATAGGCGTGACCTGTCATTACGGTCATGTCCTGTAAATGACATGAGCCACCTTCGTCACATACCGCGCAATCGTGCGGATGATTGGTCATGAGCCAGCCAATGACATTCTCCCGAAATTCTCGTGCCTCCGGATCATTGATCGAAATATGCTGATCCTTCGTGACCGGCTCCATGCAGGACATGATTAGTTTTCCCTTTTTGTCCTCCTCGTCCTTATAAATTTTCACAGCACACTGGCGGCAAGCGCCTACGGATCCAAGCGCCGGATGCCAGCAGAAATAAGGCACATCGAACCCCAGTTCAAGACAAGTCTCCAATAGATTTTTTCCTGGAGCTACTTCGTGCGGGATATTATCGATGTACAGCGTAGACATATTGCTCAGTTGATTATGTTTTTATGTGTTTGAGTGTGGGGGTATTATTTTGTCCCGCGAACTGACTATTTACAACATCATGCGTTTTTCCCATTTGAATTGAGCGAGGATGACCATATGGACACTGTTGATCGTGAATGTGTTTCTCAAAATCACTGCGAAAATATTTAAGGGCACTCTGTAAAGGTTCCATGGCGCCAGGCGCGAACGCACAAAATGTATTTCCGGGACCGAGATACTTCGTATGAAATTCCAGAATTTCCAAATCCTCTTCCCTGCCATGGCCTTCTTCAATTGATGTCAATATCTTGTGTATCCATGGAATGCCTTCGCGGCAGGGCGTGCAAAAACCACACGACTCCTGGGCGAAGAATTGCTCCAGGTTCTGAACAAACCCCACAGGACAAGTCTTATCATCCAGCACCACGACCGTTCCGGTGCCCAGCCGGCTGCCTGCCGCCGCGACGGAGGGGTAGTCCATTTTCACATCAAGATGATCTGCCGTGAGAAAATCCGTTGAAGCTCCACCTGGTAAAGCACCTTTGAATTTCAAGCCATCCATCATACCCCCTGCATGCTCTTCTATAAGTTCACGAAGCGTCACCCCCATCGGAAGTTCCCAGGCGCCAGGTCTCTTTACCTTCCCGCTCACGCCATAGATTTTTGTTCCTGCGTCTTGCGTGAGGCTTAGTTTCCGGAACCAGTCTGCTCCATTGTTGATAATGTGAGGCAAACAACAGAGCGTCTCCACGTTGTTGACAATAGTTGGTTTTCCAAACAGTCCGCTCACCTGGGGAAAGGGTGGTTTAGCCCTCGGCGTTGCGCGCTTTCCTTCAAGTGAATTCAGCAACGCCGTTTCTTCACCACACATGTACCTACCCACTCCCGTGTGTAAATGCATCTCAAGATCATAACCTGATCCCAGAATATTTTTTCCGAGATATCCCGCGCTGTAGGCCTCCTCGATGGCAACCGTTATGGCTTTTGCGGCAGTTTTGTAGGCCCACCGCAAAAAGACAAATGACTGATCGGCCTGGATGGCAAATGCCGCAATGATCATTCCTTCAATTAACTGATGGGGTGTGCGCTCCAATAATATGCGATCTTTGAAAGTACCCGGCTCCATCTCATCGGCATTGGCAATTAAGTACTTTGGTTTGGGCGCATCCATAGGAACAAAACTCCATTTCAAACCAGTACTAAAGCCTGCGCCGCCGCGACCCCGGAGGTTGGAATCCTTTACTACGGTCTGAACATCGTGGGGTGAAAGGCCTTTCACAATTTTCCGTAGCGCGGTATAGCCACCGACAGCCTCATAGTCTTTCAAACCAAGAGGTTGTTTATCCTTGCGAATATGTTGGGTCAGCGGTCTTTCCATTTTTATGTCACGGATATTGATCTAAGATTTCATCCAGCTGCTCAATGTTGACATTGCGATATAAATCATTATCAATCATAAGAGCAGGGGCACAATCACAAGTTCCTAAACATGGATTGGGCAGCAGTGTGAACCGACTATCCTCCGTGGTCTCACCATAATTTATCTTTAACTTATCAGCGAGATATTCTCTGATTTTTTCATAACCCATTACCCAGCAACTGATGCTATCACAAAGCAAGATTATGTGTCGTCCAACCGGCCTTCTGAAAATGAGGTTATAGAACGTCGCGACAGAGTCCAGTTCCTCAACGCTCATCTCCATATACCTTGCCACTTCCGAAAGACTATCATCCGATATCCAGCGGCGATGGTGCTGGACAATTTTCAAGGCCTCGATACAGGCTGCTTTTTTGTATGGTACCAGCGTAATAACATGATCTATTTCGTGCTTTTCTTCGTGCGTCAACATGGAGTCACTTATCAGTTAATAGTTGTTAGTTAATTGTCACTAGCAATTTCAATCTCACGCATTTCTCACCTATCAATATCCGCAAGGACATAGTCCATAGCACCCAGGATACTCAACAAATCCGCTACCGTATAACCCTTGCTGATGTACGATATCATTTGCATATGAGGAAAAGATGGTGTACGGATGCGCATCCGGTACGGCGAAGTATTTCCATCACTGATAGCATAGTAGCTGTTTGCTCCCTTCGTTGCCTCTGTGCAACTCATTGTTTCACCGGGTGGGATGACCGGGCCCCAACTCACACCAAGAAAATGGGTGATCAACGTCTCAATATCCTGCATGGTGTGTTTCTTAACGGGCGGTGTTGTCAGCGGATGATCCGATTTGTAGGGTCCATTTGGCATGTTCTTCATGCATTGCTCAATGATGCGAAGACTTTGGCGCATCTCTTCCACACGAACCAATGCACGGTCGTAACAGTCGCCATTGTTTCCTGTGGGAATATCAAACTCAAATTGATCATAACCTGAGTAGGGCTGTTTTTTTCGAAAATCCCACTCAAAACCACAGGCCCTCAATCCAGGGCCTGTCGTTCCCCATTCGATAGCCTCTTCGCGTGTAAAAATGCCAATGCCGACCGTTCTTGCTTTGAACAAGCTGTTTCGCATAACCATCTGATCATACTCCTTTAGTTTCTTAGGGAAGTAGTCAATGAATTTTTTCACCAATACCTCCCAACCATTGGGAAGATCCTGCGCAACGCCGCCGATCCTGAACCAGTTGGGATGCATGCGTCCCCCGCAAACGGCTTCAACAATGTCAAATATTTTTTCGCGGTCTGTAAACATGTAAAAGACCGGTGACAACTGGCCCACGTCTTGCGCAAAGGTGCCGTACCAAACCAAATGACTGGCTATGCGGAAAAACTCGCACATCATAATGCGGATTACTTTCGCCCGATCGGGAATTTCAATGCCGGCAAGTTTCTCGACGGCGAGGAGATAGGCGAGATTGTTATTTACACCACCCAAATAGTCAACCCGATCGGTGTAGGGAATGTACGTGTGCCAGGACTGACGTTCGGCCATTTTCTCAGCGCCCCGATGATGAAAACCAATATCAGGAACAGCTTCAACAATATCTTCCCCATCTAACTGGAGGATTATGCGGAGAACGCCGTGCGTCCCCGGATGCTGGGGACCGATGTTAAGAAACAGAAAGTCGCTATCCTCACTCTGGGTTTCAAGGCCCCATTCCTCGGGATGGAACTGCAGTTTGCTCTGTTCGCGATCCTCTTTTTCATCAAATAATCTGAATGGTCCCATCTCTGTTGCCCGCGCCGGATGCTCTTTACGCAAGGGATGTCCCTCCCAGGTCAAAGGCATCAAAATTCTTCTGAGGTTCGGATGCCCCTCGAATCGAATTCCGAACATGTCGTAAGCTTCACGCTCATACCAATTTGCATTTGCCCATAAGCTGGTAATGCTGGGAACCGATAATTGATCTTCCTGAAGGGCGACCTTCAGACGAATAAAACTATTTCGGTCAAATGAAAAGAGGTGGTAAACTACAGTAAAGGAATGGGAAGGGTAACCGGGCTCTTTTTTTCTGGATCTTTCATCTATTGCGGTAATGTCATAGAGAAGAAGAAATGGTTTTGGAATGCCGGCTTTTAAATATCTGAGGACGTCAACTACTTTCTCGGCAGGCATCCATAGGGTAGTGATATCATCCCGGGTTGCCTGCCTGACGAAGCAATCTTCGCCAAACTTCAATTGCAAAAGCTCTGTTGGACCAAGCGTGTTGTCCATCGGGGTGATAGTTAATTGTTATCTGTTATTCGTTTGTCGTTAATAGCAATTAGTCATTCGTCATTGATAACTGATTGACCTATTATCCTGCTATTAATTATTCAATCCCTAACTGTTCAACCATTCAAATATTCACTCATTTCTTGTTTATATCTCGTCTGGTGAGCGGAACTCAGTCATCTGCTTGCGTTTTTCTGACTTCCTTTCTTTCATTGAAATTTTTTCCGGTCGAATGATTCCCTGCTCACCTATCATCCAACTCAGGGGACGCGTTTCCTTTCCAACGCGCTCCGCTAACAAGGTGAGCCCTTCCATGAATGCATCGGGTCGCGGCGGACATCCGGGAACGTACACATCAACGGGCAGAAACTTGTCCACCCCCTGCACGACGCTATAGATGTCATACATGCCACCCGAGTTGGCGCACGACCCCATGGAAATCACCCATCGCGGTTCCATCATCTGTTCATGCAGTCGTTTTATGATCGGCGCCATCTTGATAAAAACTGTTCCGGCGATAATCATTACATCGGCCTCCCTGGGTGTCCCCCTGATTACTTCCGCGCCGAAGCGGGCAACGTCATATTTAGGTGTCATGCTGGTTGCCATTTCAACAAAGCAACAGGACAATCCGAAATGGAAAGGCCACATCGAATTCTTTCTTCCCCATCTCAGCAAATCCTGAACAGTACTCATGACGAGACTCTGCTTTACTGCCTCTTCCATTGAACTGTTGCCAGTCAATACAGCAGTTGGCTCCTTTGTATTACTGATCCACCAATTCATTAGCAATATTTTTTTTGGTCAGGTTTTTATAGGCTTTCAGAATTTTCTTTCCGTCGGGTCCAAAGTTTAATGCACCATTCCTCCATTCGTAAATGAGCACAATAAAAAGCAGGATAACGAAGACGACTACACCCGTATAGCCAACCCAACCAAGCTCACGGAATGCGATGGCCCAGGAGAAAATGAAAATTGTCTCTACGTCAAAAATGACGAAGAGCATGGCTATGAGATAAAATTGAGATGAGAAACGCAGGCGTGCTGACCCTGCACTTAAGATACCCCCTTCGTAGGGCTCATTGGTTGCACGTTCCTTATGATGCTGTCCAAGGAAAAAGGACAGCCCGAGAATGGCGCCGACAAGAGAAAATACTATCGCGCCATAGACCAGCAGCGGCCATAAAACGGTATTGTCATCAGCACTTTCCAAAACTGATTTACCTCCAGCAAATCACTTTGAGTTTTGACTAACTGACTACCAATTGTAAAGTGAACCACTCTTGCAATAAAATTGCAAAAGCGATAACGCAGCGCATGAAATCGTTTGCTTTACGTCAAGGTAGAACATGTCATTCAAAAAACAAATATCAATTACATTTTTGTAGAATGGGTAGAGACACAGCATCGTATCACTACCCATTGCAAATCAGAACCTTCCAAACTTGAAGGTCAGATTCACTGATGCCCCTCTAAGATCATTGTCCGTCAGCCCTTTTGCATTGCTTCCATCAATGAAGCGGTACGAGATGCCCGGGCTAAATCGCATCCATCGCAATACGTTAAGCTCTACCTGGATGCCTGGTTCGATCATGAAGAACCAGTTTTCATCATGGTCATAATCGTAATAGTCGTATTGGCCCAAATCACTCCATGAAGATGGGCGATAATATTGAAGCGTAAAACCTGCTCCTGTCATCACGTGAAATCCAACATGAACGGCCTTGTTTGAAGCGATGATATAATCCGTGACCAGCCCTACCTGACCATACTGATAACTCATTCTCAAACCAGGCATGGTGCTGAATTCCTGAGGAACCGAAATGTAATTCGTCGAGCCTGCAAATCCACCTCCAATAAGGAATCGTTGATTAATGTACCAGCCTCCGTACAATTCAACAATGTTGGCAAATTCTCCATTAATGGTTGTGAACTTGTTGGAGATGGCGCCATAACCCCCTGACCTGCCTGGACTTTTAAAGATTGTCTCAATATTATTTTCCTGAGCTTGAACGGTCTGCATTCCTGCGATAACCAAGACTGAAAAAAGGATATTTCTGAACGTAATCATACTTATTTTTTTTGCAGTATGACAACGGCCTGATACTTTACCCCTATGTAAATTGAAAACTTATTTGGACTGCTCTAAAAATAAATTGTCCGTCCTTCCGAGCTACTGACTATGACAGCCTCAATTATTTTGATAACAGCTAAAGCCTGCTCAGGTTTGACGGCCAAATCCTTCCCCTCACGAATAGCTGAATAAATATTATCATAGAATTCAAGGTAGTTTCCGGGAAGGGTTTCAATCTTTCCTTTATAGTGCAGAGAATTAAGCTGTGTGTTAATGGTGCCCCAATCCTGCTCAGCTTCCCTTCCCCATCCGGCCGAACCAGGTATGCCACTTTCCTTGAGTGCCTGTTCCTGGGGATCAATGCCATATTTAATGAATGATCCGTTAATGCCATGAAGTATAAAACGTGGGCCAGATTCACGAACGAGGTAGCTTGACTTAAGGATGACGTGATGATTTTTGTACTTTAATCGGATATCATAAAAATCGTCCGCGCCACCCCCTTTTCGCTGAGCGCCCTTCATCGCAGTCAGCGACTCAGGCATTCCAAACAAGGTAAGAGCCTGATCGATGAGGTGCGATCCTAAATTGTACAAGATGCCACTTGACGGCCCGTTTGATTCCTTCCATGTTGTAAAATCGACCTCTGGCCTGTACCGGTCATAGTGCACCTCGCACTCAACCAGCGGTCCCAGCATACCCTCCTCAATCACCTTTTGGATGGTCTTGAAATCTCCATCCCAACGCCTGTTTTGAAAACCGGAGAGGATTAATTTTTTCCCTGATGCCAATGCGATGAGTTGCTGTCCCTCAGCAGAGCAGGTCACAAAGGGTTTCTCCACAATAGCATGTTTGCCCGCTTCTAAAACTTTTTTGGTCAGGTCAAAGTGGCTGTCATGCGGTGTATTGACGATCACCAATTCCACCCTGTCATCTGCAAGAACATCTTCTAAGGCTCGGACGACCGCTACATCAGGGTAACGAAGACGCGCCTTGTCTTTGGATCGCTCAAGGATTTTTACGAGACGAAAACCTGGATGAGCACTTAGCAATGGTGCATGGAAAATCTCACCCGACATGCCGTAGGAGAGAATGGCAGCAGTGATTGGATTGGATAGAGTCATGAATTAATTCTTATTGAAATTTTTATCAAAGTGATATATGGTTCGTGAAATATATTTCTTTAACTTTTGGAAAGAAACAAATCCTTAAAAGCTATGGCGAAAAAAGCTAAGAAAGCATCAAAAGCGAAACCTAAAAGGGCCGCTAAAAAAGCAGTGAAAAAAGCTGCAAAAAAAGCTAAGAAGGCTGTTAAGAAAGCCAAGAAGGCTGCTAAAAAAGTTGTTAAAAAAGTACCCAAGAAAGTTAAGAAGGTAGCCAAAAAGAAAGTGGCTCCTAAAAAAGCTGCCACTCCTAAGCCTGCTCCGGCTCCAGCGCCAGCACCTGCTCCAGCACCGAGTGCACCTCCTTCTCTCTTCGGCACTGAACCAACATCATCAGAAGACTCTGGGTCAATGTAGTCTCAGGCTCTGAAAAAAAATAAGCCACACGCAATATGTGTGGCTATTTTTTTTTGCCAGTCCTCCGATCATAAGCCTACGCAATAAAGTTTCAATCTGGAAGGTGTGCGCATTGATAAGCCGAAGATATTTTTTGATTCTCACAAAACATAAAAAAAGCGCTCGAGTAAGAGCGCTAATTTTAACCTAAAATAACCTATTATAAACCCTACTATTCAAAAATCTAAATTAGAATAGCCATACTACTAAGTTGACCCGAAACCCTCAAATTTGAGTCAGCGACAACACCCTGGTTCAATTCAAATTTTAGCTTTCCATCAACAACTTTGAAATTGATACAACTTCCTCTCTGTCCTAACCCATTTCCATCGGTGATTGTGAGCACGGAATGACCCGTTACAGAATTTTTCATATCATCGAAGTCTTTCACTTTCGTCTTACCCATGTACACGACGTGGCAACCCGATGCTTCAGCAGGTGACGATAGTTTCTTGATCGTATATTTCTTACTTCCTTTGGGCTTACCATCATACCATTGTTTGAGGGTATTGTAGACCTGATCGTCCCCAATTACACCAACAACAAATTCTCCTCCCGCACCTTCATCCGGCCACTGAACGTATTTGATAAAGTTATACAACATGGCAGCATAGAT
>DASUGQ010000080.1:0-15802 GCA_036273935.1 Cyclobacteriaceae bacterium | reverse complement strand
AAAGCTGAGCAACTGATACCATTACATCCATTACCTGATTAATTCTAAAGCTTTAATTCTCGTTTCTTTATCTGTATTCACATAATCCTCATAGCGGGGATTCCTGATATAATCGACTTTTGTCAAACATTGTTCCACAAGAAGAGACATTTCCAGGAAACTGATCTTTTCTTCAAGAAAGCTCTTCACCGCCACCTCATTTGCCGCATTCAGCACGCAGGGAACGTTTCCGCCCCGGTCCAACGCTTCAAAAGCCAGTGCAAGATTACGGAAAGTTTCTGTATCTGGCTGTTCAAATGTCAGGGAGGCGTAATTCGCGAAGTCAAATCGCGGAAAATTTGTCCTGAGCCGATCGGGATAGGTCATGGCAAATTGTATTGGCAGCCTCATGTCGGGCAGTCCCATCTGGGCTTTTATCGAACCATCTTCAAACTGCACCATCGAGTGAATAATCGATTGGGGATGGATCACCACTTCAACCTGGCGGGATGAGAGTCCGAAAAGCCACTTTGCTTCAATCACTTCAAGACCTTTGTTCATCAGCGTCGCTGAATCAATGGTCACTTTTGCGCCCATGGTCCAGTTTGGATGTTTTAACGCCTGCGATTTGGTTACCGTTGCCAGTTCATGTTTTTTCTTTCCCCGAAAAGGGCCTCCGGAGGCTGTCAGCACGATCTTTTCGATCTTGTTGTGGAACTCACCCACGATGCACTGAAAGATGGCGGAGTGTTCTGAATCTACGGGGTAGATGTTGACTCCTTTTTCGCGGGCCAGGTTGGTGATCAGTTCACCGGCCACAACCAGCGTCTCTTTATTTGCCAGTGCAATGGTCTTCCCTGCTTCGATCGCTTTTATCGTCGGCCATAAACCTGCATAGCCCACCAGTGCTGTCAGGACCAGGTCGACGGAATCCATTTGTACGACAGAAGCCAACGCATTTGTCCCCGTATAAACCTTTATTAATAATGCATCGAGCGCTGCCTTGACTTTTTGATAGTGCTGTTCGTTGGCGATGACCACTGCGTTGGGTTTGAATCGAATGGCCTGCTCAATTAATACGTCAGCGTTATTTTGTGCCGTCAGTACTTCAACCTCAAAATAATCCGGATGGGAAGCGATCACCTCCAGGGCTTGTGTTCCAATGGACCCGGTTGACCCGAGAATGGCGATATGTTTCTTCCTGCTCATTCTTTTAAATCGTTCAGAATTTCTACCGGGTCCGGTTTTAAAGACGCAATATCTTCAACAATTACAACCCAGACCGTGCTTAAATCAACTCCGAAGTACTCATGAATGAGTTTATTTCTCATTCCTGAAATTTTCTTCCAGGGAATAGCCGGATTACGTTCTCTAATTAAGGAGTTTATTTTTGCGGACGCCTCACCAATAATTTCAAGATTCCTTATCACTCCATCCTGAATGAGAAAGTTCTTCATGCATTCTTCTTCTGAAAGATCTTTTGTGTAGGTTTCAATGCGTTCAATTGCCGCAAGAATATGGCGAATAAGGATAGCCGAATTAGTCATTCAAAAATAATCCGGACTTCTTTTTCTATAAAGGGCTTAATCAAAGGGCTAATCGATTTCTCAGTGACTAAATCCACGTTTACGCCCAGTTCCCTGGAGAGATCCTGTTCAACACCAATCAAATCCAACAGGCTTATCCGTTGTGAATAATCCAGGTAAACCATAATATCCAGGTCGCTATCCGGGCTATTTTCATTCCTTGCATAGGATCCAAAAACCCCTATCTTCTTTGGATGAAGTGCTTTAAGGTGACTGATTACAATTTCTTTTTGCTCGGAACTTATCATAATGCAAATCTAATCAATTCGTCCCCAATTTTTCTATCGTTTGCGAGGCGGGGGACTTTGTTTTGTCCGCCCAGCTTGCCCTGCGATTTCATGTAATCAATAAAGGCATTTTTTTTCAGCAACGTAATTTTTAGCCTGCGCAAAATATTCCCTGTGATCAAATCGTCGTAGTAGACATTCAATTGGCGCAAATGGTTATCCAGCGCCAGAGAAAATGCAGCGATATCCCGGGGAGGCCCGCTGAACTCGACAAACCATTCATGATGGGGAAGTCCTTCCGGAGGATTCACCTGCGGCGCCACGGTGAACTCGATCAACTCCGTTCCAGGAAATTGTTCCATAGTTAGTTTCATGGCCCGCTCCACTTCTTCACCGATAACATGCTCGCCAAAAGCAGAAATAAAATGCTTTATTCTGCCAGTCACCAAAACGCGATAGGGCTTTTTCGATACAAATTTTACCGTATCTCCTATCGAATATCCCCACAAGCCGGCATTGCTGCTGATGATGACGGCATATTGTTTATTCAATTCTACCTCCCCGATCGTCAACCGTGTCGGCTTCTCGTTAAAATATTCTTCAGCCGGAACGAACTCAAAAAATATTCCGCTGTTCAGCAACAGCAACAGGCCTTCTTCGCGCTGGGAGTCCTGGTAAGCGAGAAATCCCTCGGAGGCAGGATAGGTCTCAATCGAATCTATTTTCTTTCCGATCGTCTCAAACAATTTTGCACGGTACGGTTCGAAGTTCACGCCACCGTACACAAACATGGAAAAGTTGGGAAATACATCTTTGATCTTTTTACCTGTCCGCGCCTGAATCCTGTCGAAATACATTTGCGCCCACGGTGGAATGCCGGAGATGAGCGTCATGTCCACCGCCAGGGTTTCATCAATGATGCGTTCCAGCTTTTCCTCCCAGTCCTCAATGCAGTTCGTCTCATAGCCCGGCTTTTGATTGGAACGCAGATAACCGGGCACATGATGGTTCACAATACCTGATAGCCTCCCCGTTTTTATCCCTGCTTTTTCAGTCAGCTCGGGGCTGCCCGAAAGAAAGATCAATCCCCCGTCAAGAAAGGAAGAGCGACCCGTTTCATGAACATAACTCAGCAATGCATTGCGCGCACTATTGATATGGTTGGGGATCGAGTCTTTTGTTATGGGAATGTATTTTGTGCCCGAGGTTGTACCGGAGGTTTTGGCAAAATAGGCAGGCTTCCCTTTCCAGAGGATGTTTTCCTCGCCGTGGAGGACGCGTTCCACGTAGGGCTTCAGTTGTTCATAGTCCCGAATGGGAATATTTCGTTTAAAATCGTCGTGTGCTTTAATGGATTTGAAATCATGATCCTTTCCAAAGGCGGTATCTCCCGCTTCTGCAATGAGCTGACGAAATATTTTTTCCTGATAAACCTGTGGCTCGCGCGACCACTTCTTAGTTTCTGTCGCTATATAAGCTGCAAAAGGTTTTGCCAGCACCGAACGTATTCCCATAAGCGTGCAATTTAAGAAATTTGAAAAGTTGCCTCATGATTAACGAAAAAAGGATGGTTAAATTCATTCTTCAAAAGCATTATGGATCTGCTAATACAGCACAAACCTTTTGAGGAAATGAGTGACGAGGAATTTTACCGGCTCTGTACTGAAAATCGCGACCTTCATTTTGAACGAAATGTTGGCGGCAATATAATACTGCCAGTTCCCGCTCCCGGCGATTTAAATAGTGAAATCCACTGTCAACTTCGCAAGGGTAAGTGCTTCGGCTTCAATCAATCGATCTCCGGAGAAAATGTTCTCCCGGAATTTGAACTCGACTTGCCTGAGCTACTTCTCCCCTGAAGAATAACATTTTCCTGTTAAACCCGTTTTGATTTTATAATTTTGACCCTTCATCGTGAAATGGTAATGTTGTCCTTAACGCAGTCAACGAAATGAAAAACGTAATCAAGATAATTTTCATTGGTTTTATCGCCGGATTTGGAGGAGCCTTTACGTTCTATCAATATTATTTAAAAGATAAAATTGCGCAGGCCGAAACGGCAAGCCCTTTCAACCAGGTCGCCTATAATGCTCCCTCAGACCGGGTCACGGCCAGCCCTGCAGCAACAACTCCCAATCCGGAGCCGGTAGACTTCAGCGATGCGGCGGCAAAAACCGTTGCCAGCGTAGTGTATATCAACAGCATCTCCCAGGGCGTCGCATCCTATTCCTATTGGGATTGGTTCTTTGGGGAGGGACAAAGCAACCGAACACAAATCAGCAGCGGATCAGGCGTGATCTTCACCAAGGACGGCTACATCATCACCAACAATCACGTGGTTGAATCGGCCGAGCGGCTGGAGGTCGTCTACAACAAACGGGTCTACCCGGCTGAACTGATCGGTACCGATCCATCCACCGACGTGGCTGTCCTGAAAATTGATGAAGACAATCTACCCGCCATTGCACTGGGCAATTCAAAAAACCTCCAGGTGGGAGAATGGGTCATTGCCGTTGGAAATCCATTTACTCTTTCGTCAACGGTGACCGCGGGCATTGTCAGCGCCAAGGGAAGGCGCATTGGAATACTGGAGGACAAGTTCCCAATCGAATCCTTTATTCAAACTGATGCTGCCATCAATCCCGGCAACTCCGGTGGCGCGCTTGTGAACAGGGCTGGCGAACTCGTTGGCATTAACTCCGCGATCCTTTCCCGAACAGGTTCGTACACGGGATATGCGTTCGCCATCCCTGTCGACATTGTCCGGAAAGTCTATGAGGACCTTGTGAAATACGGCGTTGTTCAAAAAGCCCTGTTCGGAGGCGTCGCCATTGAATACAATTATGAAAATGCAAAGAAGTACAACCTGAATACCAATGTGAAAAATTTCAATGGAGTCCTCATCGAGAGCCTGGAACGGGATGGCCCGGCGGTGAAGGCGGGTTTAAAACCCGGCGACGTCATCACCCGGCTCAATAATACGGAAATCAATACGCAAAGTGCCTTTGAAGAAGAATTGAGCTATCATTATCCAGGAGACAAGATCACCATTACTTATTTGCGTGAAGGTACTCCTTCCGCCGCGACCATTACCCTCGTGAACAAGAACGGCACAACAGACATTATCAAGCGAAGGATATTCAGCGCGTCAACCCTGGGGACACAACTCGAGGCAACCGATTATGGAGTCAAGGTATTCAACATGCAAAGCAACAGCGTGCTAAAACAAATCGGCGTACCTGAAAACTTTACCATTGTGGCTATTAACCGCGTACGCGTGAAAGATCCGCAGGAAGTGATTGATTTCTTTGACAAATACCGGGGAAGAGGTTACATCTATGGCATTAACAGTTCCCGTCAGCAGGTAGAGATTCCGTTCGTCATCAGGTAACACTCAGCCCACCCTGTCAGGACAGGAAGCATCAAGTTTAGATGCGGTCCAACTCGACCTTTACAAACTCCATGAGTTCATGTATGTATGCCGGACTAAAATCAAAACGTATTCCGGCAGCGTGGTATACTTCGGGAATTGATCTCATGTTGCCAAGCTTGAGCGCGTTCATGTATCCCTGAAGTCCGGCATCCTTGTCGTTTCTGAAATTCCGCCAGACGGCAATCGCACCGAGCTGAGCCATCCCGTACTCGATATAGTAGAAAGGAACTTCATAAAGGTGCAGTTGTTTCTGCCACAGATAGTCCTTCTGCATCTGCAAGTTGCTCCAGTCTGTAACGGTATCCGAAAATTGATCGAAGATCGTGTTCCACTGTTTCCTCCTTGAATCCAGCGAGTGCAGAGGATTTTCGTAAATCCAGTGTTGAAATTTATCAATCGTGGCTACCCACGGCAGTGTCTCGATAATATCTTCGAGGTGCTCGCGCCTGGCACGTTTCAACTCACCTTCATCTCCAAAGAAAACATCCCAATGGTCCATCGACAAAAGTTCCATCGACATGGAAGCAAGTTCCGCCACTTCAGAAGGGGTCGATTTAAAGTCATTCAACTCAAGGTCGCGGGTAAGGAAATTATGAATGGCGTGTCCACCTTCATGCATGATGGTGACCATGTCGCGAAGGGTTGATGTGGCGTTCATGAAAATAAACGGGACGCCGATTTCCGACAAAGGGTAATTATAGCCTCCGGGTGCTTTGCCCTTCCGTGATTCAAGATCAAGATGTCCCATTTCATTCATGATAGCAAGGCATTGACCCAGGAAAGGATCCAGGCGTCTGAAGACCTCAATGGTCTTTGCCGTCAATTCTTTTCCACTGGCAAAAGGCTTCAACGCTTCTCTTCCCTGCGGATCAACAGCTTTGTCCCACGGACGGAGGGCGTCAACCTTCATGTCTTTCTTCCGTTCGAGCGAAAATGCATTCAAAAGCGGAACGACCTCGCTCCCGATCGCCTCGTGGAAATCGAAGCAGTCCTGTGGGGTGTAATCGAACCGGCCGAGGGATTTGAACATATAATCGCGGAAGTTTTTGAAGTCGGCATTGACAGACACCCGGTGTCTCAGATCGATCAGTTTCGTAAAGAGTTCATCCAGGCTGTCCTTATCTTTTAACCGTCTCTCCGCAACCTTGAAGTATACTTCTTCGCGTTTCTTTCGGTCAGGCGACATGAGGAGAACTGATGCCTGCGGCAACGTGAGTTCCTTCCCATCGATGTCAACTGTCATGGCCCCCGATATCTGAGCGAACTTTTGTGATTCCGTGCTGATCTCAGTAAACAACGGCACGTTCACTTCACGAAAGATCTCTATATCCTTCTTCATGTTGCGGATCATGATATCATATCCTTCCAGCGAGACAAGATCATTGATAAAGGGACAATCGGCCGCCTTTTTGTTCAACTTGTCTGAAACCGGAGCGATCTGAGGTTGAATATGTTGAATGAAGTCCTGGTAAGTGTTAAGGTATTCTTCATTTTCCGTATAACACGTCATGCGGATGTATCGCCATGCAAGGTCCTCAGAGATGACAGATTCAAGTTCGCTTCTGTCCCGGAACCAGCGCTTCAGTTCCGAGGGGGAAGCAAGCTTGCGTTCCAGCAGATTATCGAAGAAAGGCTTCAGTACTTCCCATGATGTGACGTTAAAATCTTCTGATAAAAATTTCCGTGCCGGGCGTTTTATTTTCTCCACTTTTTCCATGAACCGTCAATATTTAAGCCGTCCAAATCAACCTGATCTGAGGTTCACAAAAATAGAATTATTGGACATCCAAAAAAATTATTGAATGATTGTTGGAGATGATTGAACAGGATGTTTCGTAAAAAGAGCAATTGCCGGAAGCTATTAAAAAATAATAAACAGCTAAAAAAATTTCCGGCAATCACTCACCAAACTATAGATGTCACATTCATTCTTCCGGGCCTTCCTGATTCACAAAGACGCGATTGATGTAATCAACAAATTCACTCCACTCTTGTTGGGTGGGTTTGCCATACTGAAACAAATCAACGAGGTGATCAGCAATTTCAGGGCGAAGGTTAAACTTTTCAAGCGTACTTCGAATGAATGTCACCTCATGCGCACTCACCAGTCCGTCGGCGTAGATGATCTGCATGAAATCAAATAACAAGTTCATTCGATTGGGAGCAGAATCCGGCAGGAACAAAACGTGATCTCCGTTATGCTCCTTTAATAATTCATCGATTTGCCAATCTTTCAATCCTCTGTCCTTACCAATATTGACAATGATGGAAGCTTCACTATCGTCCAGGTTGCCGTCTGCTGAAGCCAATGCGATGAGGTTACGCATGTAGCTCTTCTTAAATGAGGATCGCTGATGTTCAAAAAATGATGTCATGGCAAACTTATACCCATTAAAAAATATAATTGCCTGTTTGCAAAGATGATTCCAAGGTGGTTGAGAAAACTCTCATGGGAAAATTCTTTGCTAAAAAGCTTTTTTCCAGTCTTTTATACCATTCATCCTGCCTTTCTGCACACGATCCGCATTATTTAGTTCCATTAAAGAAACGATTGATTTCAAATTGGGAATCTCAACAAATAAGGACGTCACCAGATCGAAACGCCACTTTTATTATCTTCACTGCTCAATTTCTAAACCCAACGCTATGACCAACTACTTGCCTGTAAAATCAATATGCCGGATGAGCGTATTGATCATTCTGATCGCCACCGGTTGTAAACCCAAGGCCAGCGAGGTAAAGACCATTGGCACCATTGAACGTCTCGACCCCGAACTGGATCATCTGATCACTAAAGACGCTGTTGTTGAAATTATTTCTGAAGGCTACGATTGGAGCGAAGGCCCTGTTTGGGTTCCGCAGCACACGATGTTGTTGTGGTCTGATGTTCCGAAGAATACGATTTACAAATGGACCGAAGAAAAGGGAACCGAAGTTTACCTGACGCCGTCGGGATATACGGGAGCAACGCCCTCCCTCAGCAAAGAGCCCGGCTCAAATGGATTAACCTTAAGCAAGGACAACAAACTTGTTCTCTGCCAGCATGGCGACCGAAAGATAGCCACGATGGACGCTCCGTTGGATCAACCCACCGCTTCATTCACGACCGTGGCAGACAAGTATGATGGGAAGCGATTCAACAGTCCAAATGACCTGGCCTATCGTTCGAATGGAGACCTCTTCTTCACTGATCCACCCTATGGTTTGCCGAACAACGTGGACGACTCGACGAAAGAGATTCCTTTTCAGGGTGTTTATAAAGTCAAACCATCGGGTGAAGTGATTTTACTGACCGACAGTCTAACGCGTCCTAACGGAATTGCCCTGACTCCTGATGAGAAAACATTGATCGTAGCCAATTCCGATCCTGCTAAAAAAATATGGTATGCATTCGATCTTACACCAGGCGATTCGCTGACCAATGCCCGCATCTTTTACGACGCGACAAATTCTCCTGAAACGGAAAAGGGCGGACCCGACGGTTTCAAGATTGACAGGGCTGGTAACGTGTTTGCTTCCGGACCGGGAGGGATTTGGATTTTCAACAAGGATGGCAAAGTATTGGGTAAGATAAAACTTCCCGACGCCGCCGCTAATACGGCATTATCAGAAGATGATAAAACCCTGTTCATCACGAACGACATGTATGTACTCAGGGTGAAGATGAGGTGACTGGATCGGTTAAAAGTTAATTGTTAAAGGTTAAGGGCATCTCTAAAAACCTATTTTTTGTCACCTCATCCTTAGTCCTTCTCCTTACCGGAGAAGGTCACAAGGAGTTTTTAGAGATGCCCTTAAAAGTTAATTTTATTGGTGATGGATCAGCGTCATTGACAAAATGGCCCGCTTATGGATGCAACGGCAAAGAATATTAGAATTCAACGGTGGGTCGCGGCGTTGTCGGTGAGTCTGCTCATCGTCAAGCTCGTTGCTTACTATCAAACGCATTCAGTAGCCATCCTTACTGATGCCCTGGAGGGAATTGTAAATGTAGTCGCCGGTTTCTTTGGGTTGTACAGCCTCACCCTTTCCGCTAAGCCGCGCGATGAGGATCATCCATACGGGCATGGAAAAATCGAATTCATTTCAGCAGGCGTCGAAGGGAGCATGATTTTTCTTGCTGGTCTGCTGATCATTTATGAATCCGTCGTGAGCCTGATTGCCCACAATCCGTTACACAAACTTGACAACGGAATAATTCTCATCGGCACTACCGCTGTGCTGAATTTTGTCGCAGGATACATTTGCATCAACGCCGGCAAAAAAAGTGACTCGCTCGTCCTCGTGGCCAGCGGAAAACATCTTCAGTCCGACACCATCACCACCCTGGGCGTACTGGTTGGACTGGCCCTGATCTTTTTCACGGGACAAACCTGGATTGACAGCGCTGTAGCGTTATTGTTCAGCCTGTGGATTTTATATACCGGGTACACCATCATCAGAAAGTCGGTAGCGGGGATCATGGATGAATCGGATCATCAACTGCTGGCCAGGATGGTCGATCTGCTAAATAAGAATCGGCGCGAGAACTGGGTAGATCTTCACAACGTTCGGTTCATCAAATATGGGAGCAAACTTCATCTCGACGGCCATCTCACCATCCCCTGGTATCTTAATGTGAACGAGGCCCACCGGGAGATTGATATGCTGGCGAAGCTGATCAGGAAGGAATTTGACGAATCACTTGAACTGTTTGTCCACAGCGATGGATGCGTTGATTTCTCTTGCAGGATCTGCAATAAACAGGGATGCCCCGTGCGCAAACATCCTTTTGAAAAAAGAGTTGAGTGGACCATTGAAAATATTGTCAACGACCGGAAACACCAGGTGTGACCCAATTTTCCAAATTAACAACTCCATCCAATTAACGGAAGATCTTAATCACCCTTTTATGAAACCAAAATACATTATTCCCTGTCTCACGTATAAGAACGCATTAACAGCAATCGATTGGTTGTGCGAAGCCTTCGGTTTTGAGAAGCACCAGGTCTTTTGTTGAGAAGAATGGTATCGTTTCGCATGCAGAACTTACGCTGGGCGATGTCATGATCATGATCGGCTCACATCAGAGGGAAAGTGCATATGCAAAACTCATTAAACATCCTGAAGACATTGGAGGGTTCGAAACCCAGAGCCCGTATATTATCCTTGAAGACGTTGACACCCATTACCACCGGGCCAGAAAGCGCGGTGCAAAAATTGCCCTCGACCTTAAAGAAGAAGACTATGGAGGGAAAAGTTATTCATGCTACGATATTGACGGACACCTTTGGAACTTTGGATCCTATGATCCATGGAATGCCGGCGGGTAAGGCCATCCACTCTGGTCAATATCTGCTCAATACCTGCCCAATACTTTCGCTCTATCGCATCCAGACTTTTCCATAGCCACTCCCTGCTTTGTCCATACAAGGTCCCCCTTTGCCAGACTTACCCAAGTTCGCGCGCGTCAACTCCCGGCAACAAATCCTGAATAACAGATCAATTCGTATCTGCCGGACGCATCACCGTTTGGCCGTAATGAAACATTGCATTTGCAAGTGCCACCTCATTATCTTTACCTCAACCCTTAAACGAATAATGATCAGAGTATTATTTATCGTCATTTCAATCCTGTTCCTTCAATGTCATCGAGCTGAAAAAAAAGAGGCAAAGCCCAATGTAATTTTCATCATGGCAGATGACCTTGGGTATGGCGACCTGAGTTGTTATGGGCAAACCAGGTTTCAGACACCCAATATTGACGCCCTGGCCAGGGAAGGATTGGTTTTCACACAACATTATTCAGGAAGCGCAGTATGTGCACCGTCCCGAAGTGCGTTGATGACCGGCCTGCACACGGGGCATACATTCATTCGTGGAAACATGGAAGTTCAACCGGAAGGACAATATCCGCTACCGGATTCCGCGTTCACCATCGCTGAGCTATTCAAAGGGCAGGCATATGCAACGGGCATGTTTGGCAAATGGGGCCTGGGTAACATGGAGGCTGAAGGAAGTCCTCTTAAACAAGGGTTTGACCGGTTCACCGGTTTCGTCTGCCAGCGTCTTGCACACAACTATTACCCCACACACCTTTGGCGCGACACCCTGCGAATTGCCTTAACGGAAAACGAAGGCAGCAGCAACGGAAGCTACGCCCCCGACCTGATCCATCGCGATGCCCTGAATTTCATCGATGAAAACAAGAACAAGCCATTCTTCCTTTATTTGCCGGTCACCACTCCGCACGCAGAACTTGCCGCGCCCGAAGACTACCTTAAAAAGTATCACGGCGTTTTTGGAAAGGAGATACCGTTTAAAGGAGCCGAGCCTGGCTCCGATCATTACAAGGAAGGACCCTATGCCTCGCAGGATGAGCCAAGAGCAGCATTTGCAGCAATGGTAAGCCTGATGGATGACCAGGTTGGTGGGATCATTCATAAATTAAAAGACCTCGGTATTTATGAAAACACGTTGATCATCTTCTCATCTGATAACGGCCCGCACCTCGAAGGTGGTGCGGATCCTGATTACTTTAACAGCAATGGCCCCCTCCGTGGTTATAAGCGCGATCTGTACGAAGGAGGAATACGAATACCCCTGATCGTTCATTGGGCCGGAACGATCGCTCCTGGCAAAACTGATCACGTCTCGGCCTTCTGGGATTTTCTGCCGACGTTTTGCGAACTGTTGGGGACAGCAATGCCGCCCCATTCAGACGGCCTGTCGATTTATCCCACATTCAGGGGAAAAACTGGAGAGCAAAAGAATCATGATTATTTGTATTGGGAATTTCATGAGCAAGGAGGCAAGCAGGCTATTCGGAAGGGAGATTGGAAACTGGTGAAGTTGAATGTGAATGATTCCGCGAAAAGTTATTTCGAATTATACAACCTGGCCGATGACCTTTCCGAATCAGCCAATCTCGCCTCATCTCACCAGGAGATTGTGAACGAGCTGGATAACCTCATGAAACAGGCGAGGGTAATGAATCCCGTCTTTAAATTTGATTGGGAGAACTAAGTAATTCTACTCTGACAGATTATTCAAACTAAAGGATAAGACCGTTTAGGTGTTCCAGTGATACCGAAATAATCGGGACAGTCGCATGGCCCTGCATGCCTGGACAACGCCTTTTTCGATCCCTGCCCTACCCGATTTCAATCACCACGTCGTCGGTCAGGGGATGCCCCACGCAGGTAAGCACATACCCTTCGGCCCGCTCAGAAGCCGATAGCCCCTCCTCTTCATCCAGTTTTACTTTTCCGGATAACGCCCTTCCACGGCAGGCTGTGCATAGTCCGCTTTGGCAAGAGTAGGGCAAATCAATACCTGCATCCAATGCAGTCTCAAGAATGGCTTTATTTGGCGGCACCATGATTTTGTATTCCTTACCATCGTAACGAATCGTGACCTCCCGCTCCTTTTGTCCTCCCTCTGCTGCGGCCCCTTCCTTCTTCGTTTCTTTGTCGATCGTACCCTGAACAAAACTCTCTTTAAAAATATTTTCCTTCGGAATATTATGCTGACCAAGCAACGTCTCAACATTTTTCATCATGCCTTCAGGTCCGCACATCAGGAACGTCGTGTTCTTCATCCCCCAATCCGGTATGCGTTCAAAAAGTTTTTCCAGCATCTCGGGGTTAAGCAATCCAGAGTAGCCCTGCCAGTTCATGGGTGCATTGTCCAGAATGTAAATAACATGGAGCCTCCCCTGAAATGTTGTCTCCAGTCTTGCCAGTTCGTCCTTGAAGATGATGCTTTCAATATCGCGATTGCAATAAATCAAGGATACAATGCTCTCCGGCTCCTGCGAAAGCAAACTCTTGATCAACGACATCATTGGTGTAATTCCTGACCCACCAGCAAACATGACGACATGACGCTTGTTAACAGGATCATAATCAGTGGTGAACTGACCCATTGGTTCCATGATCTTCACATCATCACCCACCTTGAGGTGATCCGGCAACCAATTCGATATCAATCCATTTTCAACACGCTTTACCGTTACTGCAAGATCATCGTCTACATGAGGTGAAGTACACAGCGAGTAGGCCCGCCGGATTTCTTTCCCTTGCAAGGGAATGATCAGGGTTAAAAACTGGCCTGCCCGGTATTTCATTTTTCCGGAAGCCGGATGCTCGAACACGATCGAGATGGCATCCTTTGTTTCCTGTATGATATTTTTGACTTTCAACTCGTAATAATGCGGTCCCCCGTGGGATACTTCCTTCCGTGGTTCCTCCTTCTTCTCTGATTTCTTAAAAAAACTAAATGCCATGGGTTCAGGGCTTAACATTCACGGTGGCAAAATGTATAATTAAAACACATAATAACTGATAACAGTTTGCCCCTTGAAAACTGTGCAAAGGTAAATGTCAAAGGCTTTTATTCCATAAGCTATGGTAATTTGTTTATTTTTACCCCCTCAATCGGAATATTGTGATTTTAAAGCCTATTACTGCCATCTCCCCAGTTGATGGCCGATATTATAATTCGGTAAATGCGCTTTCTCATTACTTTTCAGAGTATGGCTTAATTCGATACCGCGTGCAGGTTGAGATTGAATACCTTATCGCCATGTCTGCAACGGTACAGGAGTTGGAAGATTTTCCCGTGCATATGCTGGGTGATCTTCGGAGAATCTATAAGAACTTCACCGAGTTCCACGCCGAAGAAGTCAAGGAAATC
The DNA here is from genome assembly GCA_036273935.1 of Cyclobacteriaceae bacterium. Lineage (GTDB taxonomy): Bacteria > Bacteroidota > Bacteroidia > Cytophagales > Cyclobacteriaceae > ZC4RG29. The sequence continues at coordinate 1,901 of DASUGQ010000080.1, read as the reverse complement.
GAGAAGATCACGAACCACGACGTTAAGGCGGTCGAGTACTACCTGAAGAAAAAGTTTGATGAGCTTAAGCTTGAATATTTTAAAGAATACATCCACTTCGGCCTGACGTCACAGGATATAAACAATACTGCTATTCCGCTGTTGCTGAAGGAGTTTTTGGAAAAGGAATATCTTCCTTTGTTAAACAGCCTCGTCAGCCAATTGAGCACGCGCTCGATCAGTTGGAAAAACATACCCATGCTTGCGTTCACGCACGGGCAACCCGCATCTCCAACGAGATTGGGAAAAGAACTCATGGTATTTGTTTCGCGTCTTGAAAAGCAACTCAACTTGCTAAAGACCATTCCTTATTCCGCAAAGTTCGGCGGCGCCACGGGAAACTTCAACGCCCATCATGTGGCCTATCCTGAAGTCGACTGGAATAAATTCGCAGATGAGTTCTGCAAGCACCTCGGCCTGTCGCGCAGTCTGCCAACGACGCAAATTGAACACTACGATAACCTCGCCGCTTTGTTCGACAATCTGAAACGGATCAATACGATCCTCATTGACTTCAGCCGTGACGTTTGGCAATACATTTCAATGGGGTACTTCAAACAAAAGATCAGCGCCAACGAAGTAGGCTCGTCTGCGATGCCGCACAAAGTAAATCCCATTGATTTTGAAAATGCTGAGGGAAATCTCGGCTTTGCCAATTCGATATTTGAATATCTTTCTTCAAAACTTCCTGTCTCGCGACTACAACGGGATCTTACCGACTCGACCGTTTTGAGGAATATAGGCGTACCCCTCGCCCACAGTTTTGTTTCCTTTAAATCGCTGGAAAGAGGTTTGAGCAAACTCGAACTGAACGAGGAGGCTATCTATAAAGATCTGGAAGAAAACTGGGCCGTCATTGCCGAGGCGATTCAAACGGTGCTTCGAAAAGAGGGTTATCCAAATCCCTATGAGGCATTAAAGGAATTAACGCGCACCAATTCAAAAATTACAAAGGAAACCATTGCCGATTTCATCGATGGCCTGAATGTGAAGGATGCTGTGAAGAAGCAGTTGAAAGACATTACACCGTTCAACTACACGGGTATTTAAGCACAGACGGTTGTTAACCAACTCCGTGCCCTTGTGGCGCATTTTCAGGGCCGCAAAGACACGAAGCATTTCCCATCAACCAACTGCACAAGTCTTCTTATTGACATTATTGTTCAGTACCTTTCTTAATGCTCACTTTCCCGAGGGCTGCATTCTTATCGATTTTTCCTGCATTGTAATCTTTCAATACTGAACCTTTTATGGAAAGCTCCAGTGATTCCGGAATTTTGCAATTATAACAACGGGTCACCTTCACATTGAAGATCAGGTTTTCGTCATCTTTCAAACTCTTGATGGTGCGGCCGTATTCAATAACATTTTCTTTCAGCTCTTTTTCAAAAGCGGGATAGAGCTCTTTCGCTTTTTTGTCGCGTTCATCCTGGTTCAGGTCAATGAGGCCGATAGTAGGCATATCATATAACCCGTTGAAATTGCGGGTTGCGGAAAACATATTCATATAATAAATGACTCCGAAATCCTTCAGACGTTCATAGTAAATGCCTTCAGTGAAATATGTCTTTGAAAGATCGGGGCGGTACAACCGGTTAAAAATAGTTGATAACAACTCCAGGTCGGCGGCTACTTCATCGACGGCCTGTGCATTCACGACCTTGATTCTTTTGATCAGCTGATCGCGCGTGATTTTGTTTTGCCGGAATTGATTCAGATCAGATTTCATCAATTCAACCGACAGGTGAGAGCGATTGGGTGCATCGACCAGGTTGCCAACCCAAAGACGTGGCTGATCTCCTCCCCGGTTTGTCACGACAATTCTTTCTTCTGGTTTCAGCTGGCTGAGGATATCACCATAG
>DASUGQ010000079.1:0-34941 GCA_036273935.1 Cyclobacteriaceae bacterium | reverse complement strand
TGTGTCACTGGTGATCGCTGAAGACATCGGGAAGCAGTCATACAGGGTTTCACCCGGCCAAAAAAAGATCATGATTACCGGAGGCGATGGGACCGGGCTCATTTATGGAAGCTTTGCATTGGCGGAGGAATTGGACATGGGGACGTCGCTCGATAAAATTAAACCAAAAGCAGAGGCGCCGGCGCTCGCCTTCCGGGCGATAAAATTTGATCTGCCATGGGATACCTATCGTCACAGTTATGCCCTTGATCTTCACCAGGAGACGTGCAGTGACATCAACTATTGGAGGGCATTTCTTGACATGATGGCGGAGAACCGGATTAATGTTCTCACAATCTGGAACCTTCATCCGTACACGTTCATGATCAAACCAAAAAATTTTCCGGAAGCAAGTCCGTGGACAGATGATGAGATGAAAAAGTGGCAGCACTTGTTTGGAAGTATTTTTAGCATGGCCAAAGAACGAGGTATTGACACTTACGTGATGCCATTTAACATATTTGTAACCCCGGAGTTTGCGAAAGCACACAACGTGGCGATGGATAACCTTGAACACCATTTTTTTGTGAGGGGGGATACTTCGGAAATTGTTAAGCGCTACACAAGGGAATGTGTGACCCAATTGCTCCAGGAATATCCTGACCTGACGGGGATGGGATTGACGCTGGGAGAAGGCATGGCTGGAATGACACCACAGCAACGTGAGGACTGGATGAAAGCAACGATTATTGAAGGTATGCGGCTGGCGAACCGGAAATCAAAACTCATACACCGCATACCATTTTCCAGCACAACGGCTTCGTTAGGGCCGACAAGCATCGAGATGGAACAAATAACGCGTCGGGGTATTGAGCAGGAAGCGGCGATGGATTTTATCGACGGACCTGTCTGGGCGGATCTAAAATTCAATTGGTCCCATGCTCATTCCACGACAAAACTCATTAAAGTACATGGCGGCAAGTTATATGGCGCTTATTTCGAACCAGTGCCTGCGGATTACAAGATCACATGGACTGCGCGTAATGAGGATTTCTTTTGTCTCCGCTGGGGTGTTCCGGATTTTGTCCGGCGGCACATCAAGGCAAATACTCATCCATACGTTGGTGGGTATTTCATCGGATCAGAGACCTACATTCCGGCGAAGGATTATTTCACCAAGGATATGTCGGGCGTGAATTGGAAGTATGCTTTCGAACGTCAGTGGTTATTTTATAAAATTTGGGGAAGGTTATTATATAATCCGGAGACTCCAGATGAAGTATTTCGCGCGGGTTTTACAGAGCGCTATGGGAGGAAAGCCGCGCCTTTATTGGATGCTTATGCGCTGGCCTGCACAACACCTCTGCGCTTAGCGTCGTCTTTTGATTTTACCTGGGACTTCAGCTTGTATAGCGAAGGTTTTTTGGCGCTGAACACGAGCGGATCTACGCGGAGAGTCGAATACATTTCCGTCGATCGCCAGATCACGCAGCCACCAATCGATCCTGATTATGTATCCGTGTTGGATTATGTAAAAGCGAACGCGACAGGGCAATCGTTTGATGATTCCAGGATTACTCCTCCTGTGCTTGCGTCGATGCTCGAGCGTGATTGTAATCGGGCGCTTGAGATCATTAAGGGAATTGATGTCTCCGGTAATCCTTCCTTGAATCAGGAAGTTGCCGATGTAACGGTGTGGGCGAACCTTGGCTTATACTTCGCAGAAAAGACTAAAGGGGCTGTCGCTTTGCAGACCTATCGCGTGACCGGCGGAGAAGAGAACAAGAAACTGGCGATCGAACACCTGGAGAAGGCGCTGCAATTTTGGGACGTTGTGATTTCTATTACGCAACCTCTATACAAAGAAATGCCCCTGGTTCATTTTAGCGAACAGGATGGTAAGACCTGGCAGGAGAACGATCACCTGCGCTTTCATTGGGCTTTGTTAAGACCTGACGTAGCGGGGGATATAGAGATTGCAAAAAAGGCTGTAGTAATAAGTAAGGATTAGTCTCCACTCGTAATTACCGGTAGTAAATCACGTTGCAGTCAGGTTTGTTTTTTCTGAACTTATCAACAGACTTGCTGGAAATTTTTGTATTGAAGCACTTTAATGTTTTTAAGGGAAGTCCTTCCAGCGGATCGAGCTTGCTGACAAATGTATTGGAACAATCCAGTTGTTCCAGCTGCTCCAGGTTTTCCAGTGCGTCGAGCTTTTTTATTTGCGTGCCGGAACAATTGAACTTACGGAGCTTTGACAGCTTACCGATAACTTTAAGTTCATCGATAGGTGTGTTTGAGAGATCCAGATCCTCCAGTTCCGAGAGCTCAGACAAAGCTTCTACATCCTCTACCGGACTGTTACTTAAGTGAAGTGACCTCAATGATTTCAGCGTAGCAAGTGGTGTCAGATCATTTATCGCGCTGCCCGAAACATTTAATTCTTTCAGACGGACAAATTCACTTAAGGCTGTGAGATCCTTAACTCCTTCATCTTCGAGCTGTAGTTTTTCAAGTTCAGCTAACCGATGAAGATTCTCCCTGGTTGACGCCGTGTCATTCCCCATGTGATCATAGAAAACTTTTTTCCATTCAGGAGTAAGCGAACTCCACCAGCGACTAAGATGATTCGTTTTATAAATAAAAAGACAATGGGGGTTCTGTTCCAGGAATTCCTGCGCAATGATATCATGAATGGTTGTCTGGTCAAGGTATACTTTTGACAGACTGCTGAGATTATAGAGTGGGGAGACGTCTTCCACTTTGCTGGTATCGGCTCTAAGTTCCTTTAGTTTTTTAAACTGGCTTATTGGTCCAAGATCCTTAACCTCTGTATTGCTGATATCCAGGTACTGGATATCCCTGTGGCCCTTGATCGGTGTGAGGTCGTGAACGGCCGTCCTGTCGAGGATCAATACCTTCAGCAAGGGAAGTTTTTGAAGGGGTTCCAGGTCGAAGACGGAATACTTGTTTTTAAGATTGATCGAATCCAGTCCTGTTATTTTTGCGAGCTCATCTTTTGTGGGTGCGAGCCCGATGTCTGCTGTTTCGCTAAAGACGCCCTGCCACTGAGAGGGGAGCGTGTTCCACCAGGCCAGCAAATCTTTGGAATCATATACGACAATTACTTTGGGTCGTATGGCCATGAAGTTTTCGGCTACCATTCTCGTTACACGAGTGTGATCACAATAAACCTTCTGCAGTTTAGGCAACTTTTGCAGGGGTTGTAAATTCTCGAGGGGTGTATGATTGGCGCTCAGGAACTTCAGGTTTTCTAAATTGCTGAGCGGCCCGATATTTTGTACCTGTGTGCTGTCAATGTACAGCGTTGTGAGCCCCTTCAATTCTTTCAACGGCATTAGATCGATTACCGACGTTTTGGAAATGTTTAGATCGGTGAGCTGAAGAAGGCTGTCAACTGATGAAAGGTCGAGGAGTTTTGTTCCAGCAAGATTGAGTGAAGTTAATTCATTAAGAAAAGTCACTGGATAAAAATCGGCCGTTGGCGTCTCACTGATATCCAGTCCCTGAAGCTTTTGCATTTTTCCAATGACAGAAATATCGCCAACCAGTGTATGGTGGAGGTTGAGTTTTGAAATATTGTTTGAATATTTTAACGGCGTGAGGTCTTCAACGTTGGTATTGGAAAGGTTAAGATCGACCAAATCGGTGAGGTTGCGGATGGGCGTGATGTCGTTGACCGGTGTATTTGAAAGGTCAAGTGTTTTGAGACTGGTCAGCAGCGACAGGGGTTCAATGGTTTGAATGTAAGCGTTCCGGCTCAGGTCAAGGTTCTCGATCGACGCAACATTTCGGATGTCGTCAAGTGTTACACTATCGGTGAGGTTGAGCTTTCGCATGAAGATTTCATGCCACTGGTAGGACAATTCATTCCACCATTTGGTGTAGGCTTCCTTCTCATTAAACTCTTTCGTATAAATGCTGACGATTTTGAGATCCTGATTATTGGGATCGTAGTTGACTTCAATAAAACGTGGAATGGTATTGTTGACGACCTTGCCTTCAGAGGTCGTCCCTTTAAGATTTCTTCTGGCACTTACTTTATAAAAGTACGTACCGTTGGCATTGGTGCTCCCTTTTATATTGTCGATGGTAAATTCAAATTTTACGTCGTTGAAAAAAAAGTCGACATCCTTCAGGTAGGCCACGACATCTTTGTTGGTAATTACCTTTCGGTTTTCGTCCAGATCATCTTCCACCTGTACCTTTCCGTCGCGGAAAATTTTGGTATAGCTCTCGCTGATCAAAACATCTTTATCGCGCGACTGCGTTTCGCTGCTGCCTAGTGTATTGAGTACGTACTCAAGGAAGGCAATGATATCTTTTACTTTAGCATCGTCCTTAGATGGATCCGGCTTACTTTTTTGCGAGTACGAGACAGAGGTCAACCCGACCAGCAAACATACTAAAATGATCCGCAAGCTATTTTGTTTCATAGTAGAGGTACTTTTTCAATATCTCCTTATCGGCAGCGCTGTTTAGTTTTACAAGATTTGAGATGAGCCATCCCGTGTTATAGCCGGGTCGGTTAAATTCAGAAAGTTCGAAGTACCATCCTTGAACCTGGAAAAAATGAAACTTCACTTCATTTACGGTTTTGTATTTCAGGTTCCCTTTTTTAATCTCATATAAAAAAACGGAAAGGTGATCGGGCCTGAACCGCTTCACCGTGAATTGGCTGATGCTGTCGCCTTCCGAAAATGACTTTCTTAGATTCATAAAATCAAGCTCGTGACTTAGCGGATGAATAAACCGTCCCACCTTAGTTGTATCCCGGACAAAGTATGGAGCAAACATATCGGCATATAACTTACTGATCACCCATTTGTAGCCGAGATGGTCTTTTTCCAGTTCCATGAACATTGTAACGGGTTCATCTTTTCCGTTCATGGTAAAGATTGTGTGCACTTCACTGAACCAGTTGCCGCCGTGAAAATCGAGTATGGAGGATTCTCCGCGTGCCAGGATATCTTTTATAAACTCAACTTTCAGCGCCGAACTGATTCCGGTATTGCTGTCGTCAAACAACATGCTGAGGTACTTTTTCCTCAGTCGCTCGTTGCGATATTGTTTGTCCTTCGGATAATAGCGGTTGCCCTTTTCATCTTCCTCACCATTGAATCGCCGGAAAAATTGATTGACTTGCTTGGATTCGGCATAGAGTTTACTTTCATCCACTTCGCCGCCGACCAGTTGAGCGCTGACGGAAAAACAGGAAAGCAGGAGCCATCCCATAGAGATAAGTATTTTTCCAGTCAATTTGAAGGTCATAGTGCGAATAATATTAACATCTGTGTCCCGCTTTTATTGTGGGGAGTTTAAGGATGCGTTCAAAAATAGTGAAGTACATGTGTTCTCCGGCGTCCTTATCAGCAATTAGGTTGCCAAAAAGGGGAGCGCGACATGTACTTCCTCTTAACTGTAAAAGCGATGCCTTAATGTTTATGCACTTGTTTCTGTTACGCGAATGTCGCCCAACATCACGTCCCAGAATTCAACAATTCTACCTGAGATTTGAGTTTTCTTGCGTTCAACGTAAATGGTAATGTCTTTCTTTGTTGTGTCTCTGTATTTCAGACCGTCGTCAGAAGTTCCTTCGAACCGTTGATAGATCGTGACTACACCCACATACTTTCCATCCGGTTGGCGCTCAAGATCGCTGATGTAATGAATATCGTACCATTCAATTGAAACGCGATCATAGTTGAGTGCCATCAATCGTTCAAAATATTTACGTACTTTATAGTAATTGACTTCTTTGCGATTCAAAGATGAAACACCCATCTCTGCATCGGGGACAAAAAGTTCTTCTGCGCGGTCCATGACACGTTGCGCTTCGGAGAATGCAGTTTTCTTATTACCGATGATGCTGATGTATTTGCTAAGGTCTCTCACTTTTTCTAACGCCAGGGAGTCGATGGCTTGTTTTCTGGCGGGACTGATATCGTCTTGCGCCAAAAGGGAATGCGAACAGACGATGCCCAGCAGCAAGGTGAACAGATATATAGACTTAATCTTATGCATAGTAGTAATGATTAAAGGTAGGTGCTTAATTCTTTTTTAATTCCACTTCACTGATTTTTCCCGCACTGTCAAACTGAAGGTTGGAGATTTTGTTCATGTTGCTTTTGGTGTCCTTCAGGTACTCAAGGTATTTTTTTATCGTTGTCGGTTCGTCATAATCTTTTTTGCCACCCTCTTCGCTGATGACAATGAGTACCGGTGCATCGCCTGATGAGAACATGGTGAGTGCTTCGTTGATGCTGGCATTGGCAGACGCCGTGCTGCTGGCGTTGGCGATAGAGTTAAAATAATTGTCAAGTCGATTGGCTGGCGCATTGGCGCGTTCCTTTGCTTCACGTTCTCGCGCCTCAGCTTCGAGCCTGGCTTTTTCTTCAGCCTCTCTTTTTAAACGGGCTTCTTCTTCCTGCTGTTTCTTTAGCGCCGCCTCTTGTTCCTGCCGGGCCTTCTCGGCTTCCATAGCCTTCTTTTTGCTCTTACAGCCCGTAATGCTGATCATGAGAACGAACACCCACAAGACCAACTTAGACGAATTTCGTATCGAGTGCATCATTTTAACTTTGGTTTTTATTAACTAATTCTCACAGAGATTATTATGCCACGATTTTAAAAGGTTTTCATCTTATCTCCTATACAATTATATGAATGGTAAGGGAAATATAGATTAAAACGGGATTAATTCGGCCTCAAATCTACAAAAGAAACGTGCAGGTTAAATGGTTTGGCCCCTTGGTTTTCAAACCTAAAATTTACAATATGCGGGATATGGGAAAATTCAATGGAGCCGTTGCCATTCTGATTATCATCAACATCATCTTCTTTATCATCACTTTTGCTATTCCCGGGATGGAAAACCCCATGTTTGAGGCGTTCGCCCTTTACTTTCCGAAGAACGAGCATTTCGGGGTCTGGCAATTTGTGACCAACATGTTTATGCATGGTGGCTATGCACACATTCTTTTTAATATGTATGCTTTATGGGCATTTGGATCTCCTTTAGAAGAGATGTGGGGAAAAAGTAAATTTCTCTTTTTTTATTTTGTATCGGGAATTGGGGCAAGCATTATCTATACGCTGGTGAACTACTACCAGTTCAGCAACATTTACAATGAACTTATTGCTACCGGAATATCAGCGGATGACATTCAGCATTTGCTTGAGACCAGGAACTATAACCAATCGTTATTTTCCGGTATAACGGAAGAAAAATTAAGAACGTTATTTAGTCTTTACAGTGTCCCTGCCGTTGGCGCGTCCGGTGCCATTTATGGCGTGCTCGTGGCTTTCGGCATTTTATTTCCAAATGCCAAACTCGCCCTGATCTTTTTACCTGTTCCGATCGCCGCGAAATATTTCATTCCCATTCTTATAGGCCTGGATTTATTTTCGGGTGTTACGGGCATCTCTATCTTTGGTGGTGGTGTGGCGCACTTCGCTCACGTCGGCGGGGCCATCATTGGATTTCTCCTGATGTGGTATTGGCGGAAGAAAGGGTACCACTGACTGGCACCATTAATTTAGCAGCTGTTCTTTTTGAAAATCGATGCATCTTAGGTTCCGGACGCTTTTATTATTCTGCGGAATCCTTAACTTTATTTAAGGAGTCCCACCTTAAACCAAATATTCATGGAGCCTTCATCTGTTAAAAGCCTGTCAGGTCCGGCTTTGTCCCTGCAGGAGCATGCTGCAATTGCGCGGGCCAAAAGGAGTAATTTCTATGTGATCATTTCCGTCGCGGCATTGTTGATCGTGTTAGCCGGATTTTCCCGCACCTATGTTGTACCGATGGCGTCCGGAACATTTGCCGGCCGTCCCCTGGTGCACATTCATGGTGCCCTGTACTTCTGCTGGATTATTCTTTTTATTGTCCAACCAACACTCGCGCGAACCAGGAATATTAAACTTCACCGAAAGCTGGGTGTTGCAGGATTTATTCTCGCAGGTGCTATGCTGGTCATTGGAATTTCGGTGGCCATCACCGGCGCACGGTTGAACAGCCCGGTCCTTATGGTAGGAGGTTTGCAGCCGAAACAGTTTCTATTGATCCCCATAACGGACATGATCCTGTTTGCAACGTTTCTCGCACTGTCGCTGGTCAACTTAAAAAAACCGGAGACGCATAAGCGGTTAATGGTTCTCGCGACCGTGGCGTTGCTTCCTGCTGCATTTGGGCGATTGCTGCCAATGCTGGGAATAGGAATGCCATTGGTGATCCTACTCTTTCAGGAGTCGATTGTTCTGATTGCGATAGCACGGGAATTGATCATGAAAGGAAAAGTACATCCCGTATACCTTTGGGGAGGATCTTTGATGCTGGTCGTTCACTTCGTTCGGTTTCCTTTGGCTGCGACGGCCTGGTGGACCGCTATCGGGGACTGGTTGATCCAATAATCTTGAATCCTGGCTCCTTATAATTTCCGCGCGCGCCGCACTCTGCCCCTTAGATTGTCGCGCTTATACCGCTTCCTTTTGCGGCCGACTTTCCATCTTTGTCTGTGAAATAAAAAAGTACTCGCTTAAAAAATTGCGTTATGGAAAAGCAGGAATTTAAAATTGCTATTGACGTTCCAAAGGAAAAGGTTTGGAATGTACTTTGGAATGACAGCACCTATCGTGAATGGACATCTGTATTCAGCCCCGGCTCACATGCAGAAACGGACTGGAAGAAAGGGAGTAAAGTTTTATTCGTGGATGGGAAAGGTGACGGCATGGTTTCCATGATTGCTGAGCATATTCCCAATTCATTTATGTCCTTCAAACATCTGGGTGTCGTAAAAAAAGGGAAGGAAGATCTCAGCAGTAAGGAAGTGGAGGCATGGTCAGGTGCAGAAGAAAATTATACCCTCAAAATCGTGAATGGAAAAACAGAGTTAAGGGTTGATATGGATGTTGCGGATGAGTTTAAAGAGTATTTCAATAAGACCTGGCCAAAGGCATTGGATAAATTAAAGGAACTGGCAGAAAAGAATTAGATTTAATATTCAGCTCTCAAGAAATATTTTGAAGATATGTCCCGAATGAATGCCAAACCCGCGAGAAGTGTGGATGAATACATTGCCATGCAAGATGACGGGTACAGGGCAATGCTTAAGAAAATGCGTTCCACTATAATGGCTGTGGTACCTAAAGCAGAAGAGTCAATCAGTTACATGATACCAGCTTTCAAATACATTTATATGCTGGTGGGAATAGGTGTTAACAAAAAATATTGCAGTTTTTATACCATGAGTCCCTCGCTGGTGAAAGCGATGAAAGATGACCTGAAAGATGTAAAGGTATCAGGAGCTACGCTTCATTTCGATCCGGGTGAGAAATTGCCTGTCACGCTGATAAAGAAAATCGTTAAAGCCAGAGTCATCGAGAATCAGGAGCGCGCCGGGTTGAAGGAGTTGAGAGGATAATCTCGACCCCTCGTGTCTTTGTGCCTTGGTAGCGAGAATGTTTTACCACTAAGTCAGAAAAGACACGAAGGGTTATAAATCTCTATTCTAATTTTCCAATTTCCTGGTAATAATAGCCTATCGTCTCCATCACTGAGGGCAGGTTGCTCGGTTTCATTTCCGCGTCACGTTCGATATAAATATGACCGGCGAAATTTTGTCGTTTAAGTTCGGCGAAGATCGCGGGAAAATCAACGACACCCGTTCCAACCCGCACATCTTTCAATTCGGGATTATCGTATGCGGCAATATCCTTCAGGTGTATGTTCATAATATGCCCCTCGAGTTTCTTCACAGCTTCCAATGGATTTACACCACTCTTGGGCCAGTGGCCAAGGTCTGCGCATACGCCGAAGTTTGGATGACCCTCAATCGCGGCCAACACAGAATCGGGGCTCCAGTATTTGCTCACGCCTTTCCAATGATCATGGATCGCGACTTTTAATCCATAAACACCGGCCAGGCTGTCGACCTCATCCCATAAATTGAGTGGTGGTTCTCCCGTCACATATTGAACACCAAAGAACTTTGCGATACCAAAATTCTTGTTCCATTCATCCTTTGTTTTTCCGCCAATATACATCGACTCCATTTTGAGTCCTTTTGACTGGATGAGGTCTTTTACCTTTTGCAAGCCTGACGGGCTCAGATCACCAATGAGTGAGTCGCCCAGTTCGGCGCCGGCTTTGAAAAATGGTACACCTTCAATATAGTCTACCCCGCTGCTGTCGATTTTCGCCAATGCATCAGGCAGACTGAAGGTGTGAAAAGTCCAGAATGCGATACCGAGTTTCCATTGTTTCATGCTGTCGGCGGGGGCAGTAAAAGTTTGTTGCGCAGTTTCCTGCTTTTTACAGGAAGTGAAGAGGAACGGGGTAACGAGAACAAACAGAAGGATAGCGTTTTTCATATCAGATGGGCTGCAAGTTTGTTTTAAGGTAAGGATAGATTTATTACGGTAAAAGAGATTTTATACAGGAGAATGATGTGAATTTGTTCTGTCGGTCAGTTAAAAAGCTCAAGCTGCAACGCAGGACTGATATTTCGTGAGGACGGCCGTGGATTGAGGGAATTGCTGATATGATACAGGGGCGTTTCTCGTTCCCGTGACGCAATTACAATGGATGTTCCTCCTGCAATTCTTCTGAACAATTTCTGAACGATGGCCGGCCGGTTGTTCTCCTGTGATAAGTGGGAGAGGAACAGGTGACTCATAAAAGGGGGCTTGTGTTTTACAAACAATTCTGCAGCTTGTGTGTTGGAAAGGTGACCTTTCCCTCCCCTGATCCGCTGTTTCAGATGAGCGGGATAACTGCCATTGATCAACAATTCTTCATCATAGTTTGACTCTAAAAAGGCAGCGTGGCATTGTCTGAAATGATTAACCACGTGCTGGCAAGGAGCGCCAATGTCGGTGAATATGCCAACCGTGACTGAATCAGATGAAACAATAAAACTGTGGGGATCGCAGGCGTCGTGCAATTTTGGAAACGCAGTGATCGAGAGGTTGCCAATCTTTACGGGTTCGTATGCTTTGAATCGTTCGATACGAGCGTCATTCAATCCGATATTTCCAGACCGCCAGGTTGTTTCACTAGCGTAAACACAGAGTTGATGTTTTTTAGCTAATGAAGGAATACCATGAACGTGATCACCATGCTCGTGGGATATGAAAATCGCTTTTACTTTTTTCATGGAAATGCCAACGCGCCTCATGCGCTTCTCCGTTTCGCGTCGTGAGATGCCGCCATCGATCAAAACAGCCTCATGTTGATTGCCAACGTAATAGCAATTGCCATTGCTTCCGGAATTTAGGGATGAAATGAAAAGAGACATGGAGCGAAAGTAAGACGAAATTATTAAAAGTGAATACGAATTCTTCAATCGGGACACAAGGTGACGTATTTCTATGAAGATCTCGTCGGGTTCGCGGTGAAAATTGATGATCGATAGTAATCATGACTGCATTAAGTTTTATGTCGGACCTTTTAGGGTGGCACAGGTTATCCCATTTGCGAAAAAAAAAGCAGTAGATTTGGCTCCGGTAAAGTATTTTATGAAACCTTCTGTTCTAATAATTGATGATGAGGTTAATCTCAGAACCCTGATGGCGAGAATTATTGAATTGGAAGGTTACGCGGTCACCCAGGTCTCGTCTGTTAAGGACGCCCTGAATGCGCTCAATCATGATTCGTTCCAGGTAATCATTTCGGATGTCAGGCTTCCCGATGGGAATGGCGTTGACCTCACCGCAAAAATAAAAAAAGAATTTCCCGGCGCTGAAGTCATTGTGCTGACTGCGTTTGGAACCATCCAGGATGGTGTTCGCGCCATAAAATATGGAGCATTCGATTATCTGACAAAAGGGGATCACCAGGAAAAAATTATTCCTCTTCTTAGTAAAGCCACGGAGAAAGCTTTACTGCAACAAAAAGTATTGAACCTTGAACTAAAACTTCAGGAAAAATTTGGCTTTCATAATATCCTGGGGAACAACAAGAATATTCTACACTGCATTGAGTTGGCTAAAAAAGTAGCCGCGACTGATACGAATGTACTCTTGCTTGGTGAAACAGGAACGGGTAAAGAAGTTTTTGCGCAGGCCATACATTATGAGAGTCCAAGAAAATCTAAGTCATTTGTTGCTGTTAACTGCAGTGCGTTTCCTAAAGATTTATTGGAAAGTGAATTGTTCGGACACGTCGAAGGTGCTTTCACCGGCGCGACTAAAGCCAGGAAAGGATATTTGGACGAAGCTCATGAAGGTACCTTATTCCTGGATGAGATTGGCGAAATGAACATTGATCTGCAGGCAAAGTTGTTGCGGGTTATTGAGACTGGAGAATTTTATCGCGTTGGTGAAAGCAAACCGCGCAAAGTAAACGTCAGGTTCATCGCGGCCACGAACAGGGACTTGGAAAAAGAATCTGAACAAGGAAATTTCCGGATGGATCTCTTTTACCGGTTATCTGTATTTACCATCTCACTACCCTCGCTCAGGGAACGAAAAGACGACATTGCATTGCTGGCAAGGTATTTCATAAACCAATTCTCTCTAAAGACCAACAAGCATGAGCCGCACCTTACAAAATCATTTCTGAAATCACTGGAACAGCATCCGTGGAAAGGGAATATCCGCGAGCTCAAGAATGTTATTGAACGAAGTATTATTCTTGCCGATGGTGAACTTAACGAAAGCCTGCTGCCGTCGGAGTTTATAGTTGACGAATCCATTAACGCCTTTGACCTTTCCACGGTCGAGAAAAATCATATCCGTAAGGTTTTGAATTATACGAATGGAAATAAAACGCAGGCTGCCCGACTGCTGGGTATCGGCCTTACCACCCTTTATCAAAAGATAAAAGATTACAGTCTTTAAACTTTCCAAAGCTTTCCATTTATGAAATACCCTTTCGGATTCTGAAGGGTTATGGATATGTCATTTCCGCTAAATGCTTGTCTTGCAAACTATTGAATTTCAAGCATGCGATTTGGCCGATTTTATTTTCTAAAAAACCTGATACTATGATCTCCATCCTTATGTTCCTGCTCGGACTATTCGGTTTTTGGCTCCTGTTCCGGCTTATTGATGTATTTGAAAAAATCTGACACTATGATGATCGTACTTCTGGTGATAAGCGGGCTGGTTTTTATCTACCTCCTGTATGCGCTTATCAAACCTGAAAAATTCTGATATGAATTCTGGGTTGTTGAAGAGATTCGAATTGTATTAATGTTAATATAAAATGAAAACTCAAATCTTTGGCGTGGTTGTCTTTTTCGGGATGACCGTGATCCTGGCTATTCCCATGGGCCGGTATCTGGTTCGTGTTTTCAAAAATGAACGGACCTGGTTCGATTTCCTGGCGCCCCTTGAATCATGGATCTTCAGGATATGCGGCATTGATCCGGACAGTTCTATGGACTGGAAGGAAACTACCAAAGCGCTACTTTCGCTTAATCTCCTCTTTTTCTTATGGGCTATGCTTATGCTGCTGACCCAATCGTTTCACGTGCTTTGGAATCCCGATGGGACTGCCAGCATGGAGCCAACGACAGCTTTCAACACCGCCGTAAGTTTCATGACCAACACAAATTTGCAGCACTACAGTGGTGAGACGGGGGCTTCCTACCTGACACAACTTCTTGTCTTTTGTTTTTTGCAATTCGTAAGTGCAGGCACAGGTATCGCTGCGATGGTACTGGTGTTTAATGCGATTACGCAAAGGAAAACATCGACCCTTGGCAATTTCTATTCCTTGTTTTTAAGGAGTTGCACGAGGATACTTCTTCCGGTTTCCATTTTGATTGCAGTTGTCCTGACCCTGCGAGGTACTCCATCAACATTTGAGGGAGCAGCCAGGGTTATCACCCTCGAAGTCGATACTGTCCTTGTTGCCCGTGGGCCTGTAGCCCCAATGGTGGCCATCAAACAAGTGGGTACCAATGGCGGAGGTTACTTCGGACCGAACTCAACGCACCCTTTTGAGAATCCTGACTACATCACCAACCTCCTGGAGAACTTTGCTATTCTCTTTATTCCTGTTGCGCTGGTATTTGCTTTTGGATTTTATATAGGGAAACCGAAGGTGGGATACGCATTCTTTGGTGCCATGACGGTGCTGTTCCTGACGTTTGCCGCCATTGCAATATATTCTGAAGTACATGGAAATCCGAAAGTATCCGCAATGGGTATCGATAATTCATTGGGCAACATGGAAGGCAAGGAAGTTCGGTTTGGTCCTGTTGCCAGTGCGATGTGGGGAGTATCGACAACATCCACATCCAATGGGTCGGTGAATTCAATGCATGACAGTCACACACCAATTTCAGGAGGTGTTTTTCTTCTTGACATGATGATCAACGCCATCTATGGTGGGGTGGGTGTCGGGTTCATCAACTTCTTCGTCTTTGTGATCATTGCCGTTTTTATTTCAGGCTTGATGGTAGGGAGAACACCAGAACTCTTTGGCAAAAAGGTTGAAGCTAAAGAGGTAAAGATTGCGGCCCTTGTTGCCATACTGCATCCCTTTCTTATTCTTGTGGGTACGGCCATTGCATCTTATCTGGCCTCAAAAAATCCCGCCATCGGCTGGCTTAACAATCCTTCCTATCATGGCTTCAGCGAGATGTTATATGAGTTCACTTCAGCTTCGGCAAATAATGGCTCGGGCTTCGAGGGCCTTGGTGATGCAACGCCGTTCTGGAACATACTCTGCGGACTGGCTATGCTCTTCGGAAGATTTATACCGATCATTGGGCCTGTTGCCATTGCTGGATCTCTGGCTTCCAAGAAGTACGTGCCAGAAAGTTCGGGGACATTGAAGGTGGAAAGTCCCGCGTTTATCGCTGTGTTACTTTCTGTGATTATTATTGTCGCAGCCCTTTCGTTCTTCCCTGTGCTTGCGCTTGGTCCTCTGGCAGAGTATCTCTCTATGTAATTAGACAAACTTGTTATGAGTAAAAGAATAAAAAAAAATATTCGGTTGTTTGAGCCCTCGCTCGTGCGGGAATCGATCGGTCAATCCTTTGTGAAATTGAATCCGAGGTTGATGATGAAGAATCCGGTGATGGTTTGTGTGGAGGTGGGAACCCTCATCATGTTGTTTGTATCTTTGTATTCATTCACCAAAACAGATCAAGGTTCTCCAGCCTATAACATTGTTATTTTTCTCGTTCTGGTAATTACACTGCTCTTTGCAAATTTTGCCGAGGCCATAGCAGAAGCCCGGGGAAAGGCCCAGGCGGATTCATTGCGGAAAACTCGGGAGGAAACACCCGCGAAAGTAATTGATGCTAATGGTGTCGTAAAAGAAAAACCGTCCAGTCAACTCAAGAAGGGTGACATCTTTATCTGTGAGACGGGTGATATAATTCCTTCCGACGGAGAGATTGTTGATGGCATAGCGACAATTGATGAGAGCGCCATCACGGGTGAATCCGCTCCGGTTATCCGCGAGACGGGTGGTGATAGAAGTTCGGTTACCGGAGGAACTAAAGTTCTTTCGGACAGAATAAAAGTTGTGGTCACCACACAACCCGGTGAGAGTTTCCTCGACAAGATGATCGCACTGGTTGAAGGCGCAAGCCGTCAGAAGACACCAAATGAAATCGCATTGACCCTTTTGCTTTCCGGCTTCACCATTGTATTTCTGCTGGTAACGGTAACCTTAAAGCCATTTGGAGATTATGCGCATGCACCGGTTTCCATTGGTTCCCAGATCGCCTTGTTCGTCTGTCTTATTCCAACAACGATTGGAGGGTTACTTTCAGCGATTGGCATTGCCGGAATGGATCGTGCCCTGCAAGCCAACGTGATTTCCAAATCGGGCCGTGCAGTTGAAACGGCCGGAGACCTTGATACAATTCTTCTTGACAAGACCGGGACAATAACCATTGGCAATCGGAAGGCAACGAATTTTTATCCGGCATATGGCATTAAAGAAGATGACCTTATTGAGTGCGCAACGATCGCTTCCCTGGCGGATGAGACTCCTGAGGGAAAGTCGATCGTTGAACTCGCAGCATCAAAAGGATTCAGACATCCCTTGACAATAGGCAGTCAGGGCGATCTGACTTCTGGGTTGCCCCAGGCAAACGTTATTAAATTTTCAGCAGAAACACGAACATCGGGAATTGATCTCGAAGACAGAATGATTCGAAAAGGTGCCTATGATGCGATCAAAAAACTTGTTGAACAACAGGGAAAGAAAATTCCGGACGACACAAAACAAGTGGTTGAACGAATTTCAGCAAACGGGGGAACGCCCCTGATTGTCGCTCAGAATAATGAGGTGTTTGGCGCTGTTGAGTTGCAGGATATTGTTAAGCCCGGTATTACTGAGCGTTTTGAGCGATTGAGGAAGATGGGTGTAAAAACAGTCATGGTTACTGGTGACAACCCCTTAACGGCAAAATACATTGCTCAGAAAGCGGGCGTGGATGATTTTATTGCAGAGGCCAAACCGGAGGATAAGCTGGAGTACATACAGAAAGAACAAGCCGCAGGAAAGCTTGTTGCCATGATGGGCGACGGAACTAACGATGCCCCTGCATTGGCGCAAGCTGATGTTGGCGTTGCCATGAATAGCGGAACGCAGGCCGCGAAAGAAGCAGGCAATATGGTTGACCTCGATAACGATCCAACCAAACTCATTGAAGTGGTTGAGATCGGCAAGCAGTTGCTCATCACCAGGGGAACCCTTACCACATTCTCAATAGCCAATGATGTGGCAAAATATTTTGCGATCGTGCCGGCCTTGTTCATGGCTTCGATACCGGCGCTTCAGGCATTAAACATTATGAACTTGTACAGCCCGGAAAGCGCTATACTCTCGGCCATCATTTTCAATGCAATCATTATTCCGATCCTAATACCCCTTGCGTTACGCGGAGTGGCATATAAGCCGATTGGCGCGGGCGCTTTGCTTGCCCGGAACTTATTTATCTACGGATTAGGTGGAATCATTGTACCCTTCATAGGGATAAAATTGATTGACCTTATTATTTCACCATTGCTTTAATTATTCTGTGTATGAAAAATTATTGGATCATAGGCTTAAAATTAACCTTTCTCACGATTATCGTTTTTGGCGTACTTTATCCTTTGTTGATCACAGGCATAGCAAAAGTGATCGGACCGAACGGAGGGAAAGGTGAAGAAATCATCGTCAACGGAAAAGTTGTTGGCTTTGAATTAATCGGACAAAAATTCAATGATGAGAAATATTTCAACAGCCGGCCTTCTGCTGTTGACTACAATGCAGCCGCTACGGGGGGTTCAAATAAAGGGCCTACTAATCCCGATTACCTGGCGCAGGTGCAAGCCCGGATCGACACATTCCTGGTTCACAATCCGGGCGTGAAGAAAGAACAAATACCGGTTGACCTTGTAACTGCTTCCGGCGGCGGACTTGATCCTGACATCTCCCCGCAAGGAGCCAGGGTCCAGATTGACCGCGTCGCACGGGTAAGGCAAATCGATCCGGAGAGCCTGGAGAAACTGGTCATTGATCATACAGAAAAACCCTTATTGGGGTTCGGTCCTGCCAGGGTAAACGTTCTCCGGCTTAACCTTGCATTAGACGAGTTGAAATAAGAGATGAGAAATTTCAGCCTGACCAATATCGGAACTAATTTCGGGTGATTGACTCCCATGGACCAGCGTGATAAATCAGTTCAGCATTTCCTAAACCTTATCCGTAAGTCCAAACGGGGGAAGTTCAAGATCTATATTGGTATGAGCGCCGGAGTCGGCAAAACTTTTCGGATGCTGCAGGAGGCGCACAGCATGTTAAAAAATAAAATTGATGTCAGGATAGGTTATATCGAAACACACAATCGCAAAGAGACTCAGGAACTGATCGAAGGCCTTCCAGTCATTCCCAGAAAAAGCATTTTTTATAAGGGGAAGGAACTGGAGGAGATGGATTTGCAGGCGGTTATTAATACTCATCCCGAAGTTGTGATTGTTGACGAACTGGCTCACACGAATATTCCTGGCAGCAAGAACGAGAAGCGGTGGCAGGATGTGCTCGAAATTCTCGATGCAGGCATTAATGTTATCAGTGCGGTCAACATTCAACACATTGAAAGCATTAATGAAGAAGTCTACAGCATTACCGGGGTGGAAGTGGCCGAACGTGTGCCCGACAAGTTGCTGCAGATGGCCGATGAAGTCGTGAACATCGATCTGACAGCTGATGAGTTGATCACCCGGTTGAAGGAAGGGAAGATCTATGATCAGTCAAAAGTCGAAACAGCCCTTCGGAATTTTTTCCAACCGGACAAGATTCTTCAGTTGCGCGAACTTGCGTTGAAAGAAGTAGCATCACAGGTAGAAAGAAAAGTAGATACCGAAGTAACAGCAACCACAAGGCTAAGGCACGAACGCTTTCTTGCTTGCATCAGCAGTAATTCAGAAACGGCGAAGATGATCATTCGAAAGACGGCACGGTTAGCAAGCTATTACAACTCTAAGTGGTTTGTATTGTATGTACAGACAAAATCGGAGGGAACACACAGGATTAAACTATCTGTTCAGCGTCATTTGATCAATAACTTTAAAATGGCAACAGAGCTTGGTGCAGAAATTATCCAGGTAAAAAATAATAATGTGCCGGCATCCATTGTGAAAATAGCTGAAGAGAAACAGATCACGACTATTTGCATCGGAATGCCGCGAATTCGCTTCTGGAGAATCGTAACAAAAACCGGTTCCTTCAACTTGTTGCTGAAAAAACTTTCGCTTTCAGACATTGATTTGGTAGTACTCTCATGAGAATAAAAACAAAAGTAGGATTAGGAGTTGTTTTCCTCTTCATGGTGATCATTACCATTGGCGGGATGGGATTATACTACCTCGAGGCACTTTCTGAAGACTCGAAGAATATTCTGAAAGACAACTATGAAACACTGGAGCACACTAAACGAATAATTGAAAATTGTGACAGCCTTGAAATTGATTCGGCCAGGGCGATGAAAGTGATGGAAGCGAATCTTCTTCTCCAGGAGGAAAATGTTACGGAAGCCGGCGAACGGGAGCTAACCCATGCCTTAAGAGTTGCTTTTGAAAAGCTAAAGAATTCCGGAATCCAGGATAGTATTGTCGTCAGGATCAGGGGCCTTGCCCTGGCTATCCAGGGGGTGAACATGCAGAGCATTATCATGAAGAATGAGGTGACTCAAAATACTGCCGACAAGGCATCCACCTATCTTATTATCGTTGCTACGCTCTGTACGATTGCAGCCTTCACGTTTGTTGTCAATTTTCCGGGATACGTCGCCAATCCAATCGTGATGCTAACCAATAGCATCCAATCCATTGCCAACAAAAATTACGAAGAACGATTGCACTTTGCCCGAAAGGATGAGTTCGAAGAACTGGCGGAAGCCTTCAACCAGATGGCGGAAAAGCTGGATGAGTATGAACACAGCAACCTTGCAAAAATTCTGTTTGAAAAGAAACGTATTGAAACGATCATTAACAGGATGACTGACCCCGTTATTGGTCTTGATGAAAAGAACAAAGTCGTCTTTGCAAACGACCAGGCATTGAATCTATTGAATCTGACACTAAAGGATGTGATCGACCATTATGCACCGGATGTCGCCGTCTACAATGATTTATTCAGAAGTTTGATTCGGCAAAATGGTCAGGCAAATCAACCTTCTTCATTGGTCAAAGCCGTAATTGGGGGTAGGGAAAACTACTTCTCGAAAGAAACCATAGAAATCAACTACACTCCGACAGGGGAAAAAGAAGTTGTAAATATCGGGCAAGTGATCATGCTCAGGAATATTACGTCCTACAAAGAACTTGACCTTGCCAAAACCAATTTCATCGCCACGATCTCTCATGAACTGAAAACTCCCATCGCTTCTCTCCAAATGTGCGTTAAGCTGCTTCAGGATAATCGGGTGGGCAACCTTAACGAAGAGCAACAGAGTATTATACGCACGTTAAATGATGAAGTGCTTCGCCTTTCAAATATTACAAATGAGTTGCTCGACCTCTCGCAGGTAGAGACGGGAAATATCAAACTCAGTATCCGAAATACCAACCCCCGTGACATCATTAACCTGGCCACTGAAGCTGTGAGGTTTCAGGCCGAACGAAAGCAGGTTCAGATCGAAATTGAAGCGGCTCCCGATTTGCCAGAAATACAAGCGGATATTGATAAAACGACCTGGGTCCTCGTGAACTTCCTGACAAACGCGATTCGCTATAGCCCGGAAAATGAGAAAATAATTCTGACGTGTGCGACGTCAAAGGAGAAAGTTAATTTTTCTGTTGAAGACCATGGACCAGGAATTGAGAGAAAATACATGAGCCGAATTTTCGACAAGTTTTTCCAGGTGCCCGGTACGCCTTCCGGGACGGGACTTGGCTTAGCGATCTCCAAGGAATTTATTGAGGCCCAACATGGCGAGATTCAGGTTACAAGTGAACTCGCCAGGGGCAGTAAATTTACTTTCAGTTTGCCGGTTGCCTGAGTTTGGTCAGCATGAGTGGCCCGTTAAGCACAACGGTTATCGAAATCTGCACGACTTGCATTCGCAGCCATCAGAACATCAAGTTGCCCACTGCTTTCCCACTTCGGTCAGCGGCAGACAGCCCTTGTATGGACCTGGCACCTGGTTGTATTGCAACACTTGTGTGGCACCTGGTTCACTGGTAAAAAAACCCAGGAGGGTAAGTTCTTTGATCTCCACCATGAAAGGTTTGCTTTCTTTACCCTCGACATTCCACCAGCCACTGGGTCCGTTACTGCTCAGTTTTTGAATGATTTCATCATGAGCCTTCCTGAAGTGGGCATCCTTTTCTTCAGCGCTGCACTCAATAAAGCTGCTACCATAGGTTTTCTTTGCCTCATCATCAAAGGCGATAAGGTTTTTGATAAACCTTTCCTGATCATCCGGCGAATAAACATCCTTCACCAGCTTATCGATGAACATGGGCACCCCTGCCTCTTTGGCGCCAGGTGTGTCGGTCTTCGGAATAATTATTTCCGCCAGCTCTTCTACCAGCAGAGCTTGTTCCATCGAAAGAAATTCAGGCTTGAATTCAGCTTCAGGTGTCGCCTTGCATCCGTTCAATACGCCCAATAGTGCAGGGCCTGAAACGGCATAACCCAATACCATGGCGGTTCGTTGTATGGCTTCTCTTCGGTTCATTGTCATCGTGTTTAGTTTTCTTCACTCACCTCACCCTAAATCCCTCTCCTTAAGGAGAGGGACTTTCTCCCTTCTCCTTAAGGAGAAGGGTCGGGGATGAGGTGATTTGATTTATAGATTCATTTTCTTCATTTCTTCAACGGCATGATCAGCAGCACGTGCGGTTAATGCCATGTAGGTTAGTGAGGGGTTTTGACATGCTGAAGATGTCATAGCCGCTCCGTCAGTAACAAAAACATTAGGGACTTCATGCAGTTGGTTCCATTTGTTCAGCACAGAGGTTTTCGGATCTTTTCCCATGCGCGCGGTTCCCATTTCGTGGATGCCGAGTCCCATGTTGTTTGGGTTATCGAACATCGTTACATTCTTGTACCCACAGGCTTCCATCATCTCGGCAGCGCTCTCCTTAATATCCTTCCGCATGACCTTTTCATTTTCGTGCCAGTCGCAATCCATGTTTAAGGTAGGCAGACCATATACGTCTTTTTTTTCTGTGTTTAATGTAATCCGGTTATCCTCATAAGGTAAGCACTCGCCAAATCCTGTTATGCCGATGCCCCACGAACCGGGTGTCTGAAGAGCAGTCTTCAACTCTGTTCCATAAGACATTTCCCTCACACCGCGCATCCAGTCTTCACGACTGGCAGATCCCTGATAGCCAAAACCCCTGAGGTAGTCAGTCCTCTTGTCTTTGCCAATGTTCCGGAATCGAGGAATGTAGATCCCGTTTGGTCGCCTGCCGATATAATATTTGTCTTCAAATCCTTCGACTGACGCCTGCGCGCCCACGCGATATTGATGGTCCATCATGTTGCGGCCCAATTGATCGCTGGCATTGCCCATTCCGTTGGGGAAGCGTTTTGATATTGAATTTAGTAAGATGAAAGTGCTACCGACCGTTGACGCATTCAAAAAGATAATGCGCGAATAAAAATCCATTTCTTGTTTTGTTTCAGCATCAAGCACCTTCACGCCAATCGCTTTGCCTTTTTTCTCGTCATAAATTACTGAATGAACAATGGAATAAGGACGTAGGGTCATGTTTCCTGTCTTCTGTGCCGCGATCAACGTTGAGGCATTACTGCTAAAGTAAGCACCATA
This sequence comes from Cyclobacteriaceae bacterium, assembly GCA_036273935.1. Lineage (GTDB taxonomy): Bacteria > Bacteroidota > Bacteroidia > Cytophagales > Cyclobacteriaceae > ZC4RG29. The sequence continues at coordinate 12,703 of DASUGQ010000079.1, read as the reverse complement.
TGGACAGCCACGGTCGCAAAGGTTTCTCGATTGACAAATGCCCCGTGACGGATCGTGTGGGAGAGAGGCGGTAAGGTGCGCGACACGGCCAATTGTAATTTTTCTTCCGTTGAATTTTTCGGCCACCTTATCGCGAAAGACTTCTTCCACGCAATTCAATTCCATGGGAGGGAGAAATTTGCCATCCGGCAGATGGGGAAGGCCTTCTGCACTGCCACTCACACCGATGAATGATTCGACATAGTCGTACCACGGCGAGATGTCCTTATAACGGATGGGCCAGTCAGCGCCGACACCCTCCTTTGCATTGGCTTCAAAATCCAGGTCGGACAAACGGTAAGTTTGCTTTCCCCACATAATGGATCTTCCACCAACATGATATCCACGGATCCAGTCGAATGGTTTTATTTCTGTGTACGGATTTTCCAGGTCATTTACCCACCAGTGTTTATTCCCCTGGTTAATCCAGCCCATCCTCATTTGAATAGGGAGTATTTTTGCTTCTTCACGCGTGAGGCTTCCGCCATTAGGAAGCTCCCATGGATTTTTCGTCATTGTTGGATAGTCAATGACATGTTTCACGTCACGACCTCTCTCCAGGACAAGAACCTTCAATCCCTTTTCGGTGAGCTCCTTTGCGGCCCACCCACCGCTGATGCCGGTACCTACTACAATGGCATCATAGGTTTGCTGCTCTTGTGCATCAATGTTAAGATTCATAGCTTAATTATTCAATATTATTTAATTGTGTTTATACAATGCAAAGCTGTTGCATGCAAATTAAAAAGTTGCTCAAGTTACTGATAGAAATGGAATAGAAAAACTGCAATTATATTTTTGGCCAGCCTTAAGAATTTCTTTTGATCAGCCTGAACAGGGAAAAAATCATTAAAGCTGAGATAGAGATGATGATGAGCGGAATCCACAATGAAACAGACGTTTCAGGTACGTTTTCAACAATGGTCAGTAATGTGTTTACCGGCTGATTGGTGAGAACCTGTCTCCCGTTTCCTATCCACGCCACGATGATGGAATCAACTTTGGTGGCATCGCCTAATCCAAAATGCGCGATGGTCGAATTTTGTGAGAAAATACTCGAACCGCCGTCGATCTCGCGAATCATTTTTGTTTTTCCAATTACGACTTCAACGCGCGAACCAATTCCATGCATATCGGATTCAACTCCCTTCAGGCCGATCTTTATCCAGTTTCCTTTTGTTGAGTCATTCCGATAGAGCCTGGTCATGGATGAAACAGGATAGTTCAATACCGGTTTTTGATTAACTATCAGAATATCCAGGTCACCGTCGTTGTCCATATCAAAGGTGACTGAACCTCTCCCAACGCCATAATCATTTAGCCCGATTAGATAGGCTTTGTCAGTAAAATGTCCACCTTCATTTTCGAAGTAGAAATCTGCTAAGGGAACGTCGTTGGGATTAAGATCTCCATTGGCAACGTAAAGGTCCAAATCGGTATCATGATCAAAGTCGGCAAAGTTGGCGCCCCAGCTTATGGATACAAATCCCATTCCCAGCACTTTAGCCTTATCGATAAAGGGTTTGCCTTTGCCCTGGCTCATCATGAGGTGATTGAAGCGGATGTTGGTGACGTAGTAATCAAAGAACCCATCGTTGTTGACATCACCAATGCCTGTTCCCATAGCATTTAATTGCAAATCCATATTTAATGCTTTGGTTACATCATCAAAAGATTTATGAGGGTATTGATTATTCAACAATACATTCGGTTGTGCTTTGAATCCGAAATCGTGATTGATAAAAAGGTCGACATCATTGTCGTTATCATAGTCTGTAAATGAAGCACCAAAGGCGAAACCCTTATGTGCTAACCCGTAATCCGCGAATACATCAGAAAAATATTCTCCATCGATATTCTTTAGCAAATAACCTTTGGATGTTTTTTCGGCATTAACAATAGTTGCGTCGTTGATGACATTGAGTGGCCCGTCGTAGCCCTGGAAATAATTACAAACATAAAGGTCAGGATATCCATCTGCGTTGAAATCACCAAAGCAAGCGCTTGTGCTAAACGACATGAGGTGATCAAGTTTATATTTTTTGGTGGCGTCGGTAAAGGTTAAATCACCATTGTTCAGAAATAAGAGGTTTTCTGCCCTCGGGATTCTTTTTACGCTGTCGCGCGTGGTGATGGTCGTAATGAAGAGATCGACCCATCCATCGCGATTAACATCCGCCCCGACTACTCCCTGCGTAACGTAGTGCGTTGTAGCCCTTACCCCGGATGTTTCAAAAATATCCTTGAATGTTCCATTGCCATTGTTTAAATATAAAGCATCGTCATTCATCCCTCCGGTCAGGTACAGGTCTTCGAAGCCGTCGTTGTTGATGTCTGCTACACAGGCACCGCCTCCAAACAATCCTTCAAAAACAGCGAATTGATGTTGTATACCTGCCTCGGCTGTTACGTCCTTAAAGATTGTTTGTGCGCGTAATGTATTGTTATGTTGAGGAAGGCAACAAGCAATCGCTATGAATAATAAGGAAGGGACTTTATGATCAGCGATTCTTTGCAGCATAGTTTTGACTGTTGTGCCAGTTGAGCGAGTTAATATGCTGAGCGATTTTTTTCCCTTCAGCAAGGCCCACATCGTTGTCTTGTGGGGTATGGATTCCGCCGTAAAATCTTGAGTTGGCGGTCTCTTCGGCTACCTGCCAAAAAGAGCTGTATGTCCTTGCCTTGAAATCAACCTGCCTCAAATCGTCTCTCTTTCGTCCAACGTGTGAACTATCTGCAAAGGTGAAATTCTCACCGAATAAGTCAGTGAGAATAGTAGCTGTCGTGGCTGCTTGTGTTGCATGTCCCGATGGAAATGCGGGGAATGGTGGATCGGGCCAAAACGATTGCCATTCCTTATCAATATTTCTTGGAATGAAACTCGAAGGTCGTTCAGACCAGAAATTATATTTCCATCGCCAACAATCGATGAAGGCATCGGCCGAACCGATTCCTATGCGGGCAAATGTTTCCGCGCATTGAGGTAAGGTAGCATGTGCCTTTTTTAGGACCACAGTAGCGATGTAATAAGAATGACCGGGAGGTGCATAGGTTTCACTTGGATCATCGCCCCACCATAAGGCGACTTCCTTATCCTCCTGAGTAAGCTCCATGCTTTTTTGATACACGCTCAAATATTGTTGATAGTAGAGAGAGGATCGGGAAGTGTCATAGGGAATCATTTCGGGCAGCGGCATTTCACTGTTTGCCTTTACAAAATTTCTATTTTGGCCCCAATAGGGGTGAAGTGGAAAATGACTGAATGATTGACCGTACAACGTAGGTTCCCATGATCCAGGTTTGGTAGGACCTTTCAGCGATTTATCAAAGTTACGGAGGTATGCACGATGACCGCCGTCCGTCTTCGACCATTCAAAAATTGACTGAGCAATGGATCGTCCGTAGTCAACGGAACGTTTGGTTATTTCATTATCATCGTTATTGGAGAATTGATTGAAAATAAGTTCTTCCAGTGAATCGACACGATGCTTGTTGGCATCGGAGGTTTGAACATAAATGCTTTTAAGGATTGAAGCCTGACCGGCGTTTAATGCGAGAATCCAGTTATAGTCGTTTGCACCGGGTTGAGGCAGCGACGGCATGCCGTTCAGTTGCCCGTCTAGTGAATTATACTGCGGGTAACCGTGAACAATGGATTCATACATGGTAAGCCCGATATATCCAAAACATCTTGAGGCAAAAGTCGGTGAATTAGCGGGTGTATTTTTAGTGATGTACAGCGCCATGTCGGCCCAGGCTAACGCGACATCTGTTTCTGTCAAATGACTGCCTTTTTTTCCCTTGCATGCGGGTAGAAGCGCTACCGTGATCAACAACAGCGCAAGTAGAGAATAATGTCTGGTGGTCCGGTTCATACTATTTAACAATTTGATAGGCAACAACAGGTTGTTCGCAAATTCCAAATAATAAGATCTTATTTATTTGCATTACACTTCTCACGTCTCCGCGAATCCGAAACCCGGATTTTGACTGATCAATGTATTGAAAGCCTCCTTTGCCATTACCTTGCAAGAGCATACCGTAGTTAGCATCTGATTTTCCTAATCGCAGTTTATATTTGCTTTCATTGCCACAAAGCAGGAGATCATTATCACCATCTCTGTTGAAGTCAAACACCGTTATAGTATGTATTGGTGCATACTGAGCCTGTAAGGGCAGTGGCTTTATTTCGAGTTTCCCGCCGTTGCTGCTCTGAAAGAATGTTGTCTCCAGACAATTTACGGTTAAATGACCAGCAGCAGTCAAGTCTTCTTCCTTGAATATATCCTGAAGTGTAACATCTGCATAACTGTTATATGTTTTGAATCGGGACCGAAGCATGCTCAACTGGTCGAGCATTTCATCTCGTGTCACATAAGGATAACTTTTCCCCTGCACATAGGTTGTCAGGAACGGATCGACTGACCCATTGTCGTCAAAGTCCTTGAAGATGATTTCGAGGGGTTCTTTATCGGACGCTTTGAATTGTGTGTTGTTGCCAATATTCCCTATTATCAGATCCGGTTTTTGATCGTTGTTAAAGTCGCCGGTTTCAATCCTGTTCCACCATCCGCTGTATTCTTTATCAAAATACGTCAGGGTTTGATTGAGGAATTTTCCGTCAACATTAATAAAGACAGAAACGGGAAGCCATTCACCAACAACAACTAAATCATTTTTCTTGTCCTGATTGATGTCAACCCAGACGGCGTCAGTTATCATTCCAAGCTTTTGAAGTTCCGGTGCCAGTGTGCTGATCTGATTTTCAAAATTTCCCTTACCATCATTGACGAGGAGGTAGCTTGCGGGCGTTTCAGGATATCTTCCGGGTACAACTCTTCCGCCCACAAACAGATCAGGATGGCCGTCGTCATTAACATCATTTATTGCAATGCAGCTTTTACTAACCGGCATTTCTGGCAATGAGCCAGCACTCTTGGTGAAATTTCCCTTTCCATCATTGATGTACAATCTATCCTGAAGTATTTTATCTTTTTCTTGGAAAGTGTGATAACCGCCACTTGCTACATAAAGGTCAAGGTGACCATCTCCGTTCGCATCAAAGAATATGGCATCAGCTTCTGCACAAAGTTTATCCTCTTCAAATGCAGATACTTTAACTGGAAGAAATGAATTGTTCGACCGCTGAAAGTAAAGCATACCAGCCTGTCCGTTTCCTCCGCTGACGTATAAATCTTCCAATCCATCTTCGTTTACATCACCTTTTGTCACACAGGGTCCTGAAAAGGACAGTTCCTTTGTTAATAACGGTTGGCGTTTGAAGTCATTCCCTGTGTATGTAGTTATTGAATTTTTTACCGGAGATTGTATTTCTTTAAAGAAACGTGAAGATCGTTTCACTGGATGATTGCCGTTACTTGCATCATTTTCAGATAAAGGTATTCGCTGGTTGGATTTAATATTGGTGAGTACCTGTTGCTTTCCACCGTTCCATACAATGTTCAGTGTATCGACCAGGTTTTCTTTACCCAGGCCGAAGTGTAACACTGGCGAAACAGAGGATAGATAGCCACGGGTAAGCGACTGTTCAAGAAATTGTTTCCTGCCTTTGCAACTAATGGTAATTTTTGCTCCAATGCCTTGTGTGTTTTTTCCAGATCCCCGGAGTTTAATTTGTAAATAATTGTTATTGGGATCGTTGCTGGATTCATTTCGATAAATGAAGGCTGGTTGATTGATATTGTTTACAATAATATCCAGGTCGCCGTCATTGTCGAGATCAGCATAAGCAGCTCCGTTGCTGTTGGAGAAGCGATTCATTCCCCAATCATCGGTCTTGTTGATGTAATTTAATCCGTTGTCATTATGAAAGATATAATTGACGACATTAGATGCCGGCATTCTGCTGATGATTTCAAGAACATCTTCGCGCTGCAAACGACCTTTTGTCTTCACATAGTCGTCCATGTACTTTATAAAATCAAGATTCGTATAGTCGCGTAAATAACCATTGGTAACAAAAAGGTCCTTCCATCCGTCGTTATCATAATCTGCCAGCAGGGCCGCCCAGCTCCAGTCTGTATTTGAAATACCTGCCAGTTGACCAATTTCACTGAAGGTTTCGTTGCCATTGTTAAGTTGAAGCATGTTGCGCATGTATTGGTAATAGAAACCAGACCGGACATTCAAATCAAATTTTGCATAGTTGTCTGGCGCTAATAATAATTTTTGGCGATGGTTGTCTTCTGGAAGCATGTCCAGCGTGATGATATCAGGCAAGCCATCATTATTTACATCGGCGACGTCATTGCCCATAGAAAACTGGCTGTTATGTCCGATGCACTCCTTGAGTTTATCGCTGAATGTTCCATTTTGATTATTGATGTAGAGGTAATCCGGCACGGAATAATCATTGGATATGTAAAAATCCAGCCAACCATCATTGTTGAGATCGGAAATTCCGATGCCCAGGCCGTAAGTTAACTCTGAACTGCTGATGCCCGTTTTCTGTGTTACGTCATCGAAGTGCTCATTACTTTGTCTAAATAATCTCACGCCCATGAAGGGATTATCTTTTTTGATCATCTGGGCGGTGCTGACCTCGTTGAGGATCGGAAGATTATGCGGATTGTGGTTGAGAAGCAGGGCGTCGAGATCGCCATCACGATCGTAGTCGAAGAAGTAGGCCTGGTTGCTGTAGGCAGCACTGGCCAATCCATATTTTGCCGCCTGTTCAGTAAAGTGAGGAAGGCCCTGCTCGTCGTTTCCTTCATTTATGAAAAGCTGGTTCACCCGTTTTTCATCCGGCAACATCCCGGAGTAGCACAGGTAGAGGTCAAGCTTTCCATCTCCATTGATGTCAACCATCGTAACGCCGGTTTTCCATGGACCTTCTCTGGCGGAAGTGCCCGAACTTTCAGTGATGTCCTGAAAAGACATATTGCCTTTATTAAGATACAGTTTGTTGTCACCCATGTTTGAAGTGAAGTAAACATCAATCAAACCATCGTCATTCATATCACCTGTTGCTACGCCACCACCGTTGTAGAAGTATTCATACATGAGGATGTTTGTGTTTAAACCTTCGGTCAGTGTGTTTACAAAGTCAATGTGTGTTTGCTGGGACGTCATGAACGTAAATAACGGAGGCCTACTTTCGGTCGCACTAACTGAGCGTACCGAATTATTTATCGTTGATTCTTTTCTGCATCCTGATAGAATCAAGGTCAAAGTGACAAGAAATAATAGATCAAAATAAAATTCCCTTCTGTTTAACTCCATTGTAAGTTTTATTAAGCAAAAAAATCTATCCCGATTTAATCGGGATAGATTTTTGACGTGATCAATCATCCGGAATTATTCTTCGCTATATCCCGGGTTATTTACCAACTTATCGTTTCGATTAATTTCATTTCGACTGATGGGGCGATAATACATCTTATCAACCCACGTTCGGGTTTCGTTGGAGGTATTATCCTCAACCGTATAAGTATAGTTGTACTTAGTTTTATCATACCGATAAGGGACGTTTGGAGTTTGACCGGCTTTTACGGTCGCCTCAACGTGGATACTTTTTATTCCGCGACCTAGAGTAGTTGGTGCGATCATCCATCTTCGTGCATCGTGATATCGATGTTCTTCATAAGCCAGTTCAATTCTCCTCTCATTTCGATACCGATCACGAAGAGCAATCCCGGAGTCTGTTATCTCGGGCATACCGGCTCTATACCGAATTTTATTTAACCAGGTTTTTGCTTCTGCCTCATCACCCAATTCGATGGAAGCCTCAACATAGTTCAGAACAATTTCTGTATAACGGATAAATGGCCATGGAACAACCTGAAATCCCGATTGATTGTCAACTACGGCGGGATCTGGATCGATAAATTTCCTTACATAATAGTGAGTGCGACTTCCGTTCCAGTTTTCAATGGGTGATTCCCGAGTATCGACACCATTAATCGTTCCTCCACTGCCATCGGCATAGTAGCCGGTTTGAATCTGGTTGACTGGATCTAACCCGGCAACATCCGATGGGCGTGGTTTCCAGCCGGCGCCATCGTAAAGTATTGTGCCATAGAAACGAGGATCGCGATTGTCGTAAGGGGCTCCTTTATGCGTCGCATTGTTCCAATCAAATTTAGACCCATCCATCATTTCGTAGTCATCAACAAGCTGCTGGATAGGAGTATTACCTGCCCAGTTGTGATAACCATTAGGGCCATTATTAATACCAAAGTGAATACCTCCCAATGGCCAGTCGTTTTCGACTGTATACAGTGGAGTATGTGTTCTTTGGAAAAGGAGTTCAACAGCCGCCAGTTTATCTGCAGCGTTGCTGCCGCCGCCCATTGAAAGAGCAACGTAGTTGGCTACAGCGTCATCAAATGATGCGGGTGAATTCAGAAATAATTTGTAACCCACCGTTGCGTCAAGAACTGCTTTTGCCGCATCTCTTGCAGCTTGCCAGCGAGTTGCGCGGTCACCGCTTGTGTAGCCGATTAAATCCTTATTTGGGTAATTAGCCAGGAGGGTAGAGTTTGCCGATGCCGTGGGCATATCATGCAGGTCGCTGGCAGCGTATAAAAGAACGCGTGATTTGAGTCCAAGTGCGGCGAGTTTGTTGGCCCGTCCTGGAATTTCATTCTTACCATCCAATAGCCCTGCAGCCTGATCACAGTCACTGACAATAAAGTTTACGCACTCTTCAAATGTGTTCCGAGCAATGGCATAATCCTCATCCAGGCCATACAGATTTTCAACGATAGGAAAAGCGCCATAATACCGTAGAAGTTGATGATAATAATATGCCCGAAGGAAATAGGCTTCGCCAAGCAACATATCTTTATCAATATCGGTAAAGGTAGCGTTCGGCAGGTTAACGATTGCCGTATTGGCTGCCCGAATGGCCTCATACATGACACCCCATGCGTAGGTTGGACTTGTCCACGCGAGATTGGAGGCTGTTTCTGTGCCCTCAGTGAAGGTATTAATGCTGCGTCCTGCGTGCGTGAACATCGCTTCATCCGTGTAGGCTGCGAGCATTTGTTCCTCAAAGCCTCCGTAACCGAGGTAGGCATAAATCCCAAATACAAAAGCTTGCGAGAGCGGACCGTCACTCCATACCGTTTCCGCCGGGACTCGGTCGACGGGTTTCGTATTCAGGAAGTCCGTGCCACATGAATAGGGGAAAGCCGTACAAACGAACAAAATCAAAATCTTATAAATCGTTTTCATAGAATTCGTTGATTAAAAGGTTAAACGGACACCCGCTGTGATGACACGCGATTGCGGATAGTATTGTAGAGAACCACTGTCAGCTTCAGGATCAAATATTTTGTATTTGTCCCAGGTGATAAGATTGAGCCCGTTGACATACAGCCTTAGGTTGGTCAACCATAACCCACTGATAACATTCGTGGGAAAATTGTAGCCTAACTCAACATTCTTCAAACGAAGATAATTCTTGTTAAAGAGGTTGTAGGTATTGGCGGCATATTCACCGCCGGTATAATAGGTGTCATTTCTGATCGCCAACCTTGGGTCTGTGCTGCTTGGGTTATCAATTGTCCAACGATGATCATGACTGTACTTCATATAATTTCCGATATCGCCGGATTCTGTTCCGAAGGGGAGGAGAGCACCGGCTGCGCCCTGAAACAGAATCGCCAAATCAAAATTCCTAAATTGGAAATTCATGGTTATCCCATAATTGAAGTTAGGCGTTCTCGTGTTATCCATCCTTACCTTGTCATCAGCGTTAATCTTTCCGTCTTTATTGTAGTCAACAAACTTCATGTCACCGGGCATTAGCTTAGAGGTGACGCCACTGTAATCAATTGTTTCGCTGGCAATTTCCTCTTCATTTAGGAAAACACCGTCTGACTTGTACGCCAGGTAAGCGTTCCATGGATGACCGGTTTGCCACTGATAGGAAGGAGCTCCGGTCACCTCATCCATGAAAATGACTTCGTTCTTGTTATAACCAGCATTTATTCCGAGCCTGAATGTCAGTCCGGAAACTTCGCCGTTGTAACCCAGCGTGAATTCGAAACCTTTGTTTTCCATGATACCTCCGTTAGTCGGAGGAAGGCGATTGACAATTCCTGTGGATGTGGGCGTTGAACCTTGTTTGAAGATCAACATCTGTTTACGCTTGTTGAAGAAATACTCCAGGGTGAAGTCAATCTTGTTTCCCAGGATTGTTCCTTCCAATCCGATGTTAGAATTATTGGAAACTTCCCAGGTAAAATCGTCATTGGCTACAAGGCCTTCATATAAGGTTGTAGCAACCTGTCCGTTTATTGGATAACTGCCGGGCAGGTAAGATGAGAGATAGGCATATTCAACCAATATGTCGGTTGTGCCCGGATAATAGATTTGATCATTACCCATTTGGCCGTAGGAAGCTCTCAATTTCAGGAAATTGATGAAGCCGACATTGGAGAAGAATGGTTCGTTAGAGATGTTCCATCCCAACAGAATGCCAGGGAAAAATCCGAAGCGGTGATCTTCTGGAAAGAAACTGGAACCATCGTATCTCCAAAGGAACTCACCGAGGTATTTTTCCTTATAGTTGTAAGTAACACGTCCGTAGTACCCTAAGCGAGCGCGGTTATAGGTATTCCTATTGTCATTCCCTCCACTGATAAGCTGAGTTGGCCCACCGAAGAAAGGTTGGTCAATGGCCGTTGAAATGTATTCTCGCCTGTAGGCTGAAACATATTCGCCAGTAAATTTCTCACGGGTGACGCCAACCAGGAATCCAAGGTTGTGGTCGCCAAACGACTTGTCATAATTTAATAACGCAGTAAGGTTGGTATTCAGCACATCACCATTGGAAATGGTCAATCTGGGATCTGTGAAAGTTGAGCGTAATGCTTTTGTCAACTTAGGTGTAACGCCATCAGATTCGTAGCTTACTTTATCCCATGTATAAAGATACCAGGGGGTTTCCCATTTTTTTGTTTTGTTAATTGTTTTATCAACTGCAGCCATCAACGTTAGCTTCAATCCGGATATCCAGGGATTGGTTATGATCAAACTTCCATTTGTCTGGACATAGTCTTTAGGATTCTTCTCATACCCGGTTGCATTAGTAGTGATCACATATGGGTTCTGTCCATTTTCTATATCAGGCCCGGGCAAACCATTGGGCCATACCTCAGGCTCTGTTGGTCGTCCTCTCATAAGCATACGGAATATCGATCCAGCGGATTGTGTTGGGAAGTTCCTGTCTTCCTCTCTTAACATGACGCCAAGGTTGGCATCAACGTATTTGCTGATCTTGATATCGGTATTAAGTCGTAAATTATATTGTTCATAGTAGGTCGCAGAGTTTTTGTAGATCGCATCTTGATAAATGTAGCCCAATGATGCCATGTACTTCACATTTTCACTGCCTCCAGTGATTTGCAGGTTGTGCCTCGTCTGGGGGGCCCATTCCTTAAATGCGTCGCCAAACCAATCCGTGTCAGGATAGCCCCATGGGTCACTATGATCGCCATATTTCTGAACGGCACTCGGACTGTAATTTGCATTTACCGTTGTTCCTCCGATCGAGGTATAAGCGCCAGTTGATTGAATCGATTGCCATGCTTGTGACCATTCCCCAGAGGGTATGTTTTTATAAATGGGAATTTCATTCATGATATTGGCATATTCAACAGCATTCGACATTTCGGGAATGCGGGTTGGCTGCGCCCAGCCATAGTTGAAGTCATAGGTAACGGATGGTTTACCCGACTTCCCTCGCTTGGTGGTGATGAGAATAACACCGTTAGCAGCGCGGGAACCATAAATTGCAGACGACGCGTCTTTCAAAACGGAAATGGTCTCAATATCCTGGGGACTTAGCCTGTTGAGTCCGCCGTCACGATCCGGAATTCCGTCAATAACAACGAGCGGAGAGGAGTTACCGATCGTATTGACGCCACGGATTCTAATGGTTGATCCATCATAGCCAGGTTCACCACTTGTTTGTACAGCGACGACACCGGCAAGTCTTCCTGCAAAGGAGTTAGACAAATCGATTGCCGGTGATTTTTGTAACTCCTTACCGTCTACAGCTACCACTGATCCCGTTACCGTTACCTTCTTCTGTTCACCGTAGCCAACAACGACTACCTCTTCAAGTGATTGAATATCCAGGATAAGCTTGACATCAATGCTTGTTTTAGTGCCAACCTCCACTTCCTGGGTCAGGTATCCAATGAAACTGAATACAAGGATGCTTGCCGGGTCCTGAATTTCAAGCGCATACCGGCCATTTACATCGGTGGTTGTTCCAAGGGTGGTTCCTTTAACCAGCACATTGACACCAGGCAGCGGCACATCCGACTCATCGGTAACCTGGCCGCTTACCTGAATAACCGGCCCATTGAAAGATGATAAACCGAGAGCATTGAAAGGTTCATCATCCGGTTCAACTTTCATTAGGATGATTTGTTTCCCTACAACCTCGTAATCGACAGTTGAGCCCAGCACCTGGGTCAAAACCTCATCGAGTGATTCATCAGTCACATTCAGAGAAAGCTTGTTATGATCCTTGATCACCCGGGGGCGGTAGGTGAATTTTACATCCACCTTTTTCTCTATCTCTGCCAAAACATTTTTGATCTCGGCGTTTTCGACCTGTAAGGTCAGTTTTTGGCTAAGGACCTCTTGCCCGTTCGTATCGATTGCATATCCAAAAAAGATGGAT
>DASUGQ010000078.1:0-26576 GCA_036273935.1 Cyclobacteriaceae bacterium | reverse complement strand
GCGGCGACAATTTGTTCGTAAAGATTGTCCTTCTCGATCAGTAATTCCGATTTGACTTTGTGCAAGCGATCAATTTCATGGTTGGTGAGCTTGCTGGAGTAGATCGCCTTCAGGAGTTGGTCGAAAGCCACCTGGCGATCGTGCCACTCGCCCATCAGGTTTATGATGTTGGTCCAGCCGCTCTCGATTTTGTAAGGTGTGATGTTCTTAATGTTCAAATAAAATCGTTTAAGGCTCGTTCGTACAATGTGGAGATTCTTCTCTTTGAATAATTTCTTATCCAGAAATTTGATCATCTTCCGTTCCCTGGTATTAAAGTAATAAACGATATCCTTCCTGCGGATTTTTCTTATGAAAGGAATGACTTGTTTTTTACTTAATTCCAACTGATGGAGTAAGTTCGAATGGAGGATGTTTTCAAATGCTATCCGCCGCTGGTGTTTGATTTCGTGAAGTTGGTGAAGATAGTTTGAGTTAGTGTTTTCTGAGAAGTGGCTGTTGATCAGGTTAAACTCAACTTGTATTGATCTCAATTTACCTGCCTGCTTAAAGACCTTGAGGAAAGGACGAAAATGTTTTTGCCTGGAAAATTTTTTTTCAATTGACTTTGTCAAGTCAAAGAGCGCGTCAATTTTTTTGATTTCCACCCGCAATTCGTGTATGGTTTCCTGAACCAACGCCTCATTGTCTCTTTTTAAGAAGCCGATGATTTTTTTTAATCGCTTCTTGAAATACTTTTCCAGGTTGACAAATTCCTCCTTGTTAATGGTTGCCTCCTCAATTTGCTGAACCGGTTCTTCTATTTGTGTTTTCATTGTATCATTTAAAACCTGCTACCAGAACTTCTTCATTTCATAATTTACTACGTTCACCGTTTATTTCATATGATAATTAATATTCAATCGGTCTGACGAACGTCATAAAGCTTTCAATGCAAACGACCTACCTTGTCCTTACCGCGTCACGATCAAAATTCTTTTTAACATGAAAAAGAATCTGAATGCTGCCGACCACATCGTGAAGTTAGTATTATCCAGCCTTATGATAATTTTCTACTTCACTGGGATCATTTCCGGACCATTTGCCAGAATACTCATGATCTTGTCCTTCATAGTGCTGTTGTTTTTTGCACTTAGACTGATCTTCGGAAAGCATTTTATCGATTAGCGACTAAGTATTAATCCTGAATTACCTCTGTTTTTTGTAATTGGGTTCGGGAATGAGGGAAGTCCTTAAAAATTTTTGCTACTCCGTTTTGGATCAATTTGTCGATCTCCTGTGGTTTGTAGCCCTCATTAATAATGGATATCGCCCAACCACGCCAGACGAGGTCGTTGGAGCCTGTCCTCATAATGTCGAGTACCAGCGTTCCCTCGGTATACTGGTAATAGTTGTTTTGTAAACTCAACCAATAGGGGCTGTAGGAGTGACCAAATGGGTCTGTGGTGACGACGGATTGGTCTTGCACGATAATATGATAATGAAGGGTAAAGTCGGCGTCGTCATCGGTCAACTCATATCCTCGGCTGATCATTTGATCCTGGACTGCCTGTTTAATTCGCTTATCATTTAATTCGTTATAATAGAGTGGATTTTTTCCCTGTTCGATGTTTGCTACTGGCGACCAGGTAAAGGTTTTGAATAACGAGATATCGTAGGATGGGTCCCGGTCTGTGAATACCTTCAACTCCGGACTGCAGGAGGAAGTCAGGATGAAAATTACGATGGTGAGTTTTTGCAGGCCAGACATTGGAGCGTTCTTGAAATGTGTTGATTTATTTTTCATTCATTTAGTTCACTTCATTGACGGCTGTTCTCAGCCTTTGACTGATTTCCTCTGCGATACCTGTAATATCAAGATTCAACGTATCCGTCAATTTTTCCATTGGATTTTCAGCCGTGAGTTCTACTTCTCCATTTTCATGCTCCTGCACCAGTATATTACACGGGAGCATCAGGCCGCTATGCGATTCAATACTGATAACCTTGTAAGCAAATTCGGGATTGCATGCGCCCAGAATTTTGTAATTCCTAAAGTTTATTCCCAACTTTTTCTTCAGCGTATCCTTAACATCGATGCTGGTTATGATGCCGAAGCCCTGCTTTTGAAGACTCTCTGTAACTTTCGTTATGACTTCTTCAAATGGTTTTTTTAATTTTTTTGTGCAATGAGAATCCATATTTTTTGATTTAATGAATTTCGTAAATGCATGTATCTTTCAATATGATATTGATGATAAACTGCGATGACATATGTCAAGTTCTATGACGACTTAAAAGTACGGCACCAATCTTCCGGGAAAACATTTTTAGTAGATCGGTTTGCATTCATGACTCAGTGAAGTACTCTTCTAAAATCGTTATGATTCGGCATTCAATTCTTTCTTAAGAAACTGGCTTCAAAAGCCTTTTCGTTCAAATGCTCGAATGCCAGGAGTTTGAATTCCTGGTCAAATTTTTTCTCAGCTATGTACAGGTCATTGAAAATATCATAAATCTGGTGTAAGCGCATCTCATGTGCAAAGGCCCTGCATGACCGGTATATCGCAGTTTTATAATTGCACATAAGATGAATGTAACTTACGAGTATGGCGTCCAGGACTTCGTTCGATGAGGCGTGTGAAATTACTGAGGATGCCTCTTGAACGAGCTCGGCGATGACTTTGTTTGTACGCGACTTAACTCTCCTGTCCAAAAATTCATAGACCCAGGTGAGCTTGTTTTGAGCTGACCCGGTATTCTTCAGATACTTCGTCAGTAATACTTTTAAGTCAGGTGATGAAGCGCCATCGATAAAGTCAGGCATTGCGTCCAATATTTTCTGATCTGCATCATATATCCCCTGAAGCTGATAGAATAATGCGTCATTAAGCGTGTCCACTGTTTTCATAGCAAATCCCTGTGTTTGAAAGTCGTCCATAATCATTCGTTTATTGTAATGCTGAGCACTGGTGTTTCCGTTTGGAATAAAAGCGTTTCTGTAATACCTAACAGGTAACCTGGTTTTCCTTTTCGATTGTGGGTCACCATGGCGATCATGTTGGCATCTGCTTTTTTTGCAGCGTTGGCTATGCCGGTCTCTTTGTTGTAATCATTATATACAAAACTTTTTATCTTCACGTCACTCTTGCCCAGAGGAAACTTCTTCATACGCATCTCACTTGTTTCAGTGTCTATGAAATTAAGAGGCGTATTAATAAAAGTCATTTCGATGGAAGATTTTAGTAAGGTGGCGAGTTTCAGAATTGTCCTGAACGAACTTTGTACATCTTCTTCAAAGTTGGAGGGGAACAAAATCTTCTTAAAATGACCGGGCGTGAAATTCTTTTTTACAGATAGAACGGGGCAAGGAGCAATACGAATTACGCGTTGGGCCGTTGATCCGATAAATATAGTGTGTGACTCGCCGGCACCATGGGCACCCATGATAAGCAGATCTGCTTTTTCGCTCTTTGACAACTCAACGATTTGCTGGTAAGGGATGCCCGTTTTTATATGAGTAATGATGTTAATTCCCCTGAAAATCGGATTCGTTACAAATTTCTCCATTTTTAATTGTGCGTCTACCAGGCTCGCTTCCATCCTCGGATCTGCTTGCTGCCGCTTTACGGACAAACGACTCCACTCTTCAGGACCCGTAACAACATGAAAGAAGTGAAGTTCAGCGCCGGTTCGACGCGCCAGGTAAAGCCCGGTTCTCGCAGCGCTGGCAGAATAAGGCGAAAAATCGATGGGAATAATTATTTTTTTCATTTTCATGTTCAGTTATTCAAAGCAAACGCCTAACAGACTCGCATGCTATGAGTGGTGTCAGTGTATACAACTGATTTTGATCAGTTTAATTCTCTCATTAAGGATTTAATATCGGTCTGTGTATGTAAAAACTAAAAGGTATGAAAGCAAATAAGATTCCGGCAAAGGTCCTGGATTACGTTAGTGAGCATTTCAGGGACGATTTTCTGTTCGAGGTAAAGGCGTCAAAAAAGGTTCATGGGCGAAATGTTTATTCAATCGAAGTCTCCAAAGACAATTACATTTACACCCTTTTATTCAATGAACAGGGTGACATGATAAAAAGCGAAGTCGTTCAGGCGTTTCCACCGGACATACACGACGAACCAACGCTATAAAAGCAATTAGCAATTTGTTGCTCACCACTGATCAGTTAATATCGGCTGGATTAATTTCTTTTTCCCGCTTCTCCAAAAAGGGCAATACTTCGTCGTCTGTAAGGTTGCTGAAATCCTCGTACCCTTGTGAGACTGACTGGTAATATGTTGGCGTTACAAGAATTACTACTTCGTCCACCATTTGTCGCAGGATCCGATCCATACGCCGGCCCGCAATGGGAACCGCCACGACAATTTTTTTAGGTTGAAGTTTTTTACACAATTCAATTGTTGCAAACAACGTCGCACCGGTGGCAATTCCGTCGTCCACCAGGATGATTGTCCGGTCGGTGATCGTGGGCAGGGGCTTACCGCCTCTAAGTTTTTGCACACGACGGGCAATTTCTTCCCTCTGTTCATCCAATACACTTCTTATTTCTTCTTCAGTTATTTGCTGACGTGCCATGTCTGAAATGTAGATGCTTCCGTCTTCTGCTATAGCACCAAAGGCAGCCTCCGGGTTGAGGGGATATCCCAACTTCCGCGTGACTACCAGGGAAAGCTCAGCATCGAGGTGTTTCGCAACATAATATGCTGTTTCGATGCCCCCGCGTGGTATTCCCAACACAAGGACGTCTTCGTTGTGGTAGTGTTCAAGTGCCAGTGCAAGTTTTTCGCCGGCATCTCGTCTATCCTTGAAAAAAAATGATTGATCAAAATTCATTGCTAAGCTCAAGTTCATGTTGATGGAAAACCAGCAATGGTACGTTCCCATGGTAAACAAATTCTTTTGTAACACTGGGACTTAGGAATTTATCCATTATGCCGTGCTTACGATCGGCAAGGGCAATCATATCGGCACCCACAGTTTGTGAAAAGATTTCTATACCCCGGGTGATGTTGTCGTTTTTGAATGTTCGGCAAACGATTTTTGGATAGGGGATATGCTTTTCAATCAGGTCGGAGAAATACTCGATAATCGAAAGTTCTGTCGCTGACTGCTCATATTCTTTGGTGACGTGCACGACATTAATTTCAGCATCGAAGAAACTTGCGAGCTTCGAAAGTTTTCGCAGCGACTCAACATCTCCGTTTTCGTAGTCAGATGCATAGACAATGTGGTGCAGGGGAGAAAAGGAAATGTTGTCAGGTATCGTTAACACAGCGGCTGAGGATTTTGAAATGACCGATGTCGTTGTACTGCCAAAAAGAAATTTCATCAGGGGACTCACATTATGGATACCCATGATTATCAGATCTATCTTTTTTGCTTCGGCAATGTCCAGAATCGCTTCGGTGACCTCGCCTTTCGTAAGTGTCTTTTGTACAGGAATCTTGTAGGTATTGCTAATGTCCTCGACAATTCTTTCCAATTGAGTTCTTCCCGCATAGGTCACGGATTCAACATCGGTAGTAAGATAGGTGTCCTCGTCGACAAAAGGTGTTATCACATGTAGCAGATGAAGTGAGGAATTTGTGTACTGAGCTAATTCAGCAGCATACCTGACCAGATTATCCGAATTGGATGTGAAGTCAATGGGAACAAGGAATTTCATAGGTAAGTCATTTATGTTTGCACTAACTACTTCAATTGGGTTGTGATAAGGCGTGAGCCTTCCTGAAAAGATCTCTTACGTCGTCTCTGGTGACCGTTGGCAGGTTCCGTTGAATCTCCTCAAGCGCAAAGGGATCATCGACTGTTGTCAAGATGATCAGTTCGTCAGCATAAGGGGCGATTTGGTCAATGCCGGATTGAGTAGCAACGAGCAATGCCACGATTATTTTTGCCGGATTTTGCTTCCTGACGCTTTTCAAACCAGCCAAAAGTGTTTCACCTGATTTGAGAAAGTCGTCGACCAGTATGACCACTCTATTGCGAAGTGACATGGGTTCGTGATTCCCGCAATAAAAGGCATAAGCAGTTTTCAGATCATTTCTTATCATCATAGTCTGGTGATAAATATAGTCCTGGGGAATTTTCCGAGTTTGCTCGTTAATAATTGTCTCATCGATGCTGACCGACCCAAGGGATTCGTCCTGAATTGCAGGATGCTGAATTCTTCGGCAGAGCTTAAGTTCCAACGGAAGACAAAGAATTTGTGCCATGTCAAAGGCGACAGGAACACCCCCTTTGGGAACAGAGACGATCACCGCCGATGAATTTTTATACTCAAGAAGTTTTCCGGCGAGTCTCCTTGCGGCGTACTGTCTGTTGAATTCAATATCTTTTTCTATCAAAGCGAGCATCTCTTCTCTTTTGCGTGTTAACGAATGTATTGCTTTCTCAGGCAGATGATAATGATGTATGTATAATATAAGCTGTGATTTACATCAGGGTTTTTGAAGAACAAGGCTATTTTAATAATTGTTTCCCCATGTGGCATTAATTCAAAGTTGAACTCCATTTTGATCATGAGCGGAAGTTTTGGTCACGTCGTTCCTAATAAAAATCAGAATTTCTTTTTTTGTGATCTGACGAAACTCATAGGCATCGTGATGATATGCTCATAGCTTAATGGTTCGTTTTGAAGAAGTTAAGTGCACGCTAAAAAAATAGTTTTATGGAAGCAAATCAGCTCGATACCCTCATCTCTGCAAAAGGCAATCCGTGTATCTCCGTGATCATTCCCACTTTCAGGGTCGCGCCGCAACGTATGCAAAACCAGGAACTTTTTCGGAAGGCGATGGCGGAGGCCAGGTCTCTGTTGACGGACAAAGTACTTTCGGCGCAAAACAAAGAAATGTTACTGGCACGCCTCGATAATTTGTCAGAAGGAATTGACATGACACATCTTCTTGACGGTCTCGGTTTTTTTGTGTCGGACGGTGTTGCAACAAAGGTCCTTTTTCCTTTCCCGGTAAGTGAGAAAATCGCGATCAATGATTCCTTTGAGATTCGCGACCTTTTGCGTATGAAGCAGTTCTTGTCGCCCTATTATATATTGGTGATGGGGAAAAAAATCATCAGGCTTTTTATTGCAAACGGAGATGTGCCACGGGAAATTCTGGACGATCATTTCCCCCTTCAACTGGAGGAAGAATATGAATACTCACCGCCAAGCAGAGGCACTTCTTATGGAAATACTCTTAAAGCTTTTGAAAAAGATAAAGGTATTCTTTCCACAATTCATTTGCGATCGAGCCTGAAGCATGTTGACGATATTTTGTCGCAATACCTTACAGAAGAAAAGAGAAAAATTGTTCTAGCGGGGACAAAGACCCTTACGAACGATTTCGAAAATTTAACTACCCACGGTGAAAACATTGTGGCTACAATTGAAGGGAGTTTCAGGGATCGCAATTCTTCAGAGCTGGGTTTGACTTCATGGGCAGCCTTTTCCGAGAGCGTTTCGAAAGAGAATGATCAACTCCTGCTTCAGTTCCTTGAGCAAAAATTAAATCGTGTTGTTTATGGCATTCGAGAGGTGTGGAATGCCTCGAATGAAGGGAGGGGGTTGATCTTGTTTGTTGAGAAGGATTATTTGCAGCCGGCTTATTTGAATAGCAATAGGGAACTCGAGCTCGTGGTGGATAAAGATTACCTGCCAGTCAGTGACGCTGTAAGTGAGCTTATCAAATCTGTTTATCACAAGAATGGAAGGGTTGTATTTGTAGACAATGACAAACTATCCAATTATGAACGGATAGCCCTTGTACTTCGCTATTAAAAAGACTAACACTAACATTTGTAAAACATATGAAATCAAATGATGAACTGCAAAAAGACGTGATGGATGAAATCCGATGGGATCCACAACTTAAGGAAGTTGGCGCTCAAATTGGTGTCACAGCTAAAGAAGGCGTTATCACCTTGTCGGGTCTCGTAAATTCTCTTAACGAGAAGCTGGCCGCGGAAAAAGCAGCTCAGCGAGTAGCTGGAGTTAAGGTTGTAGCCGTCGACATTGTGGTAGCGATCAACAGACCGCATGAAAAGACGGATGCCGAAATCGCTGAAGCGATCAAAAATGCATTGACCTGGCATAGCGCTGTTAATGAAGACAGAATTGAAATCAAAGTGGACAATGGCTGGGTCTACCTGGAAGGTAATGTGCAGTGGGATTATGAAAAGAAGGCTGCTGAGAATGCCGTTCAAAATTTGATTGGAGTCCGTGGAATAACCAATCGTATTTCTGTAAGTGCAAAGTCCATTGATCCCGTTGATATCAAAAAACATATTGCATCAGCCTTCCTTAGAAGTGCGACAATAGATTCATCTGGCGTTGAGGTTGAAACTTCGGGAAGCAAGGTTACGCTAAAAGGCAAAGTGAGATCATGGATGGAAAAGCAAGATGCTGAAAATGTTGCATGGTCGATGCCAGGTGTTCTCGAAGTAAATAACCAGATTGAAGTTGATACAGAAATATTGGTTTGATTTGGATGGGCAATTGATCAATCATCACGGTAAGTATTTCTTTAGCCGATCCGGTATAAACGACCGCCCGGATAAGAATTGAGCGGGCCATCACTGGCTGGAAGAAAATTGTAGACTAATCAATATTTTCGCGGGGGTCCTGATAACTCTAAAGACCCCGAAGTAATGAAGTTATTCACCGCGTTATTTTTCTTACTTGCCTCATTTATTGTCTCGGCTAAAGGAATTTCAATTGCTTACGATACGGGCAAAGATCCGGTAAGTTATGCAGTCAACAAACTTTGCCCGGTTCTGATCGGGCAGGGGACGTCAGTTGCAACCTATTCGGTCAACAATCTTGCCGCATTGCCCAATATCGGTGTTGTAATTCGCGGCCCCATTCCGAAAATCTTTTCTCCTTATTTAAAGGCGCAACATTTTGACGGTCTTCAGGCAGAGGGTTATAAATTCACTAGAATCAACAACGGGAAGAATTTGCTCATCCTGTCTGCGGATGAGGTCGGCGCAATGTATGGGCTGCTTGATTTGACTGAAAGTATTCGGGTGAACGGGTCCTTCAATATTCCGGACGACAAGGAAGTCGCCCCTTCATTGGGATATCGTATTATCAAATTTAATTTACCCTGGTCACCCTATCGAAAGAGTCCTGCCACGGAAGTCCATATCAGTGTATGTCGCGATTTGAAATTCTGGGAGCGATTTCTTGATATGATGGCAGCGAACCGTTGGAACGTTCTTTCGTTGTGGAACAACCATCCCTTTCCCTACATGATCAGGTCAAACAGTTTTCCAAAGGCAACACCGTTTGACGATGATCAAATGAAGGAGTGGCAACAGTTTTGGACCTCGCTGTTTCGAATGGCAAAAGCCCGGGGGATCCAAACCTTTATTGTGAACTGGAATATTGTTGTTTCTCCTGAATTTGCAAAGGCCTATGGTGCGCAGGAGTATAATGATCTCTCTGAACAGGTGAAGCGGTATACACGCGAGTCTGTGACACAAGTGATCAATGAGTACCCCGATCTTACTGGGATCGGTGTCACATTGGCCGATTGGATGGGAACCTTCAACGAAAAGATGACCCCTCAACAACGGGAAGACTGGATTGAAGACACATTCATTGCCGGCATCAAAGCTGCCAACCGCCCGGTAAAATTTCTTCATCGCTCTGTTCTGGCCGGTGACCCCATGGCTATGCGAAATCTTCTGGACAAGGCAAACCTTTCAGAACCGGCACTGGTAGAAATTAAGTTTAATTGGTCCCACGGGCATTCTACCCCCCACCTGGCAATTACCCACGATTATCATTCCGGAAGATTGGATGAACGCTTCTGGTCGCCACCGCCTACCAATTATAAAATTCAATGGATGATCAGAAACGAAGATTTCTTCATACTTCGTTGGGGACAACCGGATTTTATCCGACAACATATTGCCACAAATAGCAAGGAATATGTCAATGGCTATTTTGTTGGATCGGAAGGATACATTCCGGCTCAGGATTATTCGCAGCGGCCTTCCGCATCAAAGACCTGGCAATACGCTTTTGAAAAACAATGGTTGTTTTATATGATGTGGGGGAGGCTGTTGTATCAAATCAATACGCCAGACGATGTCTTTTCATCGGCCTTCGATTTACGCTACGGAAAAGGAGTTGGAGATGCATTATTAAAGGCATACAAGTTATGCAGCAAGATGCCCCTTCGACTTGCGTCGTTTCACCGGTCTACCTGGGATTATACGTTATATGCTGAAGGATTTCTTGAAGCCGAGCCATCGTCGCCGGATGGTTTCTTTGATCGGTCGTCACCGTTCATTTCAATTCTTGAATTCATCAATCATGAGACACTTGACCCAGGCATGCTTTCCATACCTTCCTATGTTGAACACCTGCTTAGCAAAAATGATATTGCTTCTGGTCTGGTGACTCCGATAATGTTGGCCGATTCATCCGAGGCTGACAGCAGGAAGGTACTGGCGATTCTCCATTCACTAGAGAAAAAAGTAAATGAATATTCCGGCGCCTTGAGTTCAGAGTTGGATGATGCCATCACGTGGAGTTACCTCGGACTTTATTTTGCTGACAAGTTAAGAGCTGGAGTTGCATTAGAGATTTATCGAAAGACCGGCGACGCGAACAAGAAACAAGACGCAATTAATTTTCTTCATCATTGTGTTGAGTACTGGGACAAAGTTATTGAGTACACAAAGGATCGATACATGCCGGTGCCTCATGTAAGCACGCAACACTATGGAAATGAATTCAAAGAATTCGCATGGTACCTATTCCGGGATCAGGTAATACGAGACGTTGAACTTGCGAGCGAAACCGTCTTCAAATGATCATTATTTTCTGAAGACAAGACCAGCGGATTTAAGTGCTTTGCGAAGTTTCAGTATGGTGGTTGGGCCAATCCCGTGGAGTTGCAGAATTTCCTGTTCATTCCATGTGGAAAGTTGGGTCAATGTTTTGATCCCCGCGTGGTCGAGTGCCCGGCGCGCAGGAGCAACCACCAACGAGAGAAAACCCGTGTCCGGTTTGCGTTCTTGTTCGCAAACCGGACATGTAGGGCAATCGCTGCTTTTGTAAAATCAATGGCCGTTCTCACAGGTCCGGAGTGTTCCTTTGCCAGCGGGCATCAGTTTGATTCCATATATTTTTTGAAGTTATCGAGAATAGCCTGCCACCCACCGCGTTGCATTTCAACGGGATTGCTGCTCTCTGCTTCGAAGGTTTCAGTTACTGTCGTTTTATTACCGTCTGCAGTAAATATAATCTTAACCGTCCTTCCGTCTCCGATCGTGTATTCAATTAACTTGTGTGGTTGTACATTGCTGTAGACACCTTCGAAATCAAAACTCATGCTTCCATCTTTGGCCGCCATGGTCGTTTTGAATTTTCCATTTGTCCGTAAATCATTTTCTGCATAAGGTGCATGCCAATCATCAGAAGCCTGGCACCACTTTGTGATGTGTTTTGGCTCCGACCAATAGTTCCATACTTTTTCTACCGGGGCGTTGATTGAGGCTTCCACCGTAATTTTAGTTTTTGTCGCTGTGTCCATGTCTGTTCTTTTTTAATTCTACTTGTCGTGTCGATTACTACACAAACATACGATAGAGGCGGGATAATAGAGTTGGCCGTTAACGACTTTTTGAAGGGTAGTATGCGACAAGTTTTCAGACTATTCCAAAAGGAAAACAAATTCTATTGAACGTTTTTTGACGTAGCCAATCGCGTGACTATGGACTGACTTACTTATAAAGATGTTCGTTCACTGCGGTCAGCAAATACTCCTTCGGATCGCTTGCATACTGCCAGAACATTACACCACCCATGTTTTTGGCCTTCACGTATTCACATTTTATCCTGACCGACTCTTCATCATCGTAAACAACGAGTTGCCTGGTCTCCGGATTCCACAAGTAAGGTGCCTTTGCCTTGTCGTCCCAACGTCTCTCGAAGCCTGGTCGGCTCATGATGCTATCCTTGATGAAAGTATAGCCCCCACCGCGGGTAACTGAATCGACAAGCCGATTAATGCCATAATTATCATCTGTCTTCATAAACCAGCTCCGGCCATAAAATGGAATGCCAAGAACAAGTTTTTCAGCAGGTACACCGGCTTTCGTGTATAGATCGTATGCCTTATCACCTGATTCTTCTTTCTGATAACTTTCCGATGGATACAGGTTTGAGTGGTGGCCTGCTGTATCGCCGGCAACATAAAAGTCGTATGCCATGAGATTGACGTAGTCAATATATTTTGCCGCTTTGCCGATTTCAGTAACATCGATGATTCGTGGGAAACAAGGCAGCGCTGTTGTGACCTGATATGTTTTTCCGGTTTTTTTTGCGAGTTCATTGAGGGCTTCACGGATCGCTCTAAACATCAGGGTAAAGTTTTCTTTGTCTTCTGTACGAAACATATTGTCTTCTCCTCTCATGCCGGGATATTCCCAGTCGATGTCAATACCGTCAAAATTATATTGCTCAACAATATTTGCACTTGTCTGGGCAAATTTCTTCCTGGAGTTTTCGGTTAATACAGCGTCAGAAAAATTATTACTCCACGACCAACCGCCAATTGATATGAGAATTTTCAGATCCGGATTATCCTTTTTCAGGTAGTTAAGCTTTCGGAAGTTGATGCTATCAGTAGCAATGTTGGTGAGCCATGCCATGCTGTCTTTAACATCTACAAACGCATAGTTGATGTGAGTGAGTTTGTTCGCGTTGATTGTCTTTTCATCCAGTTCGCCGCGGAAGCCAGGAACATATCCAATGACGACAAGTTTGGCCCTGGTAGTGGCGTGAGTTTCTTCGCTGCTTTTGCAGCCCAGCAGAATTACGAAAAGGAAAATGAATGAACATGATATCTTGAGCATAGATGGGAAGTTGAGCAACTAATATCAAAAAAGTTGCTTTAATGTTCAGCGCCGTCTATAAAAAACGATAGATGTGTATTTTGGTGTGTAATGTCTGACGTTCGTACAAATCAAAAAGGGGCCTATCGCCCCTCCTTATTTTACCAGCATTAAGCAAACGCCTACTGAAATGTATTGTTCGAATCAACGATCTTCACTGACTTTACATTCAGCTTAAAGTTTGCAACCTCATCATCTTCCTTTAAAATATTTGCAGGAAGAGCTTCCTTTAACGACCTGGAATAACTCATCGGTGATGGCAGGTTTTGTTCAAGACTTTTTGCCAATGGTTCTGCTTCACTAACGTCGGTGACGATCGTTACGTACATATTGTCGGCGCTCCAATATTTTTTGATGGCTTTGTTTACATCGGCGGGTGTCAGTTTGGCAAGAAGGGTATCCATTTCATTGATGTAATTCATCCTTCCGTAGAATTTGCTATCCATTAAAAAGCCAAGTTGACGTTCAGGGGTTTGGGTATAAAGCTTAATGTAAGAGCGCAGAAATGTTCGGGTCAGTTCAAAATCCTGCCAACTCATGCCGTGCGAGATCATTTCATTCAGTTCTTTAAATGCCATCCGCAAAGCAAAGTGAGCGTGTCCTATCGTTATATCCGCGAGTTCGGGATATTGTTGTTTTAATCCCTTGGCTATTTGCACCGGACGAATCCAAATTGAAAAATAATTGGATGTTCGGGGTACCCCCGGAGGAGGCAGCATATTTCCTCCGCCATTCTGATACCACTCAATGTAAGAGTAATCTCCATAATTCATAGATCGTTCTTCCCGTATCTTCTGGTAAAGACGAGAGTAGGATTTCCGATGTTCTCCCAGCCAGGAGTTGGCCACCATCAGTGCAGCAAAGTCGTCACTTGAGCGGGTAATTGATAAAGGTACTCCTGTAAAGATGGCGGACCCTAGTGCGTTCTTCTTGGCGATGATTTCAACCTGAACACCATCAGGCTTGTTAGCCAATCCAGGCTTGGGCAGGTCCGGTGGCCCTGCCGGTAATTTTTTGACGTCGGCTTTTATTTTAGCGAGGAGGTTGGCGTCGTAATTGCCAGCGATTCCAACCGTGAGATTATCCTGCCGGAAGAAAGAATTGAAGTGGCTTTTGCAATCAGCGAGCGTAATATTTTTTATTCCGCTCACTGTTCCATAAGTCATGTGCTGATAATTTGTTCCGCGAAAGAGTAAGTCCTCTAACGCCTTTTTGCTGTATTCTTCATCAGAAGATGTGCGAATAACCTGCTCCACATAATTCTCCAGGTTGGATTTAATTCGCCTAAAGTCACTTTCGTCAAACCGCGGGTTCGTCACCAGGTCCATCATCATCGGGTAGAATTTGCTCAGGTGGTCAACGTGCACTTCAAACGTGAAGATGGTTACCTCTTTGTCGACAGAATAGTCAACACGAGCCGCCATTGGATAAAGAAAATCTTTTAGTTGTGTACTGGTGAATTGCGTTGTGCCACCATCTCCGATTAAATCTGTCGTCAGCATGGTAAGCCCTTCTTTGCCCGCCGGATCGGTGATGGATCCGTTTGTAAACATGAATTTGAACACAATTTTATTGGATGCTGATAACTTCAGTTCAACGATGTCGACTGCTTTTGTACGAACTGATGTTGTTACGAGCAGAAAAGCGATGATGTAAAGTATTTTCTTCATTATTTGATTCCTCCTTCCTGATTAGGTGAAATAGTAGCCACTGTGAGTTGGGCTGCATTTAGGTATTTATTGGCCACCATCATGAGATCTTTAGGTGTAACTTTCTCATAATTAGTATACGTTCTGTTCAGCGATTCAGGATCACCGGATGTCCAAATATAGTTTGCGAGTGAGCGGGCGATTTCATCAGGGCTGTCAATTCGCATAGCAAAGGAGTATTTTACATGAGAAAGGGTTTCCGCAAGTGTCTTGGGATCAACGGGCTCTTTTTTTACTTTTTCAATCGCCTTCATGATTTCATCTTTCACATATTGCATGTCGTCATTTTTTACGAGGGAAGTTTCTACTGAAAATAAATAAGGATCACGTGAGTCGGATGCACCGCCGCCAAGACTTCTCGCTTTTTGCTCTTCGATAACAAGTTTCTTATACAAATCAGATTTTTCGGAAAAGAGAATGGAACTTAAAATATCCAAGGCAGGCATGTCGATTTCTTTGTCGGAAAATGCGGGCCCCTTGAACGCCAATTCCAGGTAAGGTGGAAAATTGGGAACCTGAACGTGAGTATAACGGGTTGAAGTTTGTTCGGGCTCCTTAGGTACATTAGAAATGTAGTTTCCTTTTTTCCACTCTCCGAAATATTTTTCTGCAAAGGCATTCACACGTTCGGGTGTTACATCGCCAACGACGAGTATGGTAGAATATTCAGGCCGATAGAAACGGCTGAAGAATTGTTGTGAATATTCGTACTGGTTAGGCATGTCGACGATATCTTCAAAATAGCCAATAGTAGTATGCCCATAAGTGTGCGTCGTGAAAGCCGTCGCGTTCAACTTTTCATAGATCTGCATGTAAGGACTTGAAAAGTTTTTCGTGTATTCGCCTTTCACGGCACCGGCTTCTGTTTTGAAATCCTGTAAAGAATAATGGAGATTCATAAAACGATCTGACTCCAGTTCAAACATTTTATCCAGCATCGCGGCGTTGCCTGTCATGTGATATACTGTTCGATCCAATGAGGTATTGGCATTAGCAGAAGCGCCAATGCCCTTCAGTGTCTCCTCGTATTTTTCTTTTGGGTATTTGTCCGTTCCGCGAAACATCATGTGTTCAAAAAAATGAGCGAATCCGGACTTTCCTTTTTCGATTTCATCACGCGAGCCCACGCGAACCACAATGTAAAAAGCGGCAATGCCCGGACTCTCAAACGGAACTGTAACAACATTCAGTCCATTGCCCATCATATGCTGATGAATAGGATAGGGAAGAATATTCTTTTTTTCAGGCGGCGCAAAATTCACCAATCCTGCGCAAAGAAATAAGAGAATAGTTATTTTCAATTTATTCATGGATCCGTCCGGTTTTAACGGTGTCAAGGTAAGAAGACGAATTTGATTCTGAAACTAAAAAATGGACTTGGGAAGGGACGTATAGAGATCGCCCAAATAAAAAGGGAGCTCATTTGAACTCCCTTTTTGATGATAAGTATTACTAAAAATTAATAGGCTCTGTCGATCGATCCTGATCCATAGATTTTTTTCTGGACGGTCTTGGTATTGCCTTTGTGTTTAATGGAGCCGCTGCCCAACACCTGGGCTTCCAGGTTGTTGGTCACATTCAATTCACACACTCCGGTGCCGCTGACTTTCACTTTTGCCGTCTCTAGTGAGCAATTGAATGCGTTGATACTCCCGGATCCGCTTACGAGTGCTTCTATTGAATTTCCATAACCTCGTAAGGTTATCTTGCCGGACCCGCTCACTTCTGCTTTAATCACGTCGCCTTTCAAATCCAGATCCATGCTTCCATTTCCTGATACTCCCAGCGTTACATAATTTGTGGCCAGTGAATTTTCTGCTATAATTTTTCCACCGCCGTTTACCTGGAGTTCGCTGATGTTCTTCATGCTTACCGTTACTTTCATCGTTGGGTTTACCTTGATGTCATCAATTTTTGCCCAGATGCTCTTATTTGCGTTATCGGGTTTGCGTTCCACATTAATCATCAGTATTCCGTTCTCGACGTGGATATCCGTTAATTCGTAGATTTCTGTCAGCGCTTCAACAATTACTTCCTGCTTGTTGGTTTGCTTTACATTGACAGTGTAATTGGAGTTTACATAAATACTTTTGAATTCAGGCAACTCCAGTGTTTTCTTAGTAACCTGTGCAAACATTGCATTGGCAAAACAAGTGAAGGCGAGTGCGATTAATAGATTTTTCATATTCAATTTTAGTTGTGAGAAGCATTTCTCAAGGTTACAAGTAATGAGGATAACATGAAAATCGGAAATGAGCCTATCGACAAAAAGTAACATTCAGCGGAAAACACTTGATGTACCAGGCGTTTTTCGCACAAAACTTACATCAAAACCTCCAATCATTTCCTTGCCTTACTTTTTCCGGAAAATAGCGCGGAAAACAATCATAAAAATGACTATGCCGATGCAAAGCATTAGCAATACTCCAGGTGTTACAAGTTTTGTTGCGTGCATGACGGATCACAAAGATTTATAAAACGATTTTCACCTGAAATTTAACATCATTCTTTGTATTTCCGTCAATCAGATCATAGCCTGATCCGATCGTGTCGCGATCAGTGTATCGGGTATGTGAAAAACGTATCCACGCACTGAGATGGCGGCTGAATTTGTAGGACAATAAAAGATAGTTTCTTACCCCTTTTCCTTCGTAAGCCGGGAGTGCAAAAGCGAGCCAGACGTCATTTTCATAAACATATTGACGATTGTCGTAGTCATCCGTTTCAAATAAGGCGTAGCGCGTCACGACTGAAAGTTTGCCAATACCGAATTTAATATCCTGTATAAGGGCAAATCCTGACGTATTCCGGTTATTGAAATTAAACGTGCTCATCTGCGCTCTCATCTTGAATTGTAATGAATTGTTTGCTGCAACTTCTACATTCAACAGGAAGTTTCTTTTTAGTCCCTGAGCGGTTATATAGCGAGTGGATTCATCATCGCTGACATTTCTTGATTTATTTTCTTCCCGAAATTGAAAATAGATAAGAGAATTTCGCTGAATCTGATAGTTTAATCGCACAAGCCATTCATATCCCTGTGAGGGGGCGTAGCTGCGGTAGCGAAGCCAGGGAAACCGAAACAAATCGACATACCCTGCAATGCTGTATTTCTTGTCCCATTTGTACTTCCATCCCCAGTAAAAACCTGATTCGTTCTGAATGGTCGAGCTTTCACTTAGTGCATTGGCGTAAAAGGTATGGTAGTTCCGTTGGTAATTTCTGTAAACAAATGCAACATCGAATTTTGGTGTGATGCTTCCAAGAAGCCCCGACAACACGGCAAATCCACCGTCAATACTCTTTGCCGCTTCGTTAAAGAAAGTGAAATTATGAAAGTTGTAGTTTAAATAAAGGGAAACATTGTGGTTGGCCCTTCTGTTGAAATTAAACTGACTATACGGCGTGGGTTTTCTATTGAAAGGTAAATTGAACGCTATCGTATTCCAGATCAATCCGCCGTCGACTTTATGATTTTTGAAATTAAGAATCGCGCCCATATTTGTTTCTGCAATGGCATCTCTGCCAGCCCGTTCAGTTTTGTTTCTATGCAATCCGGAAGTTTGTAAAGCACCGACGTTATAATTTTCAAGACTGTCATTTTGTAAACTTGCATCACGATTTGCATTTGAAACGAACGCTGTGAAATGCACGGCTTTCATAACGCGATAGGTGGCAAGCACACCTCGCAGATATCCATTTTCATAGGAGGATGTATAGGGCAGGCCGCCAAGATTGCTTCTGCGTACTGAGGTGATCGTTTCGCCTCCTTTCCCCATTCCGAAGAGTCCGCCAAGGACAAGCCCCTGCCCGGATTGAACCTGGTAGTCACCCACAATCAGATTTTCCAGTTTTCCTTTATTCATCACCTGCGCGTGAAAAGAGAAAAAGTCAAAGCCAATTTGTTTCATCGGTTGCCAACGAAAAGATTCGCCGGCGTCTTTCTCCAGGGTTAGGCCAATGCTAAAATCTCCCGGGCGACTATTCCGGTACCGGATGTAGAGACGGTCGGGGGATCCGAGAAACATTTTATCTGGTTCTGTCGATGGGCTGAAGCCTTTCTTACGTTCGAAGAGATGTTCATAACGAAGCAGTGCATAGTTATTTTTATTTTGAATCACTCTCTTCAAGAGGGATGTATTGATATGATCCGCTTTCGTCTCGATTTTTATAAATGGTGCCAGGCGGTTTATCGTGACAAGATCAAAGCCCGGTACTGCCTGAAGTTCGTAAATCGTTAACAGGTCACCATGTTCTGCTTTATATTCGAAAAAGTTATTGATCTGATATTCTGAGAGAAATCCAAGAAACCGAAGTTGCTCAGGCACCGCCGTGTTAAGGTTGAGCGGATCTGCCAATAACAGCATGAGGTTTTCGTAAAGTTTCTCGTAATCTGCATTAAGGTCTTGCGATCCAAAGATGTCGTCAATGATTTGCTGCACGTCGATTGCGACGGGTTGAGGGTTATCCTGGCAGTAAACTGGAAAACCGAGTATTAACAACAACATTAGTCCGAAAGTCGCTCTCATATCATCATCCTTTTTTGAAGTGATAGACAATGGAGGCCTGGTGTCCCGTTCCTGTTACGACGGAATATTGTAAAGCGTAGTCGAGCCGAAATTTTTTTGACTGAAAGCCCATTCCAAAAAAAGCTGTCCCCGGATGGACATTAAACCCTGTCCTGAATGATGCTTTCTTAAAAGGTTTATACTCTAATGCAGCTTTCCATGCGAATTGATATTCGATGTCTTTTTCGATTTGGGCCGCTATCATCACCTTTTCAGTCGGAGTAAATGCGACTCCGGTGACAAGCGTCGTTGGGATCTTTTCTTTTTCATCTTTGGAGAGCACAGGTTGGTTAATGTTGATTATATAGGCGCCAACTTTCAGGGTGGGCGTGAGTTCGGCAATTCCACCAAGGCTTACGGTAACGACACCTTTTCTTCCGAATCCTTCTGCGTTGTATTGTATGTAGTTGATCTTTGCACCAATCGAGGCCAATCCAAATTGATTGGCAAATCCGCCGGAAAGAATTTGCTCGTTGTACAAGGCATCGCCAAATCGAAAAAATCCAATTCCGGCAACGCCAATTTTTGTGGGCAAACAGAGTCCGGCAGCCATTCGGTTACCAATGGGAAGGGAAGGCTGCCAGTCGTAAGCGGTAGACAGTGATGGTTGTTCAACTTTAGACAGGCCGGCAACATTATTGAATAGCGACCATTCGTCCTGCAAGCAAGCGCTGCTGTAGGCCAGTGCGTTTGCCCGGGACCCCATCAATGTTGAGACACTTTGACCAATGGAGCAATAGTGTGCGCACACGAATAGTGCGATTGCACAGGTTGGTTTAAGCATTGAGAGAGATCTTTTTGTTTTTTTATTTATTACAGCTGAACGAAATTAAAAATATTTTTTAATTATCAAACCGACTACTCAAATGTGTGTGGTGGCTAATGTGATCAGAATTCTTTTTTCACATTCAGAAAGAAACCCGATTGTCCTTCGCCGTTAAAGGAATACTCCAGGCGAAATACCATATCATAGGCTGTAACGATATCGATCCCTGCGCCCGCGCCAACAAGCAATTTATCCGAAAGGATATTGTTGAAATTATTTTGTTCGTAGTAAGGATAGTTTTGGACGTATCCCACATCGGCATAGGTCTTGATATAGATTGACAAAGGGAAGTATCGGAACTGAGCAACCGGACCATTTTCCCACCGATAGATTTGTGAAAAAATACGCTTCTTTAAGGTTGTTTTGTTGATGAAAAAGTAAGGTCCTTCAACAACGTATACTTCGTATCCCCTCAGGACTTCTTTTCGAAATCCCATAACACCATACTGGTTGTAACTCTGATCTTGCGGACTACTCCAGTAACCATAGGTATAGTTCGACAGATAGAAATTTTTCTTCAGATCAATAAAGCGGGAATATGAAGCAATTATTTCGGTCTTCTTCACATCAAGCCCAAAACCACTTTGGAAAAGGGAAAGGCGAAAGTGATATCCTTTCAGGGGGTATGCAATTACATCACGGTGGTCAGAAAAAAAATGATAAGAGAAACGCATAAATTTTTGATTCACCACCTCACTTCCAAGATAGTTTGGGTTAAGCTTGGGAATTGTATCATCTACATTGATTTGTTCATATTCAAGTTTTACCGCATGCGATTCATAAAATGAATTGCGATATGAATAAGTTACTGACGCTCCCCGGGTTTCCCTTAGCAATCTTTTGCTTTTGTAATAATCCAATTTGTGATCCAACGTTTGAAAGGCTAGGTTCTTGGACTCAAGAAAGTAAAAGTCAACATTGAGTCCTTGCTTTTGTTTGTGATCAATGTAGGGGATTGAATAACGAATGCTGAAAACACGGTTGAATCCAAATTGCATAGTGGCCAGCAAGGTCTCGTTCCTTCCTCGCACGTTAAACTGACTTAATCGCAATCCATAGTTCACCCTACTCAGGTCATGGTCATAATTTTGCCACCATTCATTGAAGTTCCGGTCTGAAAGCTCAAAGATCGGAGAGGGAAAAGTGTACCATCGTTCATTGAGGTCGATGAGCAAGTCGATTTTATCCTTGTCGATCTCAAGTTTTCTGATCTCCACTGTATTAAACAGGCGTGTATTGTAGATTTTTTTCCGATCCTTTTCAATTCTGGCGTCAAGCTCCATGGTGCTGATCGTGTCACCACTTTTCATTGAGAGCTCCCGCAAAATAATATGATCGCGCGTCAATCGGTTGCCAATGATAAATATCCGGTTGATCTGAACGAAACGGGTCGACGAGTCAGGTGCAAAAGTACTGTCAGTCTGATTTTTTCGGAAAAATGGATTCTCACTAGTGCCTTTTTCCTGCCATGTTGAAAGTAATCCCGCAAAGGTTAAGATAATTGCCAGCATTCTATCACACTAAGACCCCATTTGCATCACCATGGTTTAAATATTGCATCCGTTCTTGAACCTGGATTTTCATTCCAGTCGCCGGGACGCGGCAAAATTTTCTCACATTACAAGTTTACATCATCTTATTGTGATGCAGAATTTTGTTCCGCTTTATTTCGAAAGGACAACCACAGGATGACAATTCCGGCCAAAACCAGGGGGATGCTTAATAGCTGTCCCATGTTCAGCGACATGTGACTTTCAAAATCGACCTGAGGTTCTTTCAGAAATTCAAACAAAAACCTTAGTCCAAAGCAGACTATCAGGAATATGCCCAACAACCTGCCTGCCGGTAAATTTTCTTTGTATCGATTCCATATGGTGAACAGCAGAATGAACAAAACTACACAAGAGAAGGCCTCATATAGCTGCGCAGGATGCCTTGGAATCATATACATCAACACGATGGACGAATAATAATCTTTATCATTTTTAACCAGTTTGGAAGTAAACGGAGAAGTAAAATCAATTTGTTCCCTTACCTGTGTATAGTTGGCGATGCGGTCAACCTGCGCCTTTAATTGCTCGCCTGTAGAGCCCATATTCTTAAAATCAACGAGCATCTTGACCGGCGGATAATTTTTCTTATTAAATGAAGAATCAACCTTCACGTAAAACACATCCTCTACTCTATCGGAGACCAACAATGCCTCAGTCACATTTCGTGCAAAAACAACTCCTGAGTTGGAGTGTGTAGGTTTACCGATGATTTCAGAGTTGAAGAAGTTGCCCGTTCGGATCAATGCACCGGTTAAGGCAACCAGGATAACAATTCGGTCAACAACCTGGAAATAGTTTTGTCCGGGTTTCTTCTTTCGTGCATACAGCCAAAGTGCGAACAAGATCGCGATCGCTGCTCCGTGACTGGCAAGACCGCCCTCCCACACCTTCAATATCTTGATCGGATCACTCAGGTATCGACCGGGTTCATAAAACAAGACGTGTCCCAGGCGTGCACCGATGATCGTCGCGATCACCATGTATAGGGTCAGTTGGTCAACATCGCTTTCAGGCTTTCCCTCTTTTTTATAGATGTAATACAGAATTTGCTGACTGATCAGGAAGCCCAGCGCAAATAGCACCCCATACCACCTTAGCGTGATTTGTTTATCCACTATAGGCAGATGAAAAGAAAATATTTCGGGACTAACATTCCAAATAATAAAGCTTAGGAGACTCATGTGTAGTTGACTAGGTAAGAATAAATACTAACGTTAAAGATTGGCAAGTTTATATTAAAATCATTGATGTCTATCATAATTTTTCAAGTTCATCGGAGAATCCACTGGACAAAATAGGAAACCGGCACCAGGTTCTTGGATCTACATTTAAATCGTCAAGGTGAAAGGAGGGAGCAAATCGCTCACGTTTCCATTGATTAATCGACCACAGTCGAAAGAATTTCTTAATGTAACTTTTAAGTTGACCGACGTTCGCATGGCCTATTTTCATTTCTTCGAATACTTCTCGAGGCGACTTTCGCTCCTGGATGGCAAGTTTCTCAATTTCAACCATTATTAAGTATGGCATCAGGTCACTTTCATCTGTTTGTTGCCTTTCTGCCGGTCGTAATTCCGCTGTGGGTTGCAGGGCATTAATTCTGTTGAGTCCCTTGTAGTTCAACTCACGTTCGGCCCATTTGAGCCATTGAATAATATACGGTTTACTCAGTCCGGCAATTGGAGCAAGACTCCCGCTGGTGTCTCCATCCATGGTGGCGTAGCCAACATCTGCCTCGCTGCGGTTTGATGTTGTAAGTAAAATTGAATGTTTAATGTTTGCCAACATCCAGATGATGGGTGACCTCGCGCGGGCCTGAATATTTTGAAGGGTTATGTCATCCTGTTCCCAGTTCAATTTGCGATGGACAGCATGTTCAATTTTTGCCGAGTAAGAGATTACCTCGTCGTCGATACGCCAATTGAGAAATTGGGCCCCAATTGATTCTGCCAGTTCTTTGGCAGCCAGAAAGGTGCTTTCTGACGAATTCTTTGAAGCTTGATATGCGCAGGAGAGAATCGCGCCTGTGGCTTTTCTCCAATCATTATTTATTGTTTCGAGATCAAGCCCTAATGTTTTACAGAAAACCTCCCATCCAAGGGAATGGCTGGCCCGTTTTACCATTTCCGCAACCATCGTGGCACAGGTGCCCGAATCTGCACCACCACTTAATGAAAGCACAAAACCTTTTGCCCCGCTCTTTCGCAAGTAATCATAAAGCCCGAGCGCTAACGCTTTTGTCAATTCTTCGTTTCGATCTTTGTTGTCCAGTAGTTTTGGCGCCTGGCTCTGTTTCGGATCGTCAAAATCTATGTCACAATAGAGTATTTCGAAGCGGTTAAATGAAAGGCGTAAGTTCTGTCCAATCAATTTTCCGTTTTGGGCAATGATGATATCGCCATCGTAAATCATCCTGCCGGCTTCATTGCCCAGAAGATTTGCAAAGACATAGGCGCATTTAAATTTTTTTGACGCGTCAAGCGCGACCACCTTTTCGCGAAGCTGACTTTTTCCCATAGCGAAATGACTGGCACTGGGATTCAGAATCAAGTCAACGCCTCGTTGAAATAGCGAGTACCCGGGACGTTGTTCCCGCCAGCCGTCTTCACAAATTTCAAACCCCATCCTGATACCATTTACATTGTAAATGATGTCACCCACCTGGATGGACTGGTTATTGCGTTTTATTTCCGAGACCTTTCCTGAAGGCCAGGGATCGAACCATCGTGGTTCGTAGTGGACGCCATCCCGGGCTAAATTTTGTTTGAGACTTATGCCCAGTATTTTTCCATCACTGATAACGCAAGCTCCGTTGTAGGTTGTATTGTCAATGCGTACGGGGAGCCCTATAGAAACGGTGATACCAAGGCAATGCTTTTGAATGACACCGATTTGCTCCCATGCTTTTTCCGGAACCCAATCACTGAGGAACATATCCTCGCAGCCATAGCCGGTTATGCAAAGTTCAGGGAGACACAGTATTTGAACTTTCTGTTCCTTAGCTTGTTCAATTGCGTTAACAATGTTCTCAACATTGTTCTGCCAGTGAAGTGGGATTTGATTGACTGTTCCGCCTGCGACTCTAAGCATGATTTGGGAATATCTTCAGCGCGTTTCTTAGGTGAACCGACGACTATTCAAGTGCCAATATGCTGAGCATTTCACACGTTCTGTAGGCGGCATCTTGTTCTGCTTTTTTCTTGCTATTTCCATAACCGGTTCCTTTTGGTTCATTGTCGACGGTGACCTGTGCGGTAAATTCTTTGTGATTCTTTCCTTTTTTTATGGAAATGATTTCAAATTTAATTTCCCGGCCTTCACGCTGTGCCCATTCGATGACCTTACTTTTGAAATTCGAACTATTGTTCACCAGTACCTCAAGGTCGTGATGTGGGTTAATTAATTTATCAATGACGAACTTCTTACACCGCAGGTATCCCTTGTCGAGGTAGATAGCCCCAACGATTGCTTCCAGGGTATTCCCCAGAATCACTTGTTGCAAGTGCGAGTTCTTTTTGTCGTATTGAACGATACTGGCCACACCAATCTTTCTCGCCAATAAATTGAGTGACTCACGATTCACGAGACGTGAGCGAATCTCTGTCAGAAATCCCTCATTCTTGTATGGGAATTTTTTAAATAGATAGTCAGCAACCGCGGCGCCTAGGATCGCATCACCGAGGTACTCGAGGCGTTCATTCGAGTCTTTAAATCCGTTGTTGTTTTCTTTAGCGATGGAGCTGTGAACGGTAGCTAACCGATATAGATTTAAATTTGACGGCGTTATCCCCGCTATATTCTTAATAGCTGCGATCAGTTTTTGATCATCAGTTTTTGACTTTCCCTTAGGAATTGAAAGAATTTTCCAAACCAAGCAATTGCTTTTCTAAATCAAACAAATCAATTCAAATCTGCTGCTAATTTAGTAATTAACACTTACTTGAATCAATGAAACAAGCATTAGCTTGCTTTTTTGAAAATAACTGAAAAATTGTGACCACCAAAACCGAAGGTATTGCTGAGGGCAACTTTTACCTCGCGATTTTGAGCCTTATTGAAGGTGAGGTTAAGTTTCGGATCGAGCCCTGGATCATCTTCGAAATGATTAATCGTTGGAGGTATCACAGATTCATTTATCGCCAGAAGGCACGCGATACTTTCAATAGCTCCCGCAGCGCCTAAAAGATGGCCGGTCATTGACTTGGTCGAACTGATGTTCATTTTGTAGGCATGATCTCCAAATACCTTTTGAATAGCTTTAATTTCTCCAAGATCGCCAAGGGGCGTTGAGGTGCCATGGGTATTGACATAGTCAATTTCTTCAGCCGTTACATTTGAATCCTCCAGTGCGTTGTACATTACCTGGATGATGCCGGCGCCTTCCGGGTGAGGGGCTGTGATGTGATATGCATCGGCAGACATGCCTCCACCCATTACTTCTGCATATATTTTCGCTCCTCTTTTTTTGGCGTGTTCATATTCTTCAAGAATAAGGGCACCAGCGCCTTCGCCTAATACAAAACCGTCGCGATCTTTATCGTAAGGGCGCGAGGCAGTTTCGGGTGAATCATTTCGTTCAGAGAGGGCCCTTAATGCATTGAAACCACCAACACCTGCTTCACAAACGGCGGCTTCGGATCCTCCCGTTACGATGATATCAGCTTTGCCCAACCGTAAATAGGTAAGCGCATCGTAAATGGCGTTGGTTGACGACGCACAAGCTGAAACCGTGACGAAGTTGGGTCCGCGGAATCCGTATTTAATCGAAATGTGACCTGCACTCAGGTCAGGAATCATTTTAGGAATGAAGA
The DNA here is from genome assembly GCA_036273935.1 of Cyclobacteriaceae bacterium. Taxonomy (GTDB): domain Bacteria; phylum Bacteroidota; class Bacteroidia; order Cytophagales; family Cyclobacteriaceae; genus ZC4RG29. The sequence goes on along the minus strand of DASUGQ010000078.1, from coordinate 200 downwards.
AGGGGTTGAAACGAGGTGTGCCGTCACCTCTCGTATAACTTTTCATTTCCTCCTGGAAAGTTAAGAGCCCCCCGATACCAGAACCCCAGATTACGCCAACGCGGTTGGGATTAAGTTCTGCCAGCGGGAGGCCTGAATCTTTGATCGCCTCGTCCACCACAACCATGGCATACTGAGCAAAGGGGTCCATCTTCCGGGCC